>NZ_JBHWDV010000003.1:378078-518928 GCF_042734445.1 Streptomyces sp. NPDC059649
CCCGCCCCCCTCATACGGTTTCCCCGGGGGGGGGTTTGGGGTCCCCGCTCCCCCGTGGGGGGGGGGGGGGGGGTTTTTTACCCTCAAACCCCCCCCCCACGCCGGACCGGCCCGCCCGCATGCCAGGGGCGCGCCAGCTACCGTCCCGTCCGCTGCCGTCCCGCCCGGTGCCGTTGACGAGCAACTGGTCGCCCGGCCCGCGCCCGCGCTCCGGCCGTACGTCAGCTCCTACGCCGCATACCGGCAGGCCGGGGTTCCGCCCGCCGTGCACCGCGGGCTTCCCTCGCCCCGGCTGACCCTGATCTTCACCCTCGACGAACCACTCACCCTGGCCGGCCACCCGGACCCCGGCCAGGCCCCCGGCAGCTACGCCACCCTCCTCGGCGGACTGCACACCCGTCCCGCGCTGATCACGCATCAGGGCCGTCAGTCCGGTATCCAGCTCGGGCTCCACCCGCTGGGGGCCCGTGCGCTGCTGGGACTGCCGGCCGGTGAGCTGGCCGGTATCGATCTCCCCGCGGACGCGGTGCTCGGGCCGCGGGGCCGGGAAATCGCCGAGCGGCTGCGGACGGCCGCCAGCTGGCCGGAGCGGTTCGCGCTGCTGGACGCCCATCTGTTGCGGTGGCTGGACCGACGGCCGGGCAGGGCGGGGCTCACCCCGGCGCCCGAGGTCGTCCGCGCCTGGCAGCTGCTGACCGCCTCCCGGGGCGCCGTACCGGTCGCGGCGCTCGCCGACGACATCGGCTGGAGCACCCGCCATCTGACCGCCCGGTTCCGGCAGGAAACCGGCCTGACGCCCAAGACCGCCGCGCGGGTCATCCGTTTCGACCGCGCACGACGGCGGCTGGGCGCCGCGGCCCGTCTCGGCTCGCCTCCGCTGCTCGCCGAACTGGCCGCCGACTGTGGCTACTTCGACCAGGCGCACCTCGCCCGGGAGTTCCGCTCGCTGGCCGGCTGTCCGCCCAGCCGGTGGCTCGCCGAGGAGTTCCGAAACGTCCAAGCCCCGGCGGACGGCCGCGCGGAAGGCTGAGGCCGGCGGCCCACCCGGGGCCGTACCGACCGAGGAGGAGCGGCGCTCATGCCCACGACCCCGTCCGAGACCACCACGTCCCCGCACGACTCCGCGACGGCACCCGCGCCACAGGTGTGGCCGATGCTCCGGGCTCGCGACGCCCGCGCCCTGATCCGGTTCCTTGCCGAGGCGTTCGGCTTTGAAGAGACCGCGGTCCACGGCGACGGGGAGCGGGTCGAGCACGCCCAGCTCTCCTGGCCCGAGGGCGGCGGCATCATGCTCGGTTCCGTCCGCGAGGCGGACGACGACCCCTGCGGGCTGCAGCCGGGCACCTTCGGCGCCTATGTCGTCACCGGCCGGCCCGACGCGCTGTGCGCCCGCGCCCGGGCCGCCGGCGCGGAGATCACCGACGAGCCGGCCGACACCGACTACGGCTCACGGGGCTTCAGTGCCCGCGATCCCGAGGGCAACCGCTGGTCCTTCGGCACCTACCGCGGCGAGCCGCACCCGGTCCGGCCGTAGGGCCGGTCAGCCGCGGATGAGTTCCACGGCCCGGCTGAAGTGGGCCACCGGCCCGGTCGGGCCGGACTCATCGGCGTGTGCGGCGCCGCGGGTCAGCGCGACCCCCGCCCACAGACCGGCGACGATCAATGCCAGTACGACGGTGTTCCGCGCACGACGGCCGGCGTTCGTCCTGGACTGCATGGTCAACTCCCCTTGAATCCCGGAGCCTCCCCGGCTCCACCCCTCCATTCACCCACAACTTCCGGGCCGATCCGTACGCGCCAGGTACGGACTCGGGTCAGACCTGAGGTGGACCCGCCGTCCGCCTGTGGTCCCTCTTGCGAGCGGGGCCGGGAAACGGTTTGCCGTTGCCGGACGGGGCCGCTTACGGTCGGCGGAATGAGCAGCGAGCTGATCATCCGCCGGTACCGGGACGCTGACCAGGGCGTTGTCGTCGACCTCTGGGCGCGGGCCGTGCGCCGGGCGCATCCGTTCCTCAAGGGGGAGGGCGCGGGCGAGCGCGCGCGGATCCTCCGCGAGGCGTATCTCGTCCGGGCCGAGAACTGGGTCGCCGAGCGCGCGGGCACGGTCATCGGGCTGCTCGGCCTGTTCCCCGGCGGCGAGATCGGCGGGCTGTGCGTCGCGCCGGAGGCCCAAGGTCGCGGTGTCGGGCGGAAGTTGGTGGAACACGCGGCGGCCCGGTACGGCGCGCTGACCCTGGAGGTCTTCGAGGGCAATGCCCGCGCCCGCCGCTTCTTCGCGCACCTGGGCTTCACCGAGCGGGGGCGGCGGGTGGACGAGGAGACCGGCCGTCCGCTGCTCGTACTCGAGCGGGCGGCGCCGCTGAAGTCGGTGGGCTGGCTGCATGTGCGGGACGGCCGGCTGCTGAGCGTCCGCACCCGCGGCAACGACACGTTCTACCTCCCCGGCGGGAAGTACGAGCCCGGGGAGTCCGCCCGCGAGGCGCTGTCGCGGGAGCTGTTCGAGGAGCTCGGCCTGGACGTCGCCGCCGGGGCGCTGACGGAGGCATTCGTCATCCATGACGTCGCGCACGGGCAGAACGGCCGCCGGCTGCACATGACGTGCTTCACCGGCGGACCGCAGGACATCGTGCCGGTGCCGGGCCGGGAGATCGCCGAGTACGCCTGGTTCGACCGCCGGGAGGCCCGGGAACGCTGTGCACCGGCCCACTCCCAGGTCGTGGACCGCCTGGTGGCCCAGGGCCGGATGCCGGGCTGACGTACGCCCCTTGGCCGCCCCGGTCGGTCGTCCGCACCCACCGATCGTCCGCATCGCGGAATCACGTTTCGGACGCATACCTGTTGTATCTATCCTGTGCGCATGCCGTCAGCGTCCCCGCCCACCGCCCCCGCCAGAGAATCCGCCGCCAAGCAGCCGCCCGCCGCCGAGCGGGTCTATGCGCACGTCAAGGACGCCGTCCTGCAGCGCCGCTACGAGGGCGGCATGCTGCTCACCGAGGGCGAGCTGGCCGACGCGGTGGGCGTGTCACGGACGCCGGTGCGCGAGGCACTGCTGCGCCTGGAGGTCGAGGGGCTGCTCAAGCTCTACCCGAAGAAGGGCGCCATGGTGCTGCCGGTCTCCGCTCAGGAGATCGCCGACGTGGTCGAGACCCGGCTGCTGGTGGAGAAGCACGCCGCCGCCAAGGCGGTGCCCGCGGGCGAGCCGCTGCTCACCGAGCTGACCGAGCTGCTGGACACCATGCGCGAGCAGGCCGCCTCCGGTGACCTCGCCGCCGTGTCCATCACCGACCGCGCCTTCCACGCCGCCATCGTGCGCAGCACCGGCAACCAGATCCTGGACCGGCTCTACGAGCAGCTGCGCGACCGCCAGCTGCGGATGGGCGTCGCGGTGATGCACGCCCACCCCGACCGGATCGCCAAGAACATCGCCGAGCACGCCGAGATCCTCGACGCGCTGCGGGCCGGCGACGCGGACGCCGCGACCGACGCCGTGCACCGGCACGTCAGCTGGGTCCGCAACCTGGCCCAGGGAGACGTGCGATGAGCGGTGGCACCGGCGGACCGGACGGCTCCATAGACGGCGGCTCCGGCCCGGGCTCCGTGGGCGGCGGCTCCGCCCACTCCGGCACGGGGGGCGGCGCCCCCCGGCTGCTGCCCTCCGATCCGCCCGGCGGCCCCCGGGCCATGGCGGTCTGGGGCATCGGCGTCGCCGTCTACTTCGTCGCGATCACCTACCGCACGAGCCTGGGCGTGGCCGGGCTGGACGCCGCCGAGCGCTTCCACATCAACGCCTCGGCGCTGTCGACCTTCTCCATCCTCCAACTGCTGGTGTACGCGGGGATGCAGATCCCCGTCGGCCTGCTGGTCGACCGGCTCGGCGCCAAGAAGGTGCTGACCCTCGGCGTCGTCCTCTACACCGTCGGCCAGTTCGGCTTCGCGCTCTCCGCCTCGTACCCGATGGCGCTCGGCTCGCGCGCGCTGCTGGGCTGCGGTGACGCGATGACCTTCATCAGCGTGCTGCGGCTGGGCTCGCGCTGGTTCCCGGCCCGGCGCGGCCCGATGATCGCGCAGATCGCCGCACTGGTCGGGATGGCCGGCAACCTGGTCTCCACCCTCGTCCTGGCCCGTTTCCTGCACACCTTCGGCTGGACCCCGACCTTCGCCGCCAGTGCGGCCGGCGGCATCGTCGTACTGATCGTCCTGCTGGTCTTCCTCAAGGACCATCCCGCGGGCTTCGAGCCGCCGCCGGCCCCGGCCGGGCACACCGGCGCCGGGTTCGTGCGCCGGCAGATCGCGGACGCCTGGCGGGAGCCCGGCACCCGGCTGGGCATGTGGGTGCACTTCACCACCCAGTTCCCGGCCATGGTCTTCCTGCTGCTGTGGGGGCTGCCGTTCCTCGTCGAGGCACAGGGCCTGTCCCGCGGCACCGCCGGTGAACTGCTCACCCTGGTGGTGCTCTCCAACATGGCCGTGGGGCTGGTCTACGGCCAGATCATCGCCCGCCACCACGCCGCTCGCCTGCCGCTGGCGCTGGGCACGGTCGGCACCACCGCGCTGCTGTGGGCGCTCGTGCTGAGCTGGCCGTCCGCCCATGCGCCGATGGGACTGCTCATGGCGCTGTGCGCGGTGCTGGGCGCCTGCGGACCGGCGTCGATGATCGGCTTCGACTTCGCCCGGCCCGCCAATCCGCCCGAGCGCCAGGGCACCGCCTCCGGCATCGTCAACATGGGCGGTTTCACCGCCTCGATGACGACCCTGCTCGCGATCGGCGTCCTGCTCGACGTGACCGGCGACAACTACCGCATCGCCTTCGCCTCGGTCTTCGTCCTCGAAGCGGTCGGTGTCTCACAGATCCTGCGGCTGCGCCGCCGGGCCGCCCTCCGTGAGCGCGAGCGGCTGGTCG
Organism: Streptomyces sp. NPDC059649; assembly: GCF_042734445.1. Taxonomy (NCBI): domain Bacteria; kingdom Bacillati; phylum Actinomycetota; class Actinomycetes; order Kitasatosporales; family Streptomycetaceae; genus Streptomyces; species Streptomyces sp. NPDC059649. The sequence continues at coordinate 382,979 of NZ_JBHWDV010000003.1, forward strand.
TCAGCCGGGTCGAGGCGGTGCATGTGCCGGCCTGAGTGGTGCTGTTTCACGTGAAACGGGGGCCGGCCGACGCGTCATGGTCCGCCGGCCCGACCTCGCTACGGCGTGACCGCGAAGTGGTGGAGGATCGCCTCGGCCAGCTCCTGGTCACCATCGATCTTGATCTGCTCGGCGACCGCCGCCGGGCGCACCCGGCCGCAGGCGAGCTGGTGGAAGGTGTCCCAGTCCAGGGCGAGCGTCACCGTCGGGCCCAGCGAGACACTGCCGTCGATGGTGGCGTTGCCCTCGTTGTCGATCCGGACCGTACGCAGGAACTCCAGCGGTCCGCTGACGTCGAAGACCACCACCGAACCGGCCGGCGCCTGGGCCCTCTTGGAGACGACACCGGGCAGCACCTTGACCAGCAGATCGCGGGTCACCTGCGCGCCGGGGGAGTCGAGATTGCCGGGCTTGCCGAGCGCCCGGCGCAGGTCCTGCTCATGCACCCAGACGTCGAACGCCCGCTGCTGGAGCACGAATTCCAGCGACCGGTCCTCATCGAGCGGGCTGCGCACCACCGCGTCGGGCTGGCGGGACTCGTTGCGCAGCTGCCGGGAACGGCGGATGACGGTGTATTCGAGTTCGCTGAGCATTTCCGGCGCGGTGTGGTGCCGGCGGACGTCCACCTGCACCTCCATGCGGCGCGCCGACTCACTGCGCACGTGGTAGAGGTCGCGCGGCAGCGTGTGGATCGGCCGCGGATCGCCCAGCATTTCGCATTCGAGGCCGATGATGTGGGAGATCACATCGCGAACCGACCACCCTGGCAGGCACGTCGCCCGGTTCCACTCGCCTTCGACGAGCGGCGTCACCAGCTCGGTTATCGCTTCTATGGAGTGCGTCCAGGCATCGATGGAGGACTGAAGGCTGGGATGGACGGTCACGGGACCCCTCGGACGGTTCGTACGCGGGCTGCTGTCTGTGCAGTTAAGTTACCGCTGCGCACGGGCACCCCGGCAGTGCTTTCGGGGGACCATCGTAGGACGATGTCCCGCTACCGCAGCGGGTTCGGGCGCACGGTTCCGGACGCCCGCGGCTCAGTCCCCGCCGCGCTCCCGCTCGGCCAGCCGGATCACGCACACCGCGACGGCGATCAGCAGCGCCGGATCCGCGTCGTCCCGTACGACCTTGACCGCATACGTGTCGCGCACGGTCAGCCAGCGCCGCGAGATGTCGGCGAGCAGTTCGCCCTCGTACTCGACGGCGAACTCCCGGTCCAGGATCCTGCCGCTGACGTCCAGCACGGTCCCGTCCGCCAGCTCCACGCGGTAGTGGTTGCGCAGCAGCGAGAGCCGCTTGCGGCGGATGGTGGCCAGCGGCTCATCGTCCCGCTCGATCGTCATCGTGTCGCGCAGGGCCAGCATCTTCTTCCGGATGGTGATCAGCACCCGTCCTTCGGGGTCCTTCAGCTCGAAGGTCTCCCGCAGCCGGAGCGCCTTGCCGTCCACGAGGAACGCGTGGTGGCCGTGCTCGTCGTCGATCCAGTAGTCGTCGCCGATGCCGAAGATCCGGTCGCGGACGAGGAAGGTGCCGGAACGCGGCGACGGCGCCGCGGAGGAGGGTTGCATGGCTGACCTGTTCCCCGCCGCCCCTGCGGAATGCGCACGCACCGGAGTGACGTTGAATGTCCACATGGCTTCACGTGCGCGCGTCCGGGCCCCCGAGCTGATCGGCAAGGGCGGCTGGCTGAACACCGGTAACAAGGACCTGACCCTCTCCGACCTGCGAGGACGCATCGTCGTCCTGGATTTCTGGACGTTCTGCTGTGTGAACTGCCTGCACGTCCTGGACGAACTGCGGGAGCTGGAGGAGAAGCACCGCGACACGGTCGTGATCATCGGTGTGCACTCCCCGAAGTTCGTGCACGAGGCCGAGCACCAGGCCGTGGTGGACGCCGTCGAGCGGTACGGCGTCGAGCACCCGGTCCTCGACGACCCCGAGCTCACCACGTGGAAGCAGTACGCGGTCCGGGCCTGGCCGACGCTGGTGGTGATCGACCCCGAGGGGTACGTCGTCGCGCAGCACGCCGGCGAGGGCCATGCGCACGCCATCGCCACGCTCGTCGAGGAGCTGGCGGCGGAGCACGAGGCGAAGGGCACCCTGCGGCGCGGTGACGGCCCCTACGTCCCGCCGGAGCCGGTCGCCACCGATCTGCGCTTCCCCGGCAAGGCGGTCCGGCTGCCCGGCGGCAGCTTCCTGGTCTCCGACACCACCCGTCACCAGCTCGTCGAGCTGGCCGCGGACGGCGAGCAGGTGCTGCGCCGGATCGGCAGCGGTGAGCGCGGGCTGACCCCGGACACCTTCAACGAACCGCAGGGCCTGGCCCTCCTGCCGGACGGCAAGGTAGCCGTCGCGGACACCGTCAACCACGCCCTGCGCGTCTTCGATCCCGCCAGCGGCACGCTGGAGACGGTGGCCGGCACCGGCAAGCAGTGGTGGCAGGGCTCTCCGACGTCCGGACCGGCGCTTGAGGTGGCGCTCTCCTCCCCGTGGGACGTGGCCTGGTGGCAGGACCGGCTGTGGATCGCGATGGCCGGTGTGCACCAGCTGTGGACGTACGACCCGGCGGCCGGCACGGTCGAGGTGGCCGCCGGCACGACGAACGAGGGCCTGGTGGACGGCCCGGCCGCCGAGGCCTGGTTCGCCCAGCCGTCCGGCCTCGCGGCGGCCGGCGACCGGCTGTGGATCGCGGACTCGGAGACCAGCGCGCTCCGTTGGGCCGAGCCCGCGGAGGACGCCGGCGGGTACGTCATCCGTACGGCCGTCGGCACCGGTCTCTTCGACTTCGGACACCGCGACGGCGCCGCCGGCCAGGCGCTGCTCCAGCACCCGCTGGGCGTGACCGCGCTGCCCGACGGTTCGGTGGCGATCGCGGACACCTACAACCACGCGCTGCGCCGCTACGACCCGGCGAGCGGCGAGGTGACGACGCTGGCGACGGACCTGCGGGAGCCGTCCGACGCGGTGCTCGTCGACGACGAGATCGTGGTCGTCGAGTCCGCGCGGCACCGGCTGACCCGGCTGCGGCTGCCCGAGGAGGCGGTCCGGGTGGAAGCGGTGGCGCACCGCACCCAGCGCGCGGCGACCGAGGTGGCGCCGGGCGCGCTCCGGCTCGAGGTGGTCTTCCAGGCCCCGGCGGGCCAGAAGCTCGACACCCGGTACGGCCCGTCGACCCGGCTGCTGGTCAGCGCGACCCCGCCGGAGCTGCTCGCCGACGGCGCGGGCGCCGGCACCGACCTCAGCCGGGAGTTGGTGCTCGCGGACGGGGTGACCGAGGGCGTGTTGCACGTCTCGGCGATGGCCGCGTCCTGCGACGACGCCCCGGACGTCGAGTACCCCGCCTGCCATGTCCACCAGCAGGACTGGGGCGTTCCGGTGACCGTCACCGAGGACGGCGTGGCCCGGCTCGGGCTGGTGCTGGCGGGGCTGGACGCGGAGTAGACACCGGCGCCCGGGCCCGATGACGGGCCCGGGCCACACCGGTGGTGGTGCCGCGTTACTTCCCGACGCCGGCCGTCAGCTCGGCCCCGTGGATGCTGTGCGACCAGTTGGTGACCTTGCTCTTGCCGACGGAGATGTGCAGCCGCTTCTCGGCGAAGTTCAGGGTGACCGGCCCGCGGGTGGTGGAACTCGCCGAGGAGCCCATGAAGTCGATGGTCACCGACTTCTGCTCGGTGCCCTTGCTGGCCGGGGAGTTGGTCGGGATGACCGCGTACGCGTAGCCCTTGGCGGGCACGTCGATGGTCGGGCCGCCCAGGACACCGGGGTCGCCCGCCAGCAGCGGCAGCGGCGCCTTGGCATTGTTGAAGCGCAGCTGCGGGCCGTTGTAGAGCCGGCAGGTCTTGCTGGTGGTGTTCTTGAACTTCACCGTCACATGGCTGTCCGGGCCGGTCTGCTGGGAGAACGTGACCCGGTACGTGCTGGGCCAGCAGGGGGACACCCGGCGCGACGCCGCCCCGGCCCCCGCGCCCGCCGCGGCCGCACCGCCTCCGATGATCTTGTGCTTCTTGCTCTTGGAGGACGAGGAGGAGGTCTTCTTCGACTTCTTGGAGGAGTGGCTGTTGCAGCCGGTCAGCGCGAGCGAACCGGCCAGCCCGAGGGCCAGCGCGGCGTACGCGGCGGAGCGACGGCGGGAGCGGGGTGCGGTCATGGGTGAGTCCCCCAGTGGGTCGCTATGGTCAGCGAGGTGTGACTGTCATGGCACGGCCACGATATCGATCGCGGTTCGATCTTCCAGGGCGGGTTCGCGGCGGCCCCGGCCCGGAGCGGCATACCCGCAGGTCAGTGAGGCCTGACGGAGTGTGGGCCGAAGGAGTGGGTCAGGATCTCTCCGGACAGGTCGGCAATGTGGTGTTTTCGAGCTGTTCCGGGCGGATGCGAATGCCCGGCATCCACATCCGTCTGCCGTCGTGATCGACCCGGAACCAGATGCTGCTGTGCCCGCCCGCCTCGTCGGTGACCGTCACACCGTTGGCGATCCGGCACAGTGCATGCAGCACGTCGCCGTGCCAGACGTGCCCCACGACGTTGGAGCGCCGGTAGACCTGGTACGGGTCACGGGCCAGGCCGAGCGCACAGTACTCGGTACGCGGGTGCTGGCAGGCCCGTTCGACGTTGTGGACGGTGATGTGGGCGGACCCGGTGCCCTTCGCCGAGGTCTCCGAGCCCTGCACTCCGCCCGTGCCCCCGGTGCCGGGCGAGGGAGCCTCCGACGTCCGCTCCGGCCCGGTCAGCGCCGGAATGGCCAACGCGGCCCCGGCCAGCACCGCGGCCGTCCCGAGCGCGGCGAGCACCAGCGGCAGCCGACGCCGTCCGGGCGCCTCCTGCTCCGGTCCCTGGCCCGCCGGCTCGTCGGTCCCGTTCGTCCTGTCCCCTTCGCGTGCGGCCTCGGGGCCCGAGTCCGCTGCCTCCTGGGCCCGGTGCAGCAGATCGACGAGCGCCGGCAGCCGGTCCTCGCCGGTGAAGGAGAGCTTGCACCACTGCACCAGCAGCCGTTCATCGGGCAGGCTCTGGCCCCGCAGATAGCGCGAGAGGGACGAGCGGCTCGCCGGTAACCGGCTCTCCAACTCCTTGAGGCTGTAGCCGAGTTCGCCGTGCATGCGGCGCAGGGCGGTGACGAAGTCGCGGGCGGGTCCGGAGAGTTCGTCGGGAAGTGGGGCCAGTGGCTTACGTCGGGGATGAGCGGCATGGTTCTGATTGCCAGGCACATCCCGCATTCCAGCACAGCGGACATGCGCGCGCGAGGGGCACTTCCGCTCCCCTGTGACGGAAGTGCCCCTCGTTACACGATCCGGATCGGACCCGGACCGGCTGGTGACGTTTCACGTGAAACGGGCCTCGGATCGGCCTCGTCGTTTCACGTGAAACGGGCCTCGCATCAGGACCTCGGTGGGCGTCGCCGTTTCACGTGAAACAGCGAGGCGAGACCCTACGGCGCATCAGTCGTCGAACATCACCGGGCGGTACGGCGTGAACTCGGCGTCCCCGCCCGGCAGGCCGTAGGTCAGCGTCCGGTGGTCGGTGCCATGGCCGCCGCGCTGCTCGTAGGCCGTGTACGAGGAGTGCGCGTCGTTGTTCCACTTCTCGAAGATCACCACGTGCCGGTTGTTGTTGTCCCCGGACGCATCGATGAGCAGGTCGCCGGGCTTGAGCTCGCCCAATGAAATCGGCCGGGTGATACCGCGGTTGGTGGCGAGGTCCACGGTGTTGGTGCCCGGCGTCGGCAGCCCGAGCGCCATGGACGCATAGCCCGAGCAGTCCTGGCGGTAGCCGTCCTTCCAGACCTTGGTCTGGCTGTAGGGGACCTGGGCGCCATTGTCGGCGGTGAGCCAGGTGGCGGCCCGGTTCAGCATCTCCTGGCGGGAGCCGCCGGGCTGGGGGTGGCCGCCACCGCCCTGGACCGGTATGCCCGGCAGCCGGTCCTGCGGTATGTCCACCGCGACCACCGTGAGGAAGCCGGTGACCGGGCCGGTGAGGTGGGCCATGTACGTCGAGCAGGCGCTGCCCTCGCACACCTGGTGTCCGGTGTCGACCTGGTAGTCGGCGGTGATCCGGTCCCGGCCCGCGGCGGACTTGTTGAGCATGCCGACGGCGGGGGAGTTGAGGTCCGGGCCGGCGTGCACCACCCATCGCGTCCCCCAGGTGGGAAAGTCCGCGGCGGCCGCCGCCTGCCGGCCGTTGGCGGCCGGGGTCTGCCGTACGTCCGTGCCCGCCGCCTGCCGTACGCCGGTCGCGGCCGCAGGGCCGGGCTCGCTGCCGTGGGCCGGCCCGGCGAATCCGGCGACGCCGATTCCCGCGGCGACCACCGCGGGCAACGCCTTCCGCAGCACGGTCCTGCGGCCGCTGTGCGCGTACGCCTCCATACCGATTCCCCTCCGTAGACGGCCGGTCGGCCGGATGGCCGGTGACCGGTCGTGAGCCGCCGGGTGGTCCCGCCGCGGCGCTGGAGAACATCGTGGGACGAGGAAGGGGCGCCGGCCCGGAGGTTGCCGTCCCCTGAGACATAGCTGCCGCGCGCACGGTGATGACCTGCGGAGATGCCGGCTGCATGGGATATGACGAGCCCCTGCATGAGACATGACGGGACAGCAGAAGGGCGCCCGCTGGGGGATGCGGGCGCCCTGGTTCAAGGGGAGTCGGCGGTGGCGCGGTACCTCACAGGCGGTCGCGCGGTGCCTCACCAGGCGGTGGCGTCGCCCGCGTCCGACTGCCAGTACGTCACCCACGCGCTGTCGTCGACGTACACCGCGCCGCCCGGCAGTGCCACCTTCGCCGGGCCGCCGACGCTGCCCTTGCCGTCACGGCCCGGCAGGCTGATGGACAGCGCGGTCCGCTTGCCGCCGTTGCGGCCGGAGCCGTCGGCCGCGGAGGTCAGCACACCGGCGTAGCCCGACTCCCCGGGCGCGAGCGTGACCACCGCCTGCGGCCTGCTCTCCGGCAGGTCGGCGAGCGGCGACTGCGCGTCGTCGAAGCGCAGCTTGGGGGCGAAGTAGAGATCGCAGGTGGCACCGGAGGTGTTGGTGGCCACCAGCAGCAGGTGGTTGACCGGCCGCTGCAGCGGCTTCGCGACGACCCGGACCGCCGCGGCGTCACAGGCGGGGTGCCGTACGCCCGAGGTGCGCGGGCCCTGCCCGCCGGTCCTGCCGGCAGGACGGGCGTCGGTGCCGTCGGTCGTGCCGGGTACCTCGCGCCGTGCGGAGGCCTGTTCCGCCGCGCCGCCGTCGGGCCGGGCACCACTCTGCGCCTCGCCGGACTCCTTCGCCGGCAGCTTCCGGTTCGCCCGGGCCGCCGAGTCCTCGGCGCCCTGCGCCGCAGGGTGGAACGGCTTGGCCGCGCTGGTCTGGAGCGGGTTGTCCTGCCCGCCGCATGCGGTGAGGCTGAGGGCGGCCACCGCGGTCAGACCGGCGGCCGCGATCCGCAGCGCGCCACGGCGGGCGGTACGGGCGGTGCGAGGGCTGCTGGTGCGGTCCTGACGCTGCGGCATTGGGTCTCCCCCGAGTCGGTCGGTCGATGCCCTCAGGTTGCCGCCCACCGCTGCCGTGCCACTAACGCGCGCCTAACGTACGTACCGTCGCCGCCCTCGGCGCGCCTCACGTCCGTACCCGTCGACGCCCTCGGCGCCACACGTCCGCACCCGCCGGCGTCCTTGACGCCCGCCCCAACCCCTACCTGTCCCGCGCGCCGCTCGCCCCGCCCGTGCCGCTTCCGCCGCCCTCGCCGCGCTCGTCCCGGGCGAACAGCTGGGTCAGCGTGCTGATCGTGTAGACATCGGTGGCCTCCTCGTCCACCAGATGCATTTCGGCGAGCCGGTCCAGGCCGTCCTGGGTGCGCTCCGGGTCGTAGCCGGCCAGCGCCGCCGCCACCGCCGCGTTGAGGTGCCCGTCCGCGCTGGTCGCCAGCGCCGACAGCAGCCGGGCGTCGTCCGCGGACAGCCGGGCGACCGACATCCGCAGCGCCGCCGCGATCCCGGTGTCCTCCGCCGACAGCAGCGCCAGCCGCCGCTGTTCGTCGCGCAGTGCGGCCGCGAGCCGGGCCAGCCGCCAGCGCGGCCGGGCGGTCAGCTGGGCGGCCGCGGCCCGCAGCGCCAGCGGCAGCCCGTCGCACAGGTCGACCAGTTCGCGCGCCGCGGCCGGGTCCTCGGCCACCCGCTCCGGCCCGAGCATGGCGCCGAGCAGCGCGGCGCCCTCCTCGTGCCCGAGCGCCTGGAGGCCCACCGGCCGGGCGCAGTCGGTGGCGACCAGGCCGTCGAGCCGGCTGCGGCTGGTGACGACCGTGGCGCAGTGCGGCCCCCCGGGCAGCAGCGGCCGTACCTGTGCCGAACTGCGGGCGTTGTCGAGGACGACCAGCAGCCGGCGCTCGGCGACCAGCGAACGGAACAGCGCGGAGGCGGCCTGCGCCGAGCCGGGCACCCGCTCCTGGGGCGTGCCGAGCGCGAGCAGGAAGTCGCGCAGGATCTCGGCCGGCGCCGCCTCGTCGCCCTCGCCGAAACCGCGGAGATCGGCGAAGAGCTGGCCGTCGGGGAAGGCGTCGGCGTGCAGATGCGCCCACTGCACGGCGCAGGCCGTCTTGCCCACGCCGACCGGACCGGCGACCACCGCGAGCGGACTCTCGCCGGTCGTACGGTCCGTCAACGCGTAGGTCAGCGCCGCCAGTTGGTGCTCGCGGCCGAGGAACCGCGCGGGCGGCCGGGGCAGCAGCCGCGGCGCGGCACCGGCCCGCTGGGCACCGGCTCCCTTACCGCCCGCTCCGGGCCCGAAGCCCGGAGCGGCGGAGAGCACACCCTCGGGTCCCGGGCCGTCGGACTCCGAACCCGCCGTGCTCCCCTGCACGGGCACCCGGCCCCCGCCCGCGGAAGGCGCCGCGTCCCGGCCCCCGTGCGCCGCCGGCTTCGCCGTGCCCCGGTGTCCGCCGCCCGCCGCCTCGGCGCGCAGGATCTCCTCGTACGCGCTGCGCAGCCGCTCGCCGGGGTCGACGCCCAGTTCCTCGTTGAGCAGCCGACGGGTGCGGTGGAACCACTCCAGCGCGTCGGACTGCCGCCCCGTACGGAACAGCGCCCGCATCAGCCCGGCGATCAACCCTTCCCGCAACGGGTGGCCGGCGGCCGCGGAGTAGAGGATCGCCACCGCCTGGTCGTGCTCGCCGAGCGCGCCGTGCGCCCGGGCCAGTGCCTCCACGGCCGCCAGCCGGCGTTCCTCCAGCGCATGCGCGGCGGCCGCGAACGGCGGGCTGGTGACCGTGCCGGTCAGCGCGGGCCCGCGCCACAGGCCCAGCGCCTCGCGCAGCAGCGCCACCGCGTCGGCCGGTGCGGCCTCGGGACGGGCCAGGGTCACCAGCTCGCTGAACCGGTGGGCGTCGATCAGCTCCTCCGGCAGCCGCAGCAGATACGCGGAGCCGTGCGTGGCCAGCTCGATGCCGTACGCGTCGGCGCCGCCCTCGGCGAGCGTGGCGCGCAGCCGGGAGACGTGCCCCTGGACGACCGTGCGCGCGTGCTCGGGCGGCTCGTCCTCCCACAGGGAGTCGATCAACTGCTCCAGCGGAACGGTGGTGTTGGGCTGCAGCAACAGCAGCGCCAGCACACTGCGCCGTTTCGCGGGGCCGAGCGGCAGCTCATGGGAGCCGGCCGTCACGGCGATCGGGCCGAGCAGCGAGAAGTCCAACTCAGCCCTCCAAGAAGGCCGTCAGGGCGTTCGCGAGCAGGTAGGGGTCCTCGGCGCCGCACAGTTCGCGCGCCGAGTGCATGGACAGGATGGCCACGCCGATGTCGACGGTCGCGATGCCGTGCCGGGCCGCGGTGATCGGCCCGATGGTGGTGCCGCACGGCATCGAGTTGTTGGAGACGAAGCTCTGCCACGGCACGCCGGCGCGCTCGCAGGCCGCCGCGAAGACGGCCCGCCCGCTGCCGTCCGTGGCGTAGCGCTGGTTGACGTTCACCTTCAGGATCGGGCCGCCGTTGGGCATCGGCTGGTGCCCCGGCTCGTGCCGCTCGCTGTAGTTGGGGTGGACGGCGTGCCCGGTGTCGGAGGACAGGCAGATGGTGCCGGCGAAGGCCCGTGCCCGGTCCTCGTACGCACCGCCGCGGGCGAACACCGAGCGTTCCAGGACCGTGCCGAGCAGCGGACCGTCGGCGCCGGTGTCGGACTGGCTGCCGTTCTCCTCGTGGTCGAAGGCGGCCAGCACCGGGATGCTGTTCAGCGCGGAGCCCCGGGCGGCGGCCGCGGTGAGCGCGGCGGTACCGGCGTGCACGGACAGCAGGTTGTCCATCCGCGGCCCGGCGACCAGTTCGCGGTCGCGGCCCAGATAGGCCGGCGGCTCGATGCTGTGCACCATCAGGTCCCAGCCCTTGATGTCCTCGGCCGGGACGCCGATCTCCTCGGCGACGAAGGCGATCAGATCGCCCTCGGCCACCTCGCCCAGGCCCCAGATGGGCGTCATGTGCCGCTGCTTGTCGAGCTTGAGGCCCTCGGCGTTGACCGAGCGGTCGAGGTGCACGGCGAGCTGTGGCACCCGCAGCAGCGCCCGGTCGACGTGCACGAGCCGGTGGGTGCCCTCCGCCAGGGTCACCCGTCCGCTCAGCCCGAGGTCGCGGTCGAGCCAGGTGTTGAGGAGGGTGCCGCCGTAGATCTCCACGGCGACCTGCCGCCAGCCGCGGGCGCCGGTGTCCGGAATCGGTTTGACCCGCAGATTGGGAGAGTCGGTGTGAGCCCCGACAATTCGGTACGGAGTCGACGGGCTCGCACCCTCGGGGACGTACCAGGCGATGATCGCGCCGCCGCGCAGCACGTACCGTCCGCCGCTCTCGCCGTCCCAGGCGTCGGTCTCCGCGACCTGCCGGAAACCGGACTTTTCCAGCCGCTCCGCCGCGTTGGCGACCGCGTGGTACGGCGACGGACTGGCGGCGAGGAAGGACATCAGGTCGTCGGTGTGGCCGCGATCGAAGCGGGCGGAGTTGGTCATGGATTCAGCATAAGGAGCCGGGCCCCGCATTCCCCGTGCGCGTGCGGAGTGACTCCGCTCCCTTCCGGCCACGATTTCTGCATTCCAGAACGAGAACCCCACTGGAACGAACGATTCCGGTCTGGCGAACGGGGTGGTGCGGGCCGGGACATGACGGAGCCCGCCTCCCCGGGGGAAGGAAGGCGGGCAACGTCAGTGTGGACGGCCTCCATGAGAGACCTCTGAGAACTCTGAGAAGAGGCTCTCAGGAAGGCCGCGCGCGGGCAGCGGACCCTGCCCGGAACGCGGCCCGGCCGCTCCCGAGGCGCTCTTTAGAACGCGGCCTCGTCGAGCTCCATCAGCGACTGGTCGACGGACTCGGCGAGGGAGCGCTGGACGGAGACGCCCGGCAGGACGTTGTGCGCGAAGAACTTCGCCGCGGCGATCTTGCCGGTGTAGAAAGGCTTGTCCTTCGCCGAGGCGCCGGCCAGCTTCTCCGCGGCCACCGCCGCGCCCTTGAGCAGGAGGTAACCGACGACGACGTCGCCGGAGGCCATCAGCAGACGGGTGGTGTTGAGGCCGACCTTGTAGATGGACTTGACGTCCTGCTCGGTCGCGGCGAGGTCGGTCAGCATGGCGCCGACGATCGCCTCCAGGTCGGCGGCGGCCTTGGCCAGCTCGCCGCGGGCCCGCGCCAGCTCCTCGCCGCCGGTGTTGTCGGCGAGGAACTTCTTGATCTCCTCGGACAGCACGGTCAGCGCCTGGCCCTGGTCCCGGACGATCTTCCGGAAGAAGAAGTCCTGGCCCTGGATCGCGGTGGTGCCCTCGTAGAGGGTGTCGATCTTGGCGTCGCGGATGTACTGCTCGATCGGGTACTCCTGGAGGTACCCGGAGCCACCGAAGGTCTGCAGCGACTGCGCCAGCTGCTCGTAGGACCGCTCCGAGCCGTAGCCCTTGACGATCGGCAGCAGCAGGTCGTTGAGGCGGTTCGCGGCGCTCGCGTCCTCGCCCGCGGCCTCCTTGGCGATGATCTCGTCCTGGACCGTGGCGGTGTAGAGCACCAGGGCGCGCATGCCCTCGGCGTACGCCTTCTGCGTCATCAGCGAGCGGCGCACGTCGGGGTGGTGGGTGATGGTGACGCGCGGCGCGGCCTTGTCGGTGAAGGCCGCCAGGTCCGGGCCCTGCACGCGCTCCTTGGCGTACTCCAGGGCGTTGAGGTAGCCGGTGGAGAGGGTGGCGATGGCCTTCGTGCCGACCATCATCCGGGCGAACTCGATGATCTTGAACATCTGGCGGATGCCGTCGTGCTTCTCGCCGAGCAGCCAGCCCTTGGCCGGGTGGTTGGCGCCGAACGTCATCTCGCAGGTGTTGGAGGCCTTGAGGCCCATCTTGTGCTCGACGTTCGTGGCGTAGACGCCGTTGCGCTCGCCCAGCTCGCCGGTCTCCCAGTCGAAGTCGTACTTGGGCACGATGAACAGCGACAGGCCCTTGGTGCCCGGGCCGTGGCCCTCGGGGCGGGCGAGGACGAAGTGCACGATGTTCTCGGACATGTCGTGCTCACCGGACGTGATGAAGCGCTTGACGCCCTCGATGTGCCAGGAGCCGTCCTCCTGCTGGGTGGCCTTGGTGCGGCCGGCACCGACGTCCGAACCGGCGTCCGGCTCGGTCAGCACCATCGTGGAGCCCCACTGCTTCTCGACCATCAGCTGGGCTATGCGGTGCTGCTCCTCGGTGCCCTCCTCGTGCAGGACGCCGGCGAAGGCGGGGCCGGAGGCGTACATCCAGACGGCCGGGTTGGCGCCCAGGATGCTCTCGGCGAAGGCCCACAGCAGGGAGCGCGGCGCGGTGGTGCCGCCGATCTCCTCCGGGATGCCCAGCCGCCACCACTCGGCGTCCATGAACGCCTGGTAGCTCTTCTTGAACGAGTCGGGGATCGGCGCGGTGTTGGTGTCCGGGTCGAAGACCGGGGGGTTGCGGTCGGTGTCGGCGAACGACTCGGCGAGCTCGTTCTCGGACAGCCGGGCGATCTCGGACAGCACGCTCTTGGCGGTGTCGACATCCATCTCCGCGAAGGGTCCGGTGCCGTACACGCGGTCACGGCCCAGCACCTCGAAGAGGTTGAACTCGATGTCGCGGAGATTCGACTTGTAGTGGCCCATGGGTACGGCTCCGTAAGGGTTCGGGAGAGGACCCCAAGGCTGGGACCTCAGACGCAATACCGGCTAGTAGCTAGCATGATGCTACCCGCCGGTAATAAGAATCAACCCCTTCCGCCCATCTGTGACGAGCGTCCCCCGGCGGTGCGCCGACTCAGTACGCTGTGGCTCATGTACGGCTACGACCAGAACACGGGTGCCGGGCAGCAGTACGGCGCGCCTCCGCCACCGCCGCAGCAGCCGGCCCCCGGGGGCTACGGCGAACAGCCGCTCTACCCCGAGCCGTCCCCGCCCTCGCTCGCCGACGCGGTGCGCGCCTTCACCACCGGCTCGATGTCGGCCGAGGACTTCCAGGGCATCTTCTCGACGTCCAAGGTGTACTGCCCGCGCGGTGACAACCCCGGCTTCCTGGCGCTGCACAACACCCAGCAGCCGGTGATCCCGATGTTCACCTCGCTCAAGGAGCTGCGGCGGTACGCGGGCAAGGAGTCCAAGTACTTCGTGATCACCGGCGCCGAGGTGCTGGACCTGCTGCCGACCGGCTACGGCTTCGTCCTCGACATGGAGGGCGACCACCGGATGGTCTTCGACGCCAAGGCCGTGGAGCAGATGGTCGACTTCGCGATGCGGCGGATGTACGGCTGACCGCCCGCGGCGACCGCCCCGCGTTCCTGAACGGCCGGCCGGCCTCGCTCGGCCGGCCGTCCGCTATCTCTGTGACCTGCGGAAATGCGGGTGGGAATACCGCACGCCTTGCAGGTTGTTCAGCATTCAACTAAGTTTGGTGAGCGACCGAGGAGGCCGTCATGCCCGCTGTGACCGTAGAGAACCCGCTGACCCTGCCCCGTATCGCGGCACCCGCCGCGGCGCAGGCCCGTCCCGTGCTGGGCGTCGCCACCGCGCCGAGCGGATTCGAGGGCGAGGGCTTCCCGGTGCGCCGGGCCTTCGCCGGCATCGACTACAAGTACCTCGACCCGTTCATCATGATGGACCAGATGGGCGAGGTGGAGTACGCGCCCGGAGAGCCCAAGGGCACGCCCTGGCACCCGCACCGCGGCTTCGAGACCGTGACGTACCTGATCGACGGCACGTTCGTGCACCGTGACTCGCACGGCGGTGGCGGCGTCATCAACGGCGGCGACACGCAGTGGATGACGGCGGGCTCCGGCCTGCTGCACATCGAGGCGCCGCCGGAGTCGCTCGTGATGTCGGGCGGTCTCTTCCACGGCCTCCAGCTGTGGGTCAACCTGCCGAAGAGCGACAAGATGATGGCCCCCCGCTACCAGGACATCGGTGGCGGTCAGGTCAAGCTGCTGACCTCCGCCGACGGCGGGGCGCTGCTGCGCCTGATCGCCGGGGACGTCGACGGCCATCACGGACCGGGCGTCACGCACACCCCGATCACGATGATGCATGTGACGGTGAACCCCGGCGCCGAGCTGACCCTCCCCTGGCGCAAGGACTTCAACGCCCTCGCCTACGCCCTGGCCGGACGCGGCACCGCCGGCGCCGAGGGCCGCCCGTTCCGCATGGGGCAGGCGGTGGTGTTCGGCGACGGCGACTCGCTCACGATCCGGGCGGACGAGACCCAGGAGTCGCGCAGCCCGAACTTCGAGGTGGTGCTGCTGGGCGGCCTGCCGATCCGCGAGCCGATGATGCACTACGGCCCGTTCGTGATGAACACCCACGCCGAACTGGCCCAGGCCTTCGAGGACTTCCAGGCCGGCCGGCTCGGCACGATCCCCGCCGGCGAGCACTGAGCCACCGTCGGACTTCCTGACGAGGGCGGTGTTTCACGTGAAACAAGGTGTTTCACGTGAAACACCGCACTCGCCGCGTTCCACGGCCCGTTTCCGGACAGGGCGCCATGGTGGACTGTCCGGGTGCGAAACGACTCGGACCATGACCGGAGTGGCCCCGGCCCCGAACGGCCGCTGACCGAAAAGCCGTTGCTGCCGGTCGAGGCCCGCCGTGCCGCGGCCTGGTGCGTGGTGGCGCTGCTGGTCGCCGCCGTGCTGGCCGTCGGGGTGTGGCTCTGCATCTTCCTGAGCGCGGCGGTCACGCCCGTCCTGCTGGCGCTGCTCGGCAGTGCGCTGCTCGGGCCGCTCTACCGGCGGCTGGTGGCGATGCGGCTGAACCGCTCGCTGGCGGCCGGGCTGACCTGCGCCGTCCTGCTGGTGGTGGTCGGCGGCGCCGGGTACGTCGTCGTCAGTGCGCTGGTGGACACCGGGGACCAGATCCTCGCCTCGCTCAAGGACGCCGGCCGGGGCCTCTCCAAGAACTTCGGCATGGCCGGTGCCTCCCTCGACGATCTGGCCTCCAACGCCAAGAGCCTGGTCACCAGGTTCGGCGGTGAGGCGGCCTCCGGGCTGCTGGCCGGGGTCAGCGTCGTCGGCCAGTTCATCGCCGCCGCGGTCCTCGCCCTGCTGCTGACGTTCTTCTTCCTGCGCGACGCGGACAAGGCCGTCCGCGCGCTGCACGACTGGGCGCCCGGCAACTCGGGGCCCCAGCTCGAGCGGATGGCCCGCCGCGGCTTCCAGGCCATACAGGGCTTCATGCGCGGCACCACCTTCATCGCACTGATCGACGCCCTCTGCATCACCATCGGCCTGCTGATCCTCCAGGTGCCCGGTGCCCCGGGCCTGGGCGCGCTGGTCTTCGTCGGCGCGTACATCCCCTACCTCGGTGCGTTCATCTCGGGCGCGGTGGCGATCCTGGTCGCGTTCGCCGACCGGGGCTTCGTGATCGCGCTGTGGACGCTCGGCGTCGTCCTCGCCGTCCAGGTGCTGGAGGGCCATGTCCTGCAGCCGATGATCCAGAGCCGTACGGTCCAGATGCACCCGGCGACGGTGATGCTGGCGATCACGGCCGGCGCCAGCGTGGCCGGCATCCTCGGCATGCTGCTGTCCGTCCCGCTGACCGCCGCGGTCTCCGGCGTCCTGCACGAACTGCGCAAGCACTACGCGGCGGATTCGGACTCCGGCTCGGGCTCCAGCTCCGGCGATACGGGGCCCAGCGCCTCCCCGGCGTCCTCGTAGAGCTCGAACCACGTCGACTTGCCGTCCCCGCGCGGGTCCACGCCCCAGGACCCGGCCAGCAGCTCCAACAGCACCAACCCCCGCCCCGAGGAGGCCAGTTCGCCGGGGCTGCGGCGGTGCGGCAGCTCGTCACTGCTGTCGGAGACGTCGACCCGGATCCGGCGGGCGCCCCGCTCCCCGGAGATCTCGGCGACCAGCAGTGCGTCCCCGTCGGTGTGCAGCAGGACGTTGGTGACCATTTCGGAGACCATCAGCACCGCTGAGTCGACCTGGTCCGGGTCGGCCCAGTCGTGCAGCACCTCGCGGACCTGCCGGCGCGCCTCGGCTATCCGGTGCGGTTCGGTCTGGGCCACGGAGAGCGCGGTGCGCCGCAGGGGCTGCTGGGCCAGCAGTCCTCCGGTGCCGACGCCGCAGCTGCCACCCTCACGGCACAGCAGCAGCAAGGCGATGTCGTCCTCGCGGCGGTCCACCAGCGGCCCGGTGGTGTGGTGCGAGGGCGGTCCGTGCACGGCCTGGACCAGGGCGTCGGCGAGCCGCTCCAGGTCCCCGTCGTCCGCGCCGACCTCGTGCGACTCGATGATGCCGCGCAGCCGCGACCATCCGGTCTCCAGGTCGTGCCCGCCGGTCTCGATCAGCCCGTCGGTGCAGACCATCATCGTCTCGCCGGGCTCCAGGACGAGCCGGGTGGTGGGGTAGTCGGTGTCCGGGACGATGCCCAGCGGCAGCCCGCCGGCGGTCGGACGGATGAGCATCGTTCCGTCGCACAGCCGGATCGCCGGGTCGGGATGACCGGCCCGCGCGATGTCCAGCAGCCCGGTCGACGGGTCCACCTCGATATACAGACAGGTGGCGAACCGCTGGTCCTCGCCGTGGCCGCGGAACTCCGTCGCGTTGATCCCGGCCAGGAACCGGGACCCCCGCGAGAGCACCCCGTCCGGATGGTGCCCCTCGGACGCATAGGCCCGCAGCGCTATCCGCAACTGCCCCATCAGGCCCGCGGCCCGTACGTCATGGCCCTGGACGTCCCCGATGACCAGCGCGATCCGGCCCGACGGCAGCGGGATCATGTCGTACCAGTCGCCGCCCACCTCCAGCCCGCCGCCGGTCGGGACGTAGCGCGCCGCGACCGTCATCCCCGGGATGTCCGGCTGCACCGTCGGCCGCATGCTGCGCTGCAGACCCAGCGCCAGCTCCTGCTGTTCCTCCTGAATGCCGGCCCTGGCCAGCGCCTGCGCCAGCATCCGGGCGACGGTGGTCAGCACCGAGCGCTCGTCCGGCGTGAAGGCGACCGGCTCGGCGAACCCCGCCATCCAGGCACCGATCGTCCGGCCCGCGTTGACCAGCGGCAGGAACGCCCAGGACGTCCGGCCGAAGCGGGCGGCCAGCGGCCAGGTGGCCGGGTAGCGGCTGCGGTACTCCTCGGGCGTGGGCAGATAGATGGCCCGGCCGGTGCGGATCACCTCCGCGGCCGGATACTCCGTCTCCAGCGGCATGTCGAGGAAGGGCTGCTCGTCGCCGGGCCGGTGCCCGTGGTGGCCGATGACCGACACCCGGTCGCCCTCGATCCCGAAGACCGCGAGCCCGTCCGGCATGAAACCGGGCATCGACAGCCCGGCCGCCACCCGCAGCACCTCGGCGGTGGACCGGGCCTCGGCCAGCGCCCGCCCCGCGTCCAGCAGGAACGCCTCGCGCGAGCGGCGCCAGTCGCCGGTGATCGGGGTGTGTGCGGCGGAGGTGCCGGGCAGCGGCTCAGGCACTTCCTGGAGGGTGCCGACCAGCTCGAAATCACCGTCGGCCATGCACGGCCGGGACCGGGAACGGACCAGCCGCAGCACCTGCCCGTGCTCGTCGACGACCCGCAGCCGCGCCTCGGCCAGCGTCTCCTCGGCCACCGCGAGCTGCACGATCCCGTTGACCTCGGCGAAGTCGACGGGATGAAAACGGGAACGCACCGCCGCCTCGGTCAGCTCCACCGGCTCGGCCGGCAACCCGAGCAGCCGGGCCGCTTCGGCGTCGAGGCTCACCCGTCCCGTGGCGTTGTCCCAGCGCCACAGGCCGGTCGCGATGGCAGCCAGGAGGTCCTTGGTGCGCATTGCCTCACTTTAGGTGTGTTTGCCGAAGGTCGACCAGTGAGCGGAACGTGACCCTCGTCCCAGTCGTCGCTTCCGCCCCACCCCCGGGATCCCGCCGGAATCGTGCCGGGAACTTCTCCCGGAATCGCTGATGCGTATATGTCAACGAAGTGCCGGGGGTCGGGGCGGTAACCTGGAGCGGTTATGTCAATCCTGGGGTGGCCTTTCGGGTGATCCACGGGGAGAGCGGCCGGGCGTCCGCACCGGATCCCGACCCCGCCCCCCTTGCGACAACTCCTCACCTCGACACTCGCGACGACTTGGATGAGCGATGCACCGGTACCGGTCCCATAACTGCGGCGAGCTCCGAGCCGCGGACGTCGACACCGACGTCCGCCTCAGCGGCTGGCTGCACAATCGACGTGACCTGGGCGGCATCCTCTTCATCGATCTGCGCGACCACTACGGTCTCGTCCAGCTCGTGGCCCGCCCCGGCACCCCCGGCGCAGAAGCGCTGGACAAGCTGACGAAGGAGACGGTCGTCCGCGTCGACGGCAAGGTCGTCTCGCGCGGCGCCGAGAACGTCAACCCGGAGCTGCCCACCGGCGAGATCGAGATCGAGGTCACCGAGGTCGAGGTCCTGGGCGCGGCCCAGCAGATCCCGTTCACGATCAACACCGACGACGGCGTCAACGAGGAGAAGCGCCTGGAGTACCGCTTCCTCGACCTGCGCCGCGAGCGGATGCACCGCAACATCATGCTGCGCTCGGCGGTCATCGCGTCCATCCGCCAGAAGATGACCACCCTCGGCTTCAACGAGATGGCCACGCCGATCCTCAGCGCCACCTCCCCGGAGGGCGCCCGCGACTTCGTCGTGCCGTCCCGCCTGCACCCGGGCAAGTTCTACGCGCTGCCGCAGGCCCCGCAGCAGTTCAAGCAGCTGCTGATGATCTCGGGCTTCGACCGGTACTTCCAGATCGCCCCGTGCTTCCGCGACGAGGACGCCCGCGCGGACCGTTCGCCGGGCGAGTTCTACCAGCTCGACATCGAGATGTCCTTCGTCGAGCAGGAGGACATCTTCCAGCCGGTCGAGAAGCTGATGACCGAGCTGTTCGAGGAGTTCGGCAACGGCCGGCACGTCACCTCGCCGTTCCCGCGCATCCCGTTCCGTGAGGCGATGCTGAAGTACGGCTCCGACAAGCCGGACCTGCGCGCCCAGCTCGAACTGGTCGACATCACCGATGTCTTCGAGGGCTCGGAGTTCAAGGCGTTCGCCGGCAAGCACGTCCGCGCGCTGCCGGTGCCGGCCGTCCAGGACCAGCCCCGCAAGTTCTTCGACCAGCTCGGCGACTACGCCGTCCAGCAGGGCGCCAAGGGCCTGGCCTGGGTGCGCGTCAGCGAGGACGGCTCGCTGACCGGCCCGATCGCCAAGTTCCTCACCGAGGAGAACGTCAAGGTCCTCACCGAGCGCCTCGGTCTGGAGGCCGGCCACGCGGTCTTCTTCGGCGCGGGCGAGTTCGACGAGGTCTCGAAGATCATGGGCGCGGTCCGCGTCGAGGCCGCCAAGCGCGCCGGCCACTTCGAGGAGAACGTCTTCCGCTTCTGCTGGATCGTCGACTTCCCGATGTACGAGCGGGACGAGGAGACCGGCAAGATCGACTTCTCCCACAACCCCTTCTCGATGCCCCAGGGCGGCATGAAGGACCTGGAGGAGAAGGACCCGCTGGACATCCTGGGCTGGCAGTACGACATCGTCTGCAACGGCGTCGAGCTGTCCTCCGGCGCGATCCGGAACCACGAGCCGGACATCATGATCAAGGCCTTCGAGATCGCCGGCTACGATCGTGAGACCGTCGAGGAGAAGTTCGCGGGCATGCTCCGCGCCTTCCGCTTCGGCGCCCCGCCGCACGGCGGGATCGCCCCCGGCGTCGACCGCATCGTCATGCTGCTCGCGGACGAGCCGAACATCCGGGAGACCATCGCGTTCCCGCTGAACGGCAACGCGCAGGACCTGATGATGGGCGCGCCGACCGAGCTGGAAGAGGCCCGGCTCAAGGAGCTGCACCTCAACGTCCGCAAGCCGCAGGTGAAGTAGGCACCACCGGCAGGGCCGGGGCCGGTTCCCGCCAGGCCGAGGGGCGGTGTTTCACGTCGTTCGTTTCACGTGAAACACCGCCCCTCGCCATGTCACGGACCGGGGCCCCGGGCCGTGCCCCGCCCGCGACGCGCCGTGCCCTGTGCTCCAACCGCACCACACATGTGGCCGGGTGTGCGCCACCCCCGCAGGGTGGTGCCCATGCAGCAAGCCAGCCTCCTCCCCGGCACGACCGGGCTGGGCCCACGGACCCATCCGATGCGTCCCGCACCGAGCAGTGATCTGCGGTGGCTGATCACCGTGGCCGCCGTCTTCACCGCCGGGCAGCTCTTCTTCGCCGTCGCCACCCCCGGCCTGGGATGGGACGAGACGGTCTACGCCAGCCAGGTCGACCCGCACACCCCGGCCGCGTACTTCAGCGCCCCGCGCGCCCGCGGCGTCACCCTCCTCCTCGCCCCGGTCGTCGCCTTCACCAGCTCGGCCCCCGTGCTGCACTGCTACCTCGCGCTGCTCTCCGGCGCCGGGCTCCTGCTCACCCTCTGCATCTGGCGGCGTCTGCTGCCGCCACCCGTCCCCGCCCTCGGCGGCGCGCTGTTCGCCGGTCTGTGGGTCACCCTCTTCTACGGTCCACAGGCCATGCCCAACCTGTGGGTCGGCTACGCCGCGCTCGCCGCCACCGGCTGCTTCCTCCTCGCGGTGCGCCAGCCGCCCGTACAGCTGGCCCCCGAGGCCGGCCGGGGCGCCGCGGTCGGCCTCGCCGCCGCGGTGGCGCTGGCCGCGCTGATGCGCCCCACCGACGCGGTATGGCTGGCCGTTCCGCTCTTCCTGGCCGGGCTCGTCGTACCGACCTGGCGCCGGTCCACCGTCCTGCTCGCCCTCCCGGCCGGCCTCGCCCTCGGATGCGCCGAGTGGATCATCGAGGCGTACCTCTCCTACGGCGGCTTCCCCGCCCGGCTGCGGGAGGCCGCGGAGATCCAGGGCGGCCTCGGCTGGCACCCGTCCTTCGCCGACCACGCCAGGGCGCTCCAGGGCAAGACCCTCTGCCGCCCCTGCCACCTGGCCTGGGAACACCCGGAGGCGGCGGCATGGTGGTGCGCGCTCCCGCTGGCCGTGGCCGGCGCGGTCCGGGCCGCGGTGCGCGCCCGCGAACCCGGCGGTGGGCTGCACCGTTACGGACCGGTGTGGCCGCCCGGCCACGGACCGCACCCCGGCGGGCGTGACGGCCTCTGGCTCGACCCCGTACGGCTGGGCAGCCTCGTCCTGGACCAGGCCCGCGCCGACCGCCTCGTCACCGGCGGCGCGGGGCAGCGGGACGGGCAGACCTGGCCGACCCTCCGCCTCCACGACCCGCACGGCTCGCTGCACCGTTACGGCGCGGCACCCGTCGTGCTTCCGTCCCTGCTCGGCCTCTGCCTCGCCGCGCCCTACCTGCTGGCGATCGACTACGCCGCCCCGCGGTTCCTGCTGCCCGCGTACGCCCTGCTGATGATGCCCGCCGCCTGGTTCCTGTGCCGGCTGGTCCTCCGCCCCGGCCGGCGGGACGCCGCGGCGGTGGCTCTCCTGGTCGTCGCGCTGTTGGGCCACGAGGCGATCCAGCTCGCGATCCTTTACAAGATGCAGCGCGGGACGGTACGCGCCCAGACCGACATCGCGCGGATCGTCCGGACCCTGCGCACCGCCGGTCTGCGCCCGCCGTGCGCCGTCAGCGGCGAGGAGGCGGTCCGGGTGGCGTACCAGGCCGGGTGCGCGTCCCGTCAGCCCGTCGGCCATGACGCCAGCATCACGCCGACCGCCCTGACCCGGCTCGGCAGCCGCCGCCCCGCCGCCGTCCTCCTCGCGGCCGGCCACCGGCCCCCGCACTACGCCCGCGGCTGGCGCAAGGTCACGCTGCCCCGGACCCCCGGCCTGAAGCCGCTGACCGCCTACGTCTCACCGGGCACCAAGCCCTGACACGCACATGCGCCCGCCCCACCCCCTCGGGGCGGGACGGGCGCACACAGCGGTCGGGCCGACCGGCTACCGGTGACCGGGAGGGTCAGCCCTCCGAACCACCGAAACGCTCCCGGTAGGACTCCAGGTCCTCCTCGGTGATCTTCGCGAAGAGCACCGGCGGCACCGTGAACGGCGTCCCCGCCGGCACCGACGCCAGCGCCTTCGCCTCGTCCTGCGAGACCCACACGGCAGTGTCGTCCGCCAGCGCGAACGCGCTCCGCATCGCCTTCGCGGACGCCGGGATGAACGGCTCGGAGACCACGGCGTAGAGGTGGATCAGGTTCATCGCGGTGCGCAGCGTCAGCGCCGCCGCGTCCTTGTCGGTCTTGATCTCCAGCCAGGGGGCCTTCTCCTCCAGGTAGGAGTTGCCCGCGCTCCACAGGGCGCGCAGCGAGGCCGCCGCCTTGCGGAACTGCAGCGTCTCCATGTGGCCCTCGTACTCCGCCAGCAGCCCGGCGATCTCCTCGCCCAGCTTCTGCTCCGCGGCACCGGCCTCGGCGCCCGCCGGAACCTCGTCGCCGAACCGCTTGCGGGAGAACGACAGCACCCGGTTGACGAAGTTGCCGAGGGTGTCCGCGAGGTCCTTGTTCACCGACGAGGAGAACAGCTCCCAGGTGAAGGAGGTGTCGTCCGACTCCGGCGCGTGCGCCATCAGGAAGTAGCGCCAGTAGTCGGCCGGCAGCAGCTCCAGCGCCGCGTCCGTGAAGACGCCCCGCCGCTGCGAGGTGGAGAACTTCCCGCCGTAGTAGTTCAGCCAGTTGAAGGCCTTGAGGAAGTCGACCTTCTTCCACGGCTCACGGGTCCCCAGCTGCGTCGCCGGGAACATCACGCTGTGGAACGGCACATTGTCCTTGGCCATGAATTCCGTGTAGCGGACGCCCTCGGCCTCGTACCACCACGACTTCCAGTCGCGGTTCTCCGGGTCGACGTCCGCCCACTCCTTCGTCGAGCCGATGTACTCGATCGGTGCGTCGAACCAGACGTAGAAGACCTTGCCCTCGGCCGCCAGCTCGGGCCACACGTCCGCCGGGACCGGAACACCCCAGTCCAGGTCACGGGTGATCGCCCGGTCCTGCAGCCCCTCGGTCAGCCACTTGTGCGCGATCGACGACGCGAGGGTCGGCCAGTCCTTGCTGCCGTTGCCCTCCAGCCAGCCCTCGACCTCGTGCTGCAGCTTCGACTGGAGCAGGAACAGGTGCTTGGTCTCCCGCACCTCCAGGTCACCGCTGCCGCTGATCGCCGACCGGGCGTCGATCAGGTCGGTCGGGTCCAGCACCCGGGTGCAGTTCTCGCACTGGTCACC
Source organism: Streptomyces sp. NPDC059649 (assembly GCF_042734445.1). NCBI lineage: Bacteria > Bacillati > Actinomycetota > Actinomycetes > Kitasatosporales > Streptomycetaceae > Streptomyces > Streptomyces sp. NPDC059649. The sequence goes on from NZ_JBHWDV010000003.1 coordinate 406,606, forward strand.
GCGCGCCTTGTCGTAGCCGCAGTGCGGACACGTGCCGACGATGTAACGGTCGGGCAGGAAGCGCTCGTCGGCGTTGGAGTAGACCTGCCGGATGGCCCGCTCCTCGATGAAGCCGTTCTCGTGCAGCTTCCGCGCGAAGTGCTGGGTGAGCTCGACGTTCTCCGGCGAGGAGCTCCGCCCGAAGTGGTCGAACCGCAGCCCGAAGCCCTCGTAGATCGCCTTCTGCTTGTCGTGCTGCTCAGCGCAGAACGCGTCGACCGACTGCCCGGCCTCCTTCGCCGCCAGCTCGGCCGGCGTCCCGTGCTCGTCCGTCGCGCAGATGTAGAGCACGTCATGCCCCCGCTGCCGCAGATACCGGGCATACACATCGGCCGGGAGCATGGACCCCACCATGTTGCCCAGGTGCTTGATCCCGTTGATATACGGAAGGGCGCTGGTGATGAGGTGTCGAGCCATTGCCGGCTGCTCCCAAGTCGCTACGGTGAGTGAGGATTTGCTTTACGGAACGTCAATATCGTACTGGACGGGCCGGGGGTCCCGGCGCGGTTGTTTTGCAGTACGGACAGGCTCGGCGGGAGTTCGGCGGGCGCTCGGCGGCGTGGGGGCCGGCTCTCCTGGTGGGGCGAGGCGGCCGCCATCCGAATTGATCATTGCGCGCATTTCTCGATGACCTCCCGGGCCCCGCCGGGAACAATTCCCCGAGCTTCCCTGTGGTCGCTGACGAGGCCGCGGCCATGGCAATTCTGGCACTTGCCCGTCCATCAACCACGCGGCCGCGGCCCGGGGGGGGGGCCCGCCCCGGGGGGAGGGGGGGCCGGGGTGGTGGGGGAGGTGTGCGTTGGGGACCTGGGCGCGGGGGGCCCGGGGAGCCACTCGGGGAACTCGACCATCAGCTGCTGGTAGAGCTCGTCGTGGGAGAGGCTGCGGGGGTCGCGGCCGGCGTGGAAGAAACCGGCGTTGTCGACCGCGCGCTTTTCCGGAACGGTCAGGTCGTCGAGCTTGCGGAGGAAGTCGAAGCCCTTGGCCTCCGGGTCGCCGAAGCCGATGAACTGCCAGAAGATCGGCAGCTTCGCCGCTTCGCAGAGTGCCTTTTCGGCGGCCGGCTTGGAGGTCGGGGCGCCGTCGGTCTGGAAGATGACGAAGGCCGGGGCGGTGGTGCCGGACTTCTTGTAGTGCTCGACGACGGCGTTGACGGCCCAGTGGTAGTTCGTACGCCCCATGTGGCCGAGGCCGGCGTGCAGCTCCTCGATGCGGCCCTCGTAATTGCTGAGGTCCAGATCGGCGGTGCCGTCGATGTCGGTGGAGAAGAAGACGACGGGGACGGTGGGCTCGTCGTCGAAGTGCGCGGAGAGGGCGAGGGCCTGCTCGGCGAGGTTCTGGACCGTGCCGTCCTTGTAGTAGTTGCGCATCGAGCCGGAGCGGTCGAGGACGAGGTAGACGACGGCGCGCTGGGTGCTCAGGCCGTGCTTCTCCAGGGTGGCGCCGGCGGCGGTGTGGAGGGGGAGGAGACCGGCGGGGACTCCGTCCTTCTTGGGGGCGGGGGTGGCCGGGGCCGTGACCGTGGCCGTGGCGTCTGTGGTGGCCTGGGGCTCCGGGGTGGCCTCCACTGCCGGGGTGGCCTCGGCCTTTGCTGCCGTTTCGGCCTTCGGCTCCGGGGTGGCTTCCGGCTCCTGTGCCGTTTCGGGCTCGGCCTTGGGGGCGGCCTCCTTCGGGGCGTCCTCCGCCTTCGGGGCGGGCTCGACCTCCGTTGCGGGCTCGGTCTCGGTTGCCGCCGCCTCAGCCTTCGGCGCGGCCTCGGTCCCGGTTTCGGGCGCCGGGGTCTCGACTGCCGGCTCCGGCGTCGCGTCCTGGACCGGCTCCGGCGTCGCGTCCTGGACCGGCTCGGGCTCGGGCTGCGGCGCGGGCGTCACAGCTTCGGTGTCCGTCTTGGCCGCCGGTTCGGCGGGGGCCTCGGCCTCGGGGGTGGCGGGCTGCGGGGCCTCGTCCGGCTCCTCGTGGGAGGTGGTCGGCTCCGGCGTGGTGGCCGGGGCCGGGTTGTCGAAGGCCTGGCTCACGAGGTCGGAGACGCCGGTGTCGGGCGCGGAGGTGTCGGCCTCGGGCGCGAGGGCCTCGGGCTTGTCGTCGTCCTGGGCCTTGGGCTCTTCCTCGTTCTCCCGGGCGGGCTTCGCCGCGCGGTCCACCGGGCTGCCCTGGGCGGGCAGGGTGGCGGTCGTCGGCGTCGGGGCCGGCTCGGAGGTCGGGTGCTCCGTGGGGGCCGTGCGGGCGGCCGGAACTTCGGCCTCGGAAGGCTTGGGGGACGCGGGGGACTTGGGGGACGCGACCGGGGCGGACTCCTCGCGGGCCTCGGGGATGGTCGCGGATTCCGGGGTGCCGGCGCTGCTGGGTGCCGCGCCGGCTTCTTCACGGGTCGCCTTGGAGCGACCGAAAGCGTTGCGCAGCAGACTCCGAATGCCCATCGGCGAACCTCTCTTGCGTGTGGTGGGTGCGGTGCGACGTATGTCCGAGAAGCGCGGACATGTCCCTGACCAGGACGGATACGTAAGGGTAGCGGCCGGGACCGGCCTCATCGTGGGACCCTGCGGCTCGTGTGCTGGGCCATACGTGGGCTATCCGGGGGCTGTCCGGGGGGCTCGCGGCCGATCCGGTTTCGGATCCGGTTCCGGCCGGGGCCGGCGGGACGTCGCTGGGGCACGGCGCCGGGATATCACATCCGCGCCGGCGGGACGCGTCCTGCCTGCGAACTCCCCGTGTAAGCCGGACAGGTCGCGCTTACGGCGCTTAAAGCGCTTACGACGCTTACGACGCGTACGCCGCATACGAGTTGTAAGGCGCGTAGGGCGCGCGTACGAGGCGTCTGCCTGGGCCCGTGGCCGTACGGGTGTCCGTTCGGGGCGGATTGCGGAAGCCGGGAGGGAGACAAGTTGGTCTGGACCTCTGGGGTTCGAGGGCTTCCGGGGGCGTTTCGAAGCGCTCGCACATCACGCCGCGGAAACGATGTGGCAAGAGGTAAGTAAGAACTGGGTCGTTCAGGTATCCGATGCGCAGGTGTGCCCGTCTTCTCCGGTGACCATTGTCCGGAGCCGCCCGTTGTGCCTTAGGCGGCCGTTAGAAGGCAAGAACCCTTCCGAGGGTGACGGGAGATGTGGGCGCATGGGGCTGACCAGTCAGTCGCTCGAATACACGGTGATCGTGCTGGCGGTTGCCTGCGTGGCCGCCACGGTGTGGCTGTGGCCCCGGCTGTCGCGGCGCGGGATCCGACCCGTCCTGGGCAGGCTGGGCGCCATCGTGGTCACCCAGGTGTCCATCGTGTGCGCGCTCGCGCTCGCCGTGAATACGAACTTCGAGTTCTACGGCAACTGGGACGAGTTGCTGGGCAACAACGAGCAGGCGCCGCCGGTGGCCGTGAGCCAGGGCGGCGGGCAGTACGCGTCGGTCGGGAACATGAAGGGCGGGCTGATCCAGCCGGCCGGTCCGCAGGGGCTCGATCGCGTGACCGGTCTGCCCAAGGGGCCCGCCAACAAGGTCGGCAAGGTCGAGTCCGTCCGGATCATCGGGCGCCGTACGCGGGCCATCAACCCGGGGTTCGTCTACCTGCCGCCGCAGTACTTCCAGCAGCAGTACCGCCGGCAGCGTTTCCCCGTCATGGTCGTCATCAGCGGCTACCCGGGCGGGATCATGAATCTCGCGCAGCATCTGCAGGTGCCGCAGAACGCCGGCCGGCTGATCGCGCAGGGACGGATGCAGCCGACCGTGATCGTGATGGTGCGGCCGACGATCGCGCCGCCGCGGGACACCGAGTGCGTGGACGTGCCGGGTGGGCCGCAGGCGGAGACGTTCTTCACCAAGGACCTGCCGGACGCGATGAGGTCGGCGTACCGGGTGGGTCACGACCCCAGCGCCTGGGGCGCGTTCGGATACTCGTCGGGTGGTACCTGCTCGCTGCAGCTCGCGATGCGCAACCCGAAGGTCTACACCTCGGCGGTCTCGCTCTCGGGCGACTACGCGATCAAGGACGACCTGACCACCGGCAGCCTCTTCGGCGCCGGCCCGACGGGTGCCCAGCGCGAGCGCGAGCACGATCTGCTGTGGCGGCTCAAGCACCTGCCCGCGCCGCAGGTTTCCGTACTGGTGGCCAGCAGCCGTAAGGGCGAGGCCGATTACGGCGCGACCATGCAGTTCATCCACGCGGTCAAGCCGCCGATGACGGTGGACTCGATCATCCTGCCGCAGGGCAGCCACCAGTTCACGACCTGGCGGCGCGAGGTCGTGCCGGCCCTTGAGTGGCAGAGCCAGCAGCTGACGTTCCCGCAGGACACCGTGCCGCTGCCGGCGCAGCGCAAGCCGGGGACGAAGGTCGGCCAGGGCGGCGCCCCGGCGAAGCCGACCGGACCGGCCAAGGCCCCGGCCGGGACGGCCGACGACAAGGGCCGTCGGCGGGTGGAGGCGGAGCGTCCGCAGGGCTGAGCCAGCCCGAACCGGCAGAGCGACAGCGGGAGTTGTCGCCGGAGCAGTAGCTGTAGCAGTGGCTGTAGTTGTGAGCCCGGCTCCTTCGAGGGGGCCGGGCTCACGGCGTTCCCGGGGCCGCTGGCTGCTGGCTGCCGGCTGCCCGCGGCGGTGGCGGTCTTCGCCACTACGGCCGGTACACCATCCCCGGCTGCGGCTTCGCCGGGGAGAGCAGCTGGGAGACCGTGACGATCGTGTAGCCGCGCTTCTTCAGTTCCTTGAGGATGCCCGGGACGGCCGGGACCGTGCCCCGGTAGATGTCGTGCAGCAGGATGATGCCGTCGCGTTCGGTCTGTTCCAGCACCCGCTCGGTGATCAGGGCCGAGTCGTTGGTCCGGTAGTCCTTGGCGGTCACGCTCCACAGGACCTGGGCCAGGCCGAGATCCTTGCTGACCTCGGAGACCGTCTCGTCGGTACGGCCCTGCGGCGGGCGCATCAGCGTGGGCGTCTTCCCGGTGATCTTGTGGACCGCTTCCTGGACCCGGGACAGCTCCCGCTTGGCCTCGGCGGGCTCGATCTCGGTGAGGATCTGGTGCGACCAGGTGTGGTTGGCCAGTTCATGGCCCTCGGCGTCGATCCGCCGGACCTCGGTGGGGTGCTTCGCGATGTGGTTCTTGCCGAGCATGAAGAAGGTCGCGTGCACCTTCTCCTTCTTCAGGATGTCCAGCAGGCGGTTGGTGTTCTCGCTGGGGCCCGCGTCGAAGGTGAGCGCGACGCACTTGGCCTTGCGGCAGTCGACGTCCTGACCGCCGCCCTCCTGGCCATCGCCCTTCCCGTTCTTCCCGCCCTTCCCGTTCTTCGCCCCGGCCCCGCTACCTGCCGCGTCGGCGCGGGCGTCGGCCGGTGCGGTGACGTCGTACGCGGCACAGCCGCTGACGCCGAGGACCAGGGAGGCGGCCGTCAGCAGCCCGGCTATGGAGGTGCGGCGGGTGCGGCGGGCGGTGCGGAAGGGCTTCGGCATAAGGGGCTCTTTTCGCGGCTCTCTTCGGGGGCGGGCGGTGTGGTGAGCGGTGAGCGGCAAGCGGTACGGGCAGCCGGTTGGTTGCGCGGCTTTCGCCCCTACCGGCGCGACTATACACACGCAGTACACGCCGCATGTATACATGGGTAGGGGACTCCGGAGGGGGAGAACCCGGCGGGCAGCCCCGGGCAACCCGGGGCGACCCCGGGCGACCCCAGCACCCCCCCGACAGCCGCCCTCCGGGCACGATCGGACGAGTCCGCCGCGACACCCCGGCCCCGCCGGGGTGGACTCGTACCGTGACCGCACCGTCGCCGGACGACTGTCTGGCCCGTAACGAGTGGATCTGCGGCGACTACCTGTCCACCCGCCGGCAGATCCTGCTCGACGCGGTCCTCCAGCACGTCCAGTTGACCGTCGTCTCGGTGCTGCTCGGGCTGCTGGTCGCGCTGCCGCTGGCGCTGCTGGCCCGGCGGTGGCGGTGGACGGTCGGGCCGGTCCTCGGTGTGACCACGGTCCTCTACACGATCCCGTCGCTGGCGATGTTCTCGCTGCTGCTGCCGGTCTACGGGCTGTCCGCCACGCTCGTCGTGGTCGGCCTGGCCCTGTACTCGCTCACCCTGCTCGTACGGAACCTCCTGGCCGGGCTGAACGGCGTACCCGCCGAGGCCAGGGACGCCGCCCGCGGCATGGGCTACGGGCCGCTGCGTCAACTGCTCACCGTCGAGCTGCCGCTGGCCGTGCCCGCCGCGATGGCCGGGCTGCGGATCGCGACGGTCTCGGCGGTGGCGCTCACCACCGTCGGCGCGATCGTCGGCTACGGCGGGCTGGGCAACCTCATCTACGCCGGGATGAACTCCTTCTTCAAGGCGCAGGTGCTCACCGCGTCCGTGCTGTGCGTGCTGATCGCGATCGCCTTCGACCTGCTGTTGCTCGGCGCGGAACGGCTGCTCACGCCCTGGCGACGGGCGAGCCGTACGGCGCGGGGGCGGCGGGCACGGTGGCGGGGCCGCGCCGCCGCGGGGCGCGAACAGCCGGTCGCGGTGGCGACGGGGCGGCGGACGTGAACAGCCTGGGGTGGCGGACGTGAACACCCTCTCCGCGGTCTGGGACTGGCTGACCACCGGTGCCAACTGGTCGGGGGAGAACGGTGTTTGGCACCGCCTCGTCCAGCACCTCGTCCTCACCTTCTCCTGCCTGGTCATCAGCGCGCTGATCGCACTGCCCGTCGCGCTGACCCTCGGTCACCTCGGGCGCGGCGGGGCGCTGGCGGTCAACCTCGCCAACGTCGGCCGCGCCGTACCGACCTTCGCCGTCCTGGTCCTGCTGCTGCTCACCCCCATCGGCCGGCACGGGCAGTGGCCGACGATCATCGCGCTGGTGCTGTTCGCCGTTCCGCCGCTGCTGACCAATGCGTACGTCGGGATGCGCGAGGTGGACCGGGACGTGGTGCGGGCCGCGCGGGGCATGGGGATGACCGGGGCGCAGTTGGTCTGGCGGGTCGAGGTGCCGCTCGCCTTCCCGCTCGTTCTGACCGGGGTGCGGATCGCCGCGGTCCAGCTCGTCGCGACCGCCACCCTCGCCGCGCTGGTGGGCGGCGGCGGGCTCGGCCGGATCATCACCGCCGGGTTCAGCCTCGCCAGTACCCCGCAGGTGGTCGCCGGTGCGGTGCTGGTCGCGGTGTTCGCCCTGCTGATGGAGGCGGGGTTCGAGCTGGTCGAACGGTATGCGCCGGGCGGCTGGGCGCGGGGGCGGGGCCGGTGAGGGCCGGGGTGGCGGCCGCCCTCGCGGCGCTGGGCCTGGTCGCGCTGCCGGTGCTCACCGGCTGCGGCACCGGTCCCTCCCTGGAGACCCGTTCCCGGATCACCGCCTCGCCGGGGGACAGCCGCGATCTGGCGATCGGCTCGGCCGGCTTCACCGAGAGCGAGCTGCTCGCCCAGATGTACTCCGCACTGCTCGACCACGCCGGGTACCGGACCCACGTCCTCACCGTCGGCAACCGCGAGCTGTACGAACCGGCGCTGGAGGCCGGGCAGATCGATGTCGTGCCCGAGTACGCGGCCACCTTCGCGGACTGGCTCAACGCCAAGGACCACGGCTCCAAGGCGCCCCCGGTCGCCTCCCCCGACCTCGGTCCGACGCTGCGCGCACTGCACCGGCTGGCTGGGCCGCGCGGGCTGACCGTGCTCCCGCCCGGCCGGGCCGTGGACCAGAACGCCTTCGCCGTGAGCGCCGCGTACGCCCGCAAGCACCACCTCAAGACCCTCAGCGACCTGGGCCGGGCCAAACTGCCGGTGCGCCTCGCGGCGGGCGAGGAATGCGTACAACGGCCGTTCTGCGCCCCGGGGTTGCGGAAGAAGTACGGGATCCGCCTCACCGCCATCGACCCGAAGGGCGTCGGCACCACCCCCGCCAAGCAGGCCGTGCAGAACGGGCAGGACCAGATGGTGCTCACGACCAGCACCGATGCGACCCTGGGCCAGTTCGGGCTGGTGCTGCTGGCCGATGACAAGAAGCTGCAGAACGCCGATTATGTGCTGCCGGTCGTCAACCGCGCCCGCGCGGGCAGTGCCCGGCCGGCCGCCGCGCTCAACCGCCTCAACAAGGTCCTGACCACCGCTGACCTGGCACGTCTCAACGAGCAGGTGGACAGCTGGCGACGCCTGCCGGCGGATGTGGCGCGTAACTACCTACGGGAGAAGAGGCTGCTGCCGAAGAGCTGAGGCGGGGGTTGCCTGTTTCACGTGAAACCAGGCTCCTGCTTCACCGCCCCGGCGGTTTCACGTGAAACGGTCACCCTGTCCCACGGCGCGGCGTTTCACGTGAAACAGCACGGCCGTACCTCACTCCGTCGGTACCGAGTCCACCTTCGCCCGGTCCCGCGGCACTCCCCGCTCGTCCGAGTCGATGGCGCGGCGCAGCGCTTCGTGGAGCTTGGTCGGGGTGAGGACGCCGAGGAAGCGGTGGCCGTCCAGGACCGCGATCCAGCCGGCATCGTGCTTGAGCATCTCGCTGAAGGCGGCCTTCAACGTGCCGGTGAACGGCACCCACGCCTCCATCCGGCGGGCGTGCCCGGCGACCGTGCCCCCGGCGCCGGCCAGTTCCTCGGTGCCCACCCAGCCGTGCAGTTCGCCGTCCTCGTCCAGCACCACCGCCCAGCGGGCGCCCTCGGCCCGTAGCCGTTGCGCCGCCTCGGACGCCGACTCGCCGAGGCGGGCGAAGGGCGGGCGTTCGAGGTCGCCGCGGTCGATCCCGGTGACCGAGAGCTGCTTCAACGCCCGGTCGGTGCCGACGAATTCGGCGACGTAGGGGGTGGCGGGGGCGCCCAGGACACTGGCCGGGGTGTCGTACTGCTCGATCCGGCCGGCCCCGTAGACCGCGATCCGGTCGCCGAGCCGGATGGCCTCCTCGATGTCATGAGTGACCAGCAGCACCGTCTTGTGCATGGTGGCCTGCAGCCGCAGGAACTCCTTCTGGAGGCGCTCCCGGACGACCGGATCGACCGCGCCGAACGGCTCGTCCATCAGCAGGACGGGCGGATCGGCGGCGAGGGCCCGGGCGACCCCGACGCGCTGGCGCTGACCGCCGGAGAGCTGGTCGGGGTAGCGCGGGCCGTAGACGTCCGGGTCCAGGCCCACCAGGTCCAGGAGTTCGGCGGCCCGGGACCGTGCCTTGGCCTTCTTCCAGCCGGTCAGGAAGGGGACGGTGGCGGTGTTGTCGAGGACGGTCCGGTGCGGGAAGAGGCCGGTCTGCTGGATGACGTAGCCGATTCGGCGGCGCAGCTGGACCGGGTCGACGCCGGCGATGTCCGCGCCGTCGACGAAGATCCGTCCGCGGGTGGGATCGATGAGCCGGTTGACCATCATCATGGTCGTGGTCTTCCCGCAGCCGGACGGCCCCACGAGGGTCACCAGCTCGCCCTCACCGACCTCGAAGGACAGGTCGTCCACGGCGGTGGTGCCGTCGGGATACTGCTTGGTGACGGACTCGAACCGGATCATGCGGCCATTGAATCCCGCTGCTTCCGGCCCTTCGCGTCATGCGGGCAATCGGGTCACGGGGAGCGTACGGGGCCGGGCCGCTCGCCGCCGGGTAGCCGCGGCAGCCTCACCGCCCGCCGCCCGGCCGTTGGTCCGGCGCCGGCGCCGGCGCGGAAGCCGATGCGGAGGCCGATGTGGTGCCCTGCGCGGGTCCCGGCTGGTCGCACAGCCGGTAGCCGACGCCCGGCACGGTCTCGATCACCGGTGGGTCGCCGAGCTTGGCGCGCAGCTCGCTGAGCGTGACCCGCACCGCGTTGGTGCGGTAGCTGGTGTGCTCCTCCCACACCTCCTCGATCAGATCGTCCCCGCTGACCACCGCGCCCTGCGCGCGCAGCAGCACCTCCAGCACCCCGAACTCCTTGCGGGACAGCGGCAGCGGCCGGCCGTCGCGCAGCGCGAGCCGGCGGGCGGTGTCCACGGTGACCCCGGCCCGCTCGATGACCTGCGGCAGCACGGGCCGGGCCCGCCGGCCCAGCGCCAGCACCCGGGCGAGCAACTCCTCGTACGCGAACGGCTTGGTGAGGCGGTCGTCGGCGCCCGGGCCCGGACCCGCCACCCGGTCGTGGACCGTGCCGGACCCGGTGAGCATCAGCACCCGGGTCAACAGGCCCTCTGCCACGACCCGCCGGCAGACGTCGTCGCCGTGCACACCGGGCAGCTCGCGGTCCAGGACGAGCACGTCGTACCCGCCGAGCCGCAGTGTGGCCAGCGCCTCGCGGCCGTCATGGGCGATGTCCGCGGTGATCGCGCCGCGGCGCAGGCCCGCGGCGATCCTCTCCGCGAGGAATTCCTCGTACGCCACCACCAGAACGCGCATGGCGTCATATGTACCCGAGGGGCGCCCTTCCGCGAGCCGAACGTCTTTCGCCGCGACGCCGCGGATCTCGGAATTCACCGTGCTGGAGCCGGTCGGCGACGACCCGGGCGGTGGTCGGCGGGTTCGCGCGAGGCCGGTGATCGCGCGGTCGCGGGCCGCTGCCCGCGATCCGGGCGGCCCGGCGGTCCCCGGCTGGCGGCATGCCCGGCCCGGCTGGAGGCATGGCCCAGGGGCCGTACGAGTTGCTTCCGCCGCACCGCCTCTCCTCCTGCCGCGTCCGGCCGCACCGGCGTGCTTACGATCCACTCCGGCCACCGGTCGCAAGGGTGGAAGGGAACGCCACGATGAGAGCCGTAGCAGTCAGTGCATTCGGCGAACAGCCGCAGCTCATGGATCTGCCGCAGCCCGAACCAGGGCCGGGCGAGGTCCTGGTGCGGCTGTCCGCCGCCGGACTCAACCCCGTCGACTGGAAGATCGCCGACGGCATGTTCGGCGACGCCGTTCCGGTGGCCTTCCCCCTGGTGCTGGGCACGGACGGGGCGGGCGAGGTGCTCGCGATCGGCACCGGCGTACGGCGTTTCACCATCGGCGACGCGGTGTTCGGCCAGTTCCAGCGGCCGGAGCAGGGCGGCGGCTCGTACTGCGAACTGGCCGTCGCCGACGAGAACCGCATCGCGCACGCCGCCCGCAGCGTCACCTACGCGACCTCCGCGGCCCTGCCGACGGCCGGCATGACCGCGTACAACCTCATCGAGGAGACCCGGATCGGCGAGGGCAAGCGGGTGCTGATCGTCGGTGCGACCGGCGGGGTCGGCACCTTCGCCACCCAGCTGGCGGCCGGCCGCGGCGCGGAGGTGATCGCCACCGCCCGTCCGGCCAAGGCGGAGCTGATGCGCACGCTGGGCGCCGCGGAGACCGTCGACCACACCGCGGGCCCGATCGCCGACCAGGTCCTCGCGGCCCACCCGGACGGCGTGGACGTGCTGATCGACATGATCGGCGGCCCCGCCGAGTTCGCCGAGCTGACCCGGACCGTACGCGACGGGGGCACCGCCGTCTCATTGATCGGCTCGGCGGACGCGGACGAGCTGACCGAACAGAACCTGCGCGGCTTCAACTTCGTCAACCGCCCCTCGCCCCAGCTCCTGGAGATCCTGGCCGGACAGGTCGACGCGGGCCGGCTGACGGTCCTCGTCGGCCGCGAGGTCCCCCTGGAAGAGGCCCCCGAAGCCCTGGAGGCCAGCCGCACCGGCCGCGCCCAGGGCAAAACCGTGCTGACGGTCTGAGCGGCCCGACCGGGCGTCAGCTCCGCCTCCGCCAGGCCCGGACCGCCGGCGGGCCCGCCGCGGCCAGCACCGCGGTGAGCGTCCCCGCCCCGACCAGCAGCCAGACCCCGGTGCGCAGCGGCCCGGTCAGCGCATCGGCGTACGCCCCGGCCGCGGGTCGGGAGACCATCGCGGGCAGTGCCGCCAGCGTGCGGCCGCGCACCAGGGCCAGCGCCACGGCCAGCAGGGCGGCGGCCGCCGCGCAGCCCGTACCGGCACAGACCAGCGCCCGCCGGCGGCGCCGCACCAGGAGCAGCCCGCCGCCCAGACACAGCGCCGCGGCCGGCGGCAGCAGCAGCGCCCCACTGCGGACGACCTCGTAACCGGCCCGGATACGCGGTACGTCGGGGGCCTTGAGCAGCACGACCTCCATCCCGGACCGCGGCACCCGGCGGAGCAGGTCCAGCCCCATGCCGTTGTGCGCCACCTGACGGCGGACCCGTTCCACCACCGGGGTCAGATCGAGCGTGACCGGGGAGCGGGGGTCGCCGGACGCGGCGAGGCTGCCGTCCAGCGTCCGGTGCGCGGACCGGTGGACGCCTTTCCACATGGCGGGGAAGCCGCGCCCGGTGACCACCTGCCGCACCTGCTTGGCCACGAACTCCCGGAGACCGCGGGTGAGATGACGGCGCACTGCCGGTCTTCGGGCGGGGGTGACGGCCTTCAGCAGCCCGTCGATCCGGATGTGCGCCATCACCCCGTTGGTCACGTCGTCGACCACGGCCTTCTGCACGGCGGCGTTCCCGGCCAGCGGCGCCACCGCCGCCACATAGCCGTCCGTCTCGGTCAGTCGGTACCGCGCCCAGGTGGCGGCCAGGCTCAGCGGCAGCAGCAGCGCCCCCACCACCAGCAGCACCCCGCCGGCCAGCGCGCGCCCCGGCCACCGCGGCCCGGCCGGCGGCCCGTTCCCCTCCGTCACCCGCCCGCCCAGGCGTACGGGTGCCCTCGCTGGCATCGCGTCCTGTCCTTTCCTGCACGGCGATCACGGCGACCACCTTCCAGGCAAGTGCGAACGCCCGGCGCCCGCGACCGGGACCGGTGCCAATGGGTGAGCCCGGGAGGGAGGGGCGTCAGCCCGTGGCGCCCGGGCCGGCCGCCCGGCGGCGGCGCACCGCCCGCACCGCCCCCGGCCCGAGCAGTGCGGCGGCCGCGGCGGCCATCGCCCACCACGCCCAGCCACCGCCGTCGGAGGCGCCCTCGGCCCGGGACTCCGGCAGGTCGTCCACATCGCCCGAGCAGACCACCGGCGCGTAGGAACCGCCGAGGTACACACAGGCGGTGGCGGCCGCCCGCAGGGTCCCGGGCGCGGCGGTGGCGGCACCGCCGGGACGTTCGCCGAGCACGGCCTCGGCGGTGAACACCTGGATGTCGTGCGCCGGCAGATCGGCGCGCCAGGTGACCTTCCGCTCCCCCGTCCCGCGCCCCTCGACGAGGCCGTCGGGCGCGGTCACGGAGGTCGTGGTGGCGGGCATCCGCTGCTCGATCCGTACCCGGTGGACGTCATGGGCGCCCAGGTTGTGCACGGTGACGCGGTAGTCGAGCCGCCGCCCCGCCTCGGCGTCGTCGGTCCCGTCGGTCACCGCGACGGTGACGGAGACGGCGGGCGGCGCCTGGGCGCCCTGCGGGGCGTCCGCGAGGGCGGACGGTCCGGGGAGCGCGGCGGCGCCCGTGACGACACCCAGCACCGCACGGACGACGGCGGTCCGCAGGCCGGTTCTCATGCCGGTTCTCATCCCGCCATCGGAGCACCGCGCCGCCCGCGACCGGCGTCATACCGCCCGCCACCGCCCCGGGTTCACCCGAGTGAGGGCCTGACCACCGGCCCTGGGGCCGGCTCTAGTGCCGGTGCGGCCCCGGCCGGTGGACCGGCCCGTGTGCGTCCTCGCAGTGATCGGGGGCGGCGGGCGGCTCCTCCCGCGACCCGGCGCCGGGCCGCGGACCGAGCGTCAGCACCTCGCCCGCGTCGGCCTGCTCCCCGACATGGTCGACCTGGAGCGTGGCGTGCGTGATGCGGTACTCACCGCTCAGCAGCTCCTGCAGACCGCGGCGCACCTTGTGGCAGTCGCCGCCGGGGGCCACCAGGATGTGCGCGGAGAGCGCCGGCTGCCCGGAGGTGATCTGCCAGATGTGCAGGTCGTGCACCTCGACGACCTCGTCCTGGGAGACCAGCCGATCGCCCAGCGCGTCCGGGTCCAGCCCGGCCGGCGCGGCCTCCATGAAGATCCGCCCGGACTCCCGCACCAGCCCCGTACCGGCCCGCAGCATCAGCGCGACGACGACGAGCGTGGCGATCGCGTCGGCCTGTTCGAAGCCCGTGGTCAGCACGATCAGACCGGAGAGCGCGGTGGCCACGAACCCGAACAGGTCGGTGAGGATGTGCTGGTAGGCGCCCTCGACGTTCAGGCTGGAGCGGTTGGCCCTGGACAGCAGCCAGGTGCAGATCAGGTTCACCACGATCCCGGACAGCGCGGTCCACAGGACCATCGCCCCGGCCACCGCGGGCGGCGCGATCAGCCGCTGCACCGCCTCGTACGCCAGCCAGACCGACAGCAGGAGCAGGGTGATGCCGTTGGCCTGCGCGGAGAGGATCTCGGCGCGCTTGAGCCCGTAGGTGTACCCGCCGCGCGCCGGCCGCGCCGCCAGCCGCATCGCGATCAGGGCCAGCAGGATCGAGACCGCGTCGGTGAGCATGTGGGCGGCGTCCGAGATCAGCGCCAGCGACCCGGCCAGCACACCGATGACGACCTCGACCGCCATGTACGCGGTGAGCAGACCGAGCGCGGCCCGCAGCCACCGCCGGTCGGCGTCCGGCGCCACCCCGTGCGCATGGCTGTGACTGTGCCCGTGGCTGTGCGCGTGCCCGGTCATGGCGCTCCTTCCTCCGGTCCCCTCGTGGCGAAGCAAACAGCACTTCGACAAAAGATCCAAAGGCTGCACCGGTGACCGTTGTCATTACCGTCGAACGGCGTATCACCCCTGGTCAGAGCGGTGCCGGACCGGCCGGCCGGAACTCCTGAACGGACCCCGACCGTCCGGTCCGGCTGCCACCCCGCCCGGTCGGCCTGCCCGCCCGGTCCGCGCATCCGCCCGGCCCGCCCCCACGCCCGCCCCGTCCGCCCCGGTCAGTAGAGTTTCCGCGCCCGTACGACACGCGCCGGGTCCCGAGGCGAGAGGCAAGAGGTGATCGGCAGTGAGCCCCGCACCATCCGCACCGGCCGGTTCCGAGCAGCTCACCGTCGTCGGCATCGGAGCCGATGGCTGGGGCGGGCTCTCGGGGGCCGCGCAGCAGGTGCTGCGGGCGGCCGAGGTGGTCATCGGCGGTGCGCGGCAGCTCGCGCTGCTGCCCGCCGGGGAGTGCCCCGGTGAGCGCGTCACCTGGCCGTCGCCGCTGCGTCCCGCCGTCCCCGGGCTGCTCGCCGCGCACGCCGGACGCCGGGTGTGCGTGCTGGCCAGCGGTGACCCGATGTTCTACGGGATCGGGCGGACGCTGACCGAGGTGCTGGCCGAGAGCGGCACCGGGCACCGGCTCCGGGTCCTGCCGCACCCCTCCGCCGTCTCCTACGCGTGCGCCCGCCTCGGCTGGCCGGTCGAGGACACCGAGGTCGTCACGCTCGTCGGGCGGCCCGTCGAGAACCTGGCCCGCGCGCTGTACGACGGCCACCGGCTGCTCGTGCTGTCCGCCGGCGCCGGCACCCCCGCCGAGGTCGCGGCCCTCCTGCGCGCGCACGGTTTCGGGCCGACCCGGATGCGCGTACTGGAGCAACTCGGCGGTGAACGCGAGCAGTTGACGCACGGAGTCGCCGCCGAGTGGGACGCGCCGGCCGATCCGCTCAACGTCATCGCACTGGACTGCGTCCGCGAGCCCGGCACCGCCCCGCTCTCCACCGTCCCCGGCCTGCCCGACACCGCCTACGAGCACGACGGCCAGCTCACCAAGCGGCACGTCCGCGCCGCCACCCTCGCCGCGCTGGCCCCCGCCCCCGGTGAACTCCTCTGGGACATCGGCGGCGGCTCCGGTTCCATCGCCATCGAGTGGCTGCGCGCGCACCGTAGTTGCCGCGCGGTCAGCGTCGAACGCGACCCCGTACGCGCCGAGCGGATCGGCCGCAACGCGCGCACCCTCGGCGTCCCGGCGCTCCGCGTCGTCCACGGCCCCGCGCCCGCCGCGCTGGCCGGCCTGCCCACCCCGGACGCGGTGTTCATCGGCGGCGGGCTGACGGCGCCCGGCCTGTTGGACGCGTGCTGGGAGGCGCTGCCCCCGGGCGGCCGGATCGTCGCGAACACGGTGACGCTGGAGTCCGAGGCGCTGCTCGCCGACCGCTACCGGCGGCACGGCGGCGAACTGGTCCGGCTGGCGGTCGCCCACGCGGCACCGGTCGGCGGCTTCACGGGCTGGCGACAGGCGATGCCGGTGACCCAGTGGGCGGCCGTCAAACCGCCCGCAGACCGGTCGTAACTCCACGGCCCCCCATCCCCGTATCGCCCGCCACCCCGCTCGCCCGCCACCCCGTATCGCCCGCCTCCCCAGGAGACCGAACGACACATGACCGTCCACTTCATCGGTGCCGGCCCCGGTGCCGCCGACCTGATCACCGTCCGCGGCGCCCGCACGCTCGCCTCCTGCGGGGTCTGTCTCTACGCCGGCAGCCTGGTGCCGCGCGAACTGCTCGCCGAGTGCCCGCCCGGCGCCCGGCTCATCGACACCGCGCAGCTGGACCTCGACACCATCACCGCCGAGATGGTCCGCGCCCACGAGGAGGGCCACGACGTCGCCCGGCTGCACTCCGGCGACCCGTCGGTCTTCAGTGCCGTCGCCGAGCAGATGCGCCGCCTGGACGCGGCCGGCGTGCCGTACGAGGTGGTCCCGGGCGTCCCCGCGTTCGCCGCCGCGGCCGCCGCGCTCAAGCGCGAACTGACCGTGCCCACCGTCGGCCAGACCGTCATCCTCACCCGCGTCGCCCAGCGCGCCACCCCGATGCCCGAGGGCGAGGACCTCGCCACCCTCGGGCGCAGCGGCGCACTGCTGGTCCTCCACCTCGCGGCGATGTACGTCGACCGGGTCGTCGCCGAACTCCTGCCGCACTACGGCGCGGACTGCCCGGCCGCCGTCGTCGCCATGGCCTCCCGCCCCGACGAACTCGTCCTGCGCGGCACCCTCGCCGACATCGCGGACCAGGTGAAGGCCGCGGGCGTGGTCCGTACCGCGGTCATCATGGTCGGCCGCACGCTGGGCGCCGAGCAGTTCCGCGACAGCCACCTGTACTCCGCGGACCGCGAACGCCCGCACGGCCCGTGCGACGGCGCGCCGGGGGCCGTCTCGGGCGGGCATACGGCGGCCGACGCGGGTTGACGCAGGCGGACGACGCGGGCTGATGAGGCGTACGGATCGGGCTGATCAGGCGTCCGACCCCCGCCGCTCGCGCGTCCGACCCCCGCCGCTCGGGCGTCTGACTGATCATATGACCGCATCGGGGTGAATGTCCGTTACCGGTCCTTCGGGGACCGGTAAGGAACGTGGACACGCGCGGACCAAGGGAAGCCCGCGGCACCCGAGCAAAGGAGCACCCACGATGCGCACCCGCACCCGCACGAGACTGGCCGCCGGATCCGTCGCCGCCGCAGCCCTGCTCACCCTCGCCGGCGGCACCGTCGCCGTCGCCGACACGCCGGCCCACCACGCAGGCGCCCGGCCGAAGACCGACCCCGTACCGGTGGGCGGCAGCACCGACACGGCGCGCCGCCAGCACAACAGCACGGCCCTGCGCGACAACAACCGGCCCCAGGACCGCCAGTACCGCACGGACTGGATGCGCGACAACCCGGTACGGCTCGCCGCCTGCGCCCTCGGCACGGCCCTGGGCAGCCTGACCGACGGCGAGGACTGCGTGGCGGACCGCATGGGCTACCGCTTCCGCGACGCCGCCCAGGGCGGACGGAAGGACGTCCTCCGCGCGAGGCACTAAAGGCCACGGGCGGGTGCGGCGGGGCCCTCGGCCGACGTCGGCGCCGGGTGCCGTGGGGCCCTCGGCCGACGTCAGCGGCGCCCGCCGCCGCCGGGCCCCCGCGGCTCCGCCCGGCCCACCACCATTCCCGCCCGGTCGATGCAGATCACATCGACGGCCACCGGGGCCCCGCGCAGCACGGCCAGCGACTCGTCCCGCGCCCGCGCCGCCACGAGATCGCCCAGCGGCACCCCGGCCGCCGCACACAACTGCAGTGCGCCGAGGCCCGTGTTGGCCGCGGCCACCGCCTCCGCCAGTGCCTGGTCCGCCCCGCCCTCCCGGGCCAGCTCCGCGAGGAACGCCTTGTCCACCTGGGACCGTGCCGAGTGCAGATCCAGATGCCCGGCCGCCAGTTTGGACAGCTTGGCGAACCCGCCGCAGATCGTGAGCCGGTCCACCGGGTGCCGCCGCACGTACTTGAGCACCGCCCCCGCGAAGTCCCCCATGTCCAGCAGGGCGTCCTCGGGCAGGTGGTGCAGCGCGACCGCCACCTTCTCCGACGTCGATCCCGTACACCCGGCCACATGCGTACGCCCCGCCGCACGCGCCACATCCACCCCACGCCGGATGGAATCGATCCACGCCGAGCAGGAGTACGGGACCACGATCCCGGTGGTGCCCAGGATCGACAGCCCGCCCAGGATGCCCAGCCGCGGGTTCCACGTACTACGGGCGATCTCCTCCCCGTGATCGACGGAGATCTCCACCTCGACGTCGGGTTCGTGGCCTCTTTCGGGGGCGGGCTCCGTGCCGGGTTCCGCGGCGCCGCCGTAGCGCCGGGCCACCTCGGTCAGGTGCTCCCGCATCATCTGCCGCGGTACGGGGTTGATCGCCGGCTCGCCGACGTCCAGCGGCAGCCCCGGCCGGGTCACCGTCCCCACGCCCGGCCCGGCCCGGAACACCACACCGGACCCGGGCGGCAGACTCCGCACCCGCGCCCGGATCAACGCCCCGTGCGTGACGTCCGGATCGTCCCCCGCGTCCTTGACCACCCCGGCCATGGCGCTGCCGGAATCGGCGTCGAACTCCTCCACCGCCAGCGCGAACGACGGCGTCTGCCCCTTGGGCAGGGTGATCGTCACGGGATCCGGGAACTCGCCGGTCAGCAGCGCGGTGTACGCGGCCGTGCTCGCCGCCGTCGCACAGGCACCGGTCGTCCACCCGGGCCGCAGCCCGGTATGCGCAAGCTGCGCACTCCGCCCTCCGGCGGCCTGGCCTCCCGCGGCGGCTTGCCCGCCCGCGG
Source organism: Streptomyces sp. NPDC059649 (assembly GCF_042734445.1). NCBI lineage: Bacteria > Bacillati > Actinomycetota > Actinomycetes > Kitasatosporales > Streptomycetaceae > Streptomyces > Streptomyces sp. NPDC059649. The sequence goes on from NZ_JBHWDV010000003.1 coordinate 425,497, forward strand.
GCGCCCCGTCGTCCGGCCGCCCCGTACCCTGCCGTTGCGCTTCACCCACGGAGGAACCCACATCCCATGCCCGACGCAGCCCGCCCGCCACGCCACGTCCTCATCCTCGGCGGTACGACCGAGGCCCGCCGCCTGGCCGCGACCCTGGCGGCGGAGCCGGCACTGCGCGTGACGTCGTCGCTCGCCGGCCGGGTCGCCGCCCCGCGGCTGCCCGACGGGGAGGTGCGGATCGGCGGGTTCGGCGGCCCGGAGGGCCTCGCCCGCTGGCTGCGCGAGCACGCGGTGGACGCGCTCATCGACGCCACCCATCCTTTCGCCGGCACGATCAGTTTCAGTGCGGCCGAGGCGGCCGCCACCGCCCATGTTCCCCTGCTGGCGCTCCGCCGTCCCGGCTGGGTACCGGGCCCCGACGACACCTGGCACCAGGTCGCCACTCTGGAGGAGGCCGCGGCCGTCCTCCCCACCCTCGGCTCGCGCATCTTCCTCACCACCGGCCGCATGAGCCTCGCCCACTTCTCCCACCTCACCGACCTCTGGTTCCTCGTCCGTTCCGTGGACGCCCCGGAGGCCCCGCACCCGCCCCGGATGGAGGTGCTCCTCGACCGCGGCCCCTTCACCCTGGAGGACGAGCGCGAACTCCTCCGCACCCACCGCATCGACGTCCTCGTCACGAAGGACAGCGGCGCGGCGGCCACCGCCCCCAAATTGGCCGCGGCCCGGGAATGCGGAATTCCGGTCGTGGTCGTACGCCGGCCACCGACGCCGACCGGAATTCCGGAGGCGGCCACTCCGGCCGACGCGGCGGAATGGCTCCGTCATCGCCTTTTCACCGAGGCCGGAGGGCGCTGAACCGATTCGCTTCCCGTACCCGTTCCACCAATTCCCCTATGCGCCGCCGCGCGACTTCCACATTCCGCTCCTCGCGGCCCGCCTCACGGGGAGGTTCGGGCTCTTTCTCTTCGTCACTCACCGAACCATTCACCCAACCTCGCCTCGCAATGCCTCGGCCAGCCGCCGCGCGGTCTGCGGCGTACAACGCCCCAGGTCGAGGAGGGGGCGCGGGAAATCCCCCGCCAACGAAACCCCATCCAGCGTCAACGAGGGCAAGGTCACGCCCGCCCCCTTCAATGCCACACGCAACTCGTCCCGCGCATCCTCCGCATCCTTGATCGTCGCGGCCGCCCGACTGCGCTCCACCATCTATTTCTTCCCTTCCTCAAGTTCGGATCCTGGCGGGTGATGCCAACGCCCTTGCTGATCCCTAGAGTTGTGGATGCGACGTTGCTTGCGAAAGCAGGCGGGCGTTGCCATGGGAATGGGCAACAAAGGGAGTGAGGATGGTCGAAAGGAATTCCGATAACGAGGACTCCGCCCGCTGGGTCCTTGCCTGCGAACTCCGCCGGTTACGCGAGGTCGCCGGAAAATCCCTGGCCCAGCTGGCCGAGGAAACCAACTACGACCGCACGTACCTGCACCGCCTGGAAACCGGCGAACGCCTCTCGAAGCTACCGGTCATGGAGGCCCTCGACCGGGTCCACGGGACGGGGGAACTGCTCGTCCGGCTGTGGCGGTTGGCGCGGCTGGAGGCGTTCAAGGACAGGTACCGGTTGTTCATGCAGTACGAGGCGAAGGCCGTGATCATTCACAAGTACTCGGTGGTCGTCCCCGGTCTGCTGCAGACGGAGGGCTTCGCCCGTCTGGTGCTGTCCTCGTCGCCGACGCCCATAAGCCCCGATGAACTCGAAGAAGCCGTCGCGGCCCGCCTGGGCAGGCAGGAACTCCTCCAACGAGATCGGCCACCGAGCATTCGCATCATCCTCGACGAGTCGGCACTACGGCGCCCGGCCTCCGACCCGGTCGTGTGGCACGGCCAACTAGCGCGGCTTGTTGAGGCTGCGGAGGCGCCTCATATGGCCATCCAGGTACTTCCGTTCGCTGCCGGCGTGCATAACCTGATGGGTGGCTCCCTGTCGATCCTCTGGATGGCGGACGGAAGCGCTGTTGCCCACTTGGAAGGCAACACGTCAGGCGAACTGGTCGAAGAGCCAAGCGAAATCACGCGATACCGCCTGTCCTACGATCGGCTTCGAGACGCGGCACTATCGCCGTCCGACTCAGCAGCATTCATCCGGCAGTTGATGGAGGAAAGCAAGCCATGAAGACCTCGAACCTTGTGGGTGCAGCCTGGCGCAAGAGCAGCTACAGCGACGGCGGAGAGGACAACTGCGTCGAGGTAGCCGATGGTTTCACCAGTGTCGTTCCCGTCCGCGACAGCAAGGTTCCCGACAGCCCGGTGCTGTGCTTCCCCGCTGCCGCGTGGTCGTCGTTCATACAGACAGTGAAGGGCGCCCGATCGTGACGGCGTTGCCTGGCCGGGATGGCACGGTGTGGCGCAAGAGCAGCTACAGCGACGGGGGAGCCGACAACTGCATCGAGGTCGCCGACGGCCTCTCCGGTCCCGTCCCCGTCCGGGACAGTAAGAACCCGGACGGTCCGGCACTGCGCATCTCCGCCGCTGCCTGGTCGTCGTTCATCGCCACCGTGAAGGGGGACGCGTGGACTGGGGGACGCTCGTTGCGACGGTGAGTGGCGGGTTGATCGCCATCAGCGGCACCGTGCTCGCGGATCAGCTCAAGCAGCGGCATGAGAAAGCCCGTAGCAGTGCGGAGCGGCGGCGGGCGGTCTACATCGAGTTCATCTCCGCCGCCGGGGTGTGCCACGCGCGGCTTCGGCAGATCGCGCAGGGGGCGGGCGACGAGGTGGATCCCGGTGGCGCCGCTCGGGCGGCGTTGACCGACGCCGCGATCCACGAGGTGCGCGAGCGGCTGTTCATCGATGCGAGCACCGCCGTCGCCGGCGCGGGGCAAGCGATGTTCGAACGGCTGCGGGCGCTCCAGCGAGCCGTGGCGGAAGGAGCCCGGCACAGTTCGCGGGCCTTCCACGACGTCTACCACCCCTACCTCGACGCGGTCTGGGCGTACCGCGTGGCCGTGCGCGAAGAACTGGAGGGCCGTCCCTTCGCGCCCACCGTCTTCGGGTGGGCGGAGTGGGACGGCACGGACCGGTGCCAGATCTGCCGGCAAGGGGTGTGACCCTGGGGTTCGTTCCCGGGGGTCACACCCACCCGCGTGCTACTTCTCCGGATACCGCCGAGGGGTCCAGACGATCTCCGTGCCGTCGTCGCGCCGTACCTTCTGCGTCTGCGACGAGCCGATGATCAGGAGGGTGCGCATGTCGACCTGGGTGGGGTCGAGGTCGGCGAGGGGGACGGTGCGGACGGACTCCTCGGGGCCGCCGATGTCGCGGGCGAGGATGACCGGGGTGTCCGGGGCGCGATGTTCCAGGAGGAGTTCGCGGGTCTTGCCGACCTGCCAGGTGCGGCTGCGGGAGCCGGGGTTGTAGAGGGCGAGGGCCAGGTCGGCGCGGGCCGCGGCGTGGAGGCGTTCGGCGATGACCTCCCAGGGCTTCAGGCGGTCGGAGAGGGAGATGACCGCGTAGTCGTGGCCGAGGGGGGCGCCGGCGCGGGCGGCGGCCGCGTTGGCGGCGGTGACGCCGGGGAGGACGCGTACGGGGATCGAGCGGTACGGGTCCTGGGAGGCGACCTCCAGGACGGCGGTGGCCATGGCGAAGATGCCCGGGTCGCCGCCGGAGACCACGGCCACCCGGCGGCCGCGGCGGGCCAGGTCGAGGGCGAGTTCGGCGCGTTCGGACTCGACCTTGTTGTCGGAGGCGTGCCGGCGCTGGCCCGGGCGTAGCGGGACGCGGTCCAGGTAGGTGGTGTAGCCGACCAGGTCCTCGGCGGCGGCGAGGGCGCCGCGGGACTCGGGGGTGAGCCAGAGGGGGCCCGCCGGGCCGGTGCCCACGACGACCACCTCGCCCTGAGCGACGTCCCCTTCTTCCGCCTCGGGCGGCTGCGGTGCCGACTGGGCCGCGATGCGGCTCGGGACGACCGCGACGGAGAAGTAGGGGACCGTGTCGGAGTCGATCGAGGCGAGTTCGGCGGTGCGCTCGCCGGGCATCGTCGCGCGTTCGACGTAGTGCGCCTCCGGGAGGCGGCCGGCGCGTTCCATGGCACGGCGGACGGTCGGGAAGGTGCGGCCCAGTTTCATGACCACGGCGGTGTCGGTGGAGGTCAGACGGGCGGTCAGTTCCTCCTCGGGCAGGGTGCCGGGGAGGATCGTCAGGACCTCGTCGGCCTCCGCGAGCGGCTTGCCCAGGCGGGCCGCGGCGGCGCTGACGGAGGTGACGCCGGGGATCACCTCGGTCGGGTAGCGGTGCGCGAGCCGCTTGTGCATGTGCTGGTAGGAGCCGTAGAAGAGCGGGTCGCCCTCGGAGATGACCGCCACCGTGCGGCCGGCGTCGAGGTGCGCGGCCAGGCGCGCCGCGGCCTCCTCGTAGAACTCGTCGAGCGCGCCGCGGTAGCCGCCGGGGTGGTCGGTCGACTCGGTGGTGACCGGGTAGACCAGCGCTTCCTCGATGTGGTCGGCGCGCAGGTGCCCGGCCGCTATGGAGCGCGCGATCGAGCGGCCGTGGCGGGCGCTGTGGTAGGCGATGACGTCGGCCTCGGCGATGACCTCGACGGCCCGTACGGTCATCAGGGACGGGTCGCCGGGGCCGAGGCCCACGCCGTAGAGACGGCCGGTGGCCTCCGTGCCGGTCCCGGTCCCTGTGCCTGTCTTGGTCCCGGCGTCGGTGCCGGTTTCGTGCTGCTCGCTCACGCTCATTCTTCCTCGCTTGCCAGGGCGTTGAGGGCGGCCGCGGCCATGGCGCTGCCGCCGCGCCGACCGCGTACCACGATGTGGTCCAGCTCCGACGGATGGGCGATGAGGGCGTCCTTGGACTCCGCCGCGCCGATGAAGCCGACGGGTATGCCGATCACGGCGGCCGGGCGGGGAGCGCCCTCCTCGATCATTTCGAGGAACCGGAAGAGGGCGGTCGGGGCGTTGCCGAACGCGACGACGGCGCCCTCCATGCGGTCCCGCCACAGTTCCAGGGCCGCGGCGCTGCGGGTGGTGCCCATACGGGCGGCCAGGTCCGGTACCGCGGGGTCGGCCAGCGTGCAGAGCACCTCGTTGTCGGCCGGCAGCCGCTTACGGGTGACGCCGCTGGCGACCATGTTGGCGTCGCAGAGGATCGGCGCACCGTCACGCAGCGCCTTGCGGGCGGCGGCCACCACGCCGGGGGTGAAGGCCAGATCGCGTACGAGGTCGACCATGCCGCAGGCGTGGATCATCCGGACCGCGACCCGGCTGACGTCGGCGGGCAGGCCGGCGAGATCCGCCTCGGCGCGGATGGTGGCGAAGGACTGGCGGTAGATCTCCGCACCGTCCTTCTCGTAGTCGAACGCGGTCACTCTGGCCTCGTTTCTGGCGTTCCTGGTGTTGCGGGTGCTGCCTGCACTGCGGGTGCTGCTGCGGGTGCTGCTGTGGATGTGGCTGGTGTTGTGGCCGGGTGTACGACCGCGACCTGGTAGCCCGCCTCCGTCGCCAGGACGTCGATCCAGGAACCGTGCGGGTGCCCGCAGCGACGCTCGCAGCCGGACCAATAGACGGGCAGGGATGCTGCGTCGACCGGCAGGGACGCGGCGCCGACGGGCAGGTGCACCCCCGGCGGCAGAGCCACTCCCGCCGCGGGCGCCGCCTCGACCGTCGCCGCCCCGACCGCCGCCGTCGCGTCCGCGCGGACGTCCGTAAGGGACTTCGCGCAGCCGGGGCGGCCGGTGCAGGCGCCGATGCGGTGCCAGGGGGAGGACGGGTCGGTGACCAGGCCGGCGGTGGCCAGTTCGCGGAGGCGGGGTGCGGCCACGGCGGCCGGGAGGCCGGGGACGACGATGCCGCGCCACGGGGTGAGGCGGAGTTCGCCGGAGCCGTCGTCGGCCGCGAGGGACGCGAGCAGCCGCCACTGGGTTACCGACAGCCTGCCGAGCGGCGCCAGTACGGAGAGCGCGCGGCGACCGTCGCGGCCCTCGACGATGCCGGGGGCGGAGGAGTCCGCGTACCCGCCCACCGGGCCGCCGGACGCCCCCGCCGGCACACCGGCGCCTTCCGTCGAGCCGGGCGCCCCGGCGGCCGCCGCCACGTACGACGCCTCGATGCCCGTCGCGCGCAGCCCGGCCGCCACGTCCCGTACCAACTGCCCGTGACCGGCCGGGAGTTCACGCACCCGCCAGGCGCCGCTGCCGGCCGCCTCCGCCGCGGCCAGGAACGTCTCGGCGGCGACCAGCGCCGCGCGCGGTACGTCCGGGCCGGCGATCCGCAGCGCCGCCGGGTCGTCACCGACCCGCAGCAGCGCCCCGCCGCCGGACCCCGCCGCACCCGTGATGCCCGATTCTGCGATCAACGTCACATCGCCGCCGAGCGCCGCCACATCGCCCCGCCCGTCGTCCAGGACGAACAGGAAACGGCCGGACAGCGCGGTCGCGGAGTCGCTCGCGCACAGCAGCTCGTCCAGCCGACGGGCCCAGCACCGCACGTCAGCAGGGGTGTTCCGGTCCAGTCCGGCCAAGGGGGAGGCGAGGATGTTGCGGACGCGTTCGTGCCGTTCGGACGGCAGCAGTCCGGCGTCGTGCAGCAGCTCGGCGAGGCGGCCGCCGCAGCCGTCCGGCAGGCCGCGCAGCTCGACGTTGCCGCGCGAGGTCAGGGACAGCCGGCCGTCTCCGAGCAGCTCCGCGGCATCGGCCAGCGCGTCGGCCTGATGGGCCGTCAAGTTACCGGCGGGGATGCGTACTCGGGCCAGATGGCCGTCGGCGGCCGGATGCAGCCGCAGCGCTCCCGGGCAGGCGTCACCGCGGGCCCGTACGGGCGGCTCGGCCCGTCGGGGCCGTGGTGAGGGGGAGGGCGGCATGGCGGCGAGCATACCTACGACGGTGCGCGGCCGATCCGGGGCGGATCCGGCCATGAAACGGACGAATCCGGCCACCACGGCATGGGCCCCGGAGCCCCGCGTACCGGGCGTACGGAAACCCCCGCGCCGGCGCCGCGTCGAGCGACCCACCGCCCCGCGCACCACCCCCGCCCCGGCCGGGAGACCGCCCCCGCCAAGGCCCGCTTACCTCCTCCGCCCGCAGCCCTTACTATGCAGGTCGGCGGGTCGGCTGACCCGCCGGACGCCAGCGACGGCGCCGGGCCCTCGGGCCCGAGGGAGGAAGCCCGGTGAGAATCCGGCGCGGTCCCGCCACTGTGAACCCGGCCTGTGCCGGGTGAGTCAGGAACTCCCGCCGTCCACGACCACCCGGGGCGCGGACACCCCGAGGAAGGCCAGCGCTCGATGCTGCATTCGTCCGGGGACCTCCCCGCGGCCCCCCGAATCCTGCTGCTGTCGACCTCCGACACCGACCTGCTCAGTGCCCGCGCGGCCACCGGCCCGGTGGCGTACCGGCTCGCCAACCCCGCCCGCCTCGACGTCACCGAGCTGCCCGACCTGCTCGACGGCACCGACCTCGTCGTCGTACGCCTCCTCGGCGGCATCCGCGCCTGGGAGGAGGGCCTCGACCTGCTGCTCGCCGAGGGCCAGCACCGGCCGGTCGTCGTCCTCACCGGTGAACAGGCCCCGGACGCCCAGCTCATGGAGCAGTCCACGGTCCCGGTGGGCATCGCGGCCGAGGCGCACGCGTACCTCGCGCACGGCGGCCCCGGCAACCTCGAACAGCTCGCCCGCTTCCTCTCCGACACCGTGCTGCTCACCGGCCACGGTTTCGAACCGCCGGTGCCCGCCCCCACCTGGGGCCACCTGGAGCGCCCGGCCGCCGACGGCACCGGCCCGGTCGTGGCGGTGCTCTACTACCGCGCCCACCACATGAGCGGCAACACCGCCTTCGTGCACGAACTGTGCGCGCAGATCGAGACGGCCGGCGGCCGCCCGCTGCCGCTCTACGTCGCCTCGCTGCGCGCCCCCGAGGCCGAACTGATCGACGCGCTGCGGTCCGCCGACGCCATCGTCACCACCGTCCTCGCCGCCGGCGGCACCAAGCCCGCCGAGGCCGGCGCCGGCGGCGACGACGAGTCCTGGGACGCCGGCGCGCTGGCCGCGCTCGATGTCCCGATCCTCCAGGCGCTGTGCCTGACCGGGCCGCGCCGCGCCTGGGAGGAGAACGACGAGGGCCTGTCGCCGCTCGACGCCGCCTCGCAGATCGCCGTTCCCGAGTTCGACGGCCGGCTGATCACCGTCCCGTTCTCCTTCAAGGAGGTCGACGAGGACGGCCTCCCGGTCTACGTCGCCGACCCCGAGCGCGCCGCCCGGGTCGCCGGTATCGCCGTGCGGCACGCCCGGCTGCGCCACCTCCCCAACGCCGACAAGCGCCTCGCGCTGGTGCTCTCCGCCTACCCCACCAAGCACTCCCGGATCGGCAACGCCGTCGGACTGGACACCCCGGCCTCCGCCGTCGAACTGCTGCGACGGCTGCGCGCGGACGGCTACGACTTCGGCGACGAGAGCGCCGAGCCGGTGCCCGGTCTGGAATCCGGCGACGGCGACGAGCTGATCTACGCCCTGATCGAGGCCGGCGGCCACGACCAGGAGTGGCTCACCGAGGAGCAGCTGGCCCGCAACCCCGTCCGCATCCCGGCGGCCGACTACCGGCGCTGGTACGCCACCCTCCCCGAGGAGCTGCGCGCTTCGGTGGAGGAGCACTGGGGGCCGCCGCCGGGCGAGATGTTCGTGGACCGCACCCACAACCCCGACGGCGACATCGTGCTCGCGGCGCTGCGCCGCGGCAATCTGCTGGTCCTCATCCAGCCGCCGCGCGGCTTCGGCGAGAACCCGATCGCGATCTACCACGACCCCGATCTGCCGCCCTCCCACCACTACCTCGCCGCGTATCGCTGGATCGCCGCGTCCCGTGAGGACGGCGGGTTCGGCGCGGACGCCATGGTGCACCTCGGCAAGCACGGCAACCTGGAGTGGCTGCCCGGCAAGAACGCCGGCCTGTCCGCCGCCTGCGGCCCGGACGCCGCGCTCGGCGACCTCCCGCTCGTCTACCCGTTCCTGGTCAACGACCCCGGCGAGGGCACCCAGGCCAAGCGCCGGGTGCACGCCACCCTCGTCGACCACCTCGTCCCGCCGATGGCCCGCGCCGACTCCTACGGCGACATCGCGCGCCTGGAGCAGCTGCTCGACGAGTACGCGCAGATCTCCTCCATGGACCCGGCCAAGCTCCCGGCCATCCGCGCCCAGATCTGGACGCTGATCCAGGCCGCCAAGCTCGACCACGACCTCGGTCTGGAGGAGCGCCCCGACGACGACGGCTTCGACGACTTCCTGCTGCACGTCGACGGCTGGCTGTGCGAGGTCAAGGACGCCCAGATCCGCGACGGCCTGCACGTCCTCGGCGCCGCGCCGGCCGGCGAGGCCCGGGTCAACCTCGTGCTGGCCATCCTCCGTGCCCGCCAGATCTGGGGCGGCACCTCCGCCCTGCCCGGGCTGCGCGAGGCCCTCGGCCTCGACGAGTCCGCCGCGACCCGCACCGCCGCCGACGACGCCGAGACCCGGGCCCGCGCCCTCGTCCAGGCGATGGAGGACGCCGGCTGGGACCCGGCCGCGGTGCCCGCGGTGGCGGCCGGCCACGGACGGCAGGTCGCCGACATCCTCGACTTCGCCGCCCGCCAGGTCGTCCCGCGGCTCGCCGCCACCACCGACGAACTCGACCACGCCGTGCACGCCCTGAACGGCGGGTTCGTCCCGGCCGGCCCGTCCGGCTCACCGCTCCGCGGCCTGGTCAACGTGCTGCCGACCGGCCGCAACTTCTACTCCGTCGACCCCAAGGCCGTCCCCTCCCGGCTCGCCTGGGAGACCGGCCAGGCGCTCGCCGACTCGCTGCTGGAGCGGTACCGCACCGACAACGGCGACTGGCCGCAGTCCGTCGGCCTGTCCCTGTGGGGCACCAGCGCCATGCGGACCAGCGGCGACGACGTGGCCGAGGCGCTGGCCCTGCTCGGCGTCCGCCCCGTATGGGACGAGGCCTCCCGCCGCGTCACCGGCCTCGAAGCCCTCCCGCTCGCCGAACTCGGCCGCCCCCGCATCGACGTCACGCTGCGCATCTCCGGCTTCTTCCGCGATGCCTTCCCGCACGTCACCGGCCTGCTGGACGACGCGGTACGGCTCGTGGCGGCCCTCGACGAACCGGCCGAGGACAACTTCGTCCGCGCCCACACCCAGGCCGACCTGGCCGCCCACGGTGACGAACGGCGCGCCACCACCCGCATCTTCGGCTCCCGCCCCGGCACCTACGGCGCCGGCCTGCTCCAGCTGATCGACTCCCGCGACTGGCGCACCGACGCCGACCTCGCCGAGGTCTACACCGTCTGGGGCGGCTACGCGTACGGCCGCGGCCTCGAAGGGCGCCCGGCCCGGGACGAGATGGAGGCCGCGTACAAGCGGATCGCGGTCGCCGCCAAGAACACCGACACCCGCGAACACGACATCGCCGACTCCGACGACTACTTCCAGTACCACGGCGGCATGGTGGCGACGGTCAAGGCCCTGCGCGGGGGGCGGGCGCCGGCCGCGTACATCGGCGACTCCACCCGCCCGGAGACGGTCCGCACCCGCTCGCTGGTCGAGGAGACCTCCCGGGTCTTCCGCGCCCGGGTGGTCAACCCCCGCTGGATCGAGGCGATGCGCCGGCACGGCTACAAGGGCGCCTTCGAACTCGCCGCCACCGTGGACTACCTGTTCGGCTACGACGCCACCACGGGCGTGATCGCCGACTGGATGTACGACAAGCTCGCCCAGACCTACGTCCTCGACCCGGAGAACCGCGCCTTCCTCCAGGACGCCAACCCCTGGGCCCTGCACGGCATCGCCGAACGCCTCCTGGAGGCCGAGTCCCGCGGCATGTGGGAGAAGCCGGACGCGGAGACCCTGGCCGCGCTGCGGGACGTCTTCCTGGAGACCGAGGGCGAGCTGGAGGGCGAGGAATAAGCCCTCCCGGGTGCCCGGCCGACCGGCCGGGCACCCGCAGGTGAACGCCTCACGCCGCCTTCGCGGTGATGTCCCCGTTCGAGGTGGTGAGGTTCAGCCGGTAGCGGCCCGCGGGGTCGTCGGCCAGGCCGATGTGCTTGGCGCCGTTGCTGGTGTGCGCGGCGATGTCGTAGCGGCCCTTCGGCATCCGGACGGTGACCGAGCCGTTGGAGGTCTTCGCGCGGACGTCCTGCGGCCGGGCCGGCGTCAGCTCGATCGCGCCGTTGGACGTCTCCGCGGTGGTGTGGGCGCCCGCCAGGCCGCGCCCGGAGATCCGGCCGTTGCTGGTCCGTACGTCGACCGGGCCGGTGACGCCGTCGAGATCGACGGCCCCGGAACTGGTGGTCACCTTCACCGCGCCCACCTTGCTCAGGTCCACCGCCCCGTTCGAGGTCTCCCCGCTGACCGGGATGCCGGCCGGAAGCTCGACCGTGTACGTCACCGAGCATGCGTCGCCGCAGCCGCCGAGGACCAGCACACCGTCCTCGACCCGGTGCGTCGCCCCCTCCGGGCGGTCACCGTGGTACTCCACCGAGCGGTGCAGCGAGGCCCCGGCACCGTTCTTGCCGCCGCCCTCGCCGCCGCGGATCGTGACGCCCCCCGAGTCGGTGTCCAGGCGGACGGCCGTGATCTTCTTCGACACCGTGGCGTCGTCCTCGAAGGTCTTGCCGGGCAGCAGCCCGCAGGCACTGATGCCGCACACCCCGACGACGGCCGCCGCGGCGCCCGCGAGGGCACGGCGGGGCGAACGGGCGCGGTGCTGGTGGCGGTGATGCATCAAGTCCCCCGGGTGGAACGGCAGTTGGTGGTCGGTGGAGATGGGCCGTCGGGCGGCCGCGAAGCAGCAGCCTAAGACGGCGGCGAGGCCGGGAACCATGGGGAAAACCCGAGAGTGCGGGGTGCAGAAATCACCAGGTGCGGCCCGCGGGCCCCGGTGCGAGGATTTTCGTGGGGGCGGTTCATGAGCTGCGTACGGGCGGATGAGGAGGCTTCCGGTGACTGCCACCAAGACATGGAACGCCGAGATCAGCATCACCGAGGCCGGCAGCGAGGTCCGGGCGGAGGCCAGGCTGCGCGGCAAGGAAGGCGGCCAGATGGTCGGCCAGGGGTCGGCGCGCTGCAACCCCACGGACGAGAACGTCCCGGCCATCGGCGACGAGTTGGCCGTGGCCCGGGCGATGTCGGACCTCAGCCACCAGCTGCTGCAGCGGGCGGCGCACGACATCGAGGTCCACACCGCCCGGCCGGTGGAGCGGCTGCAGGCGTGAGGAGCCCGCAGGGCCGGGGCGTACGGGAAGGCGAGGCCGAGCGGCATACCGTGCTGCGCTGACACGGTGTGCCGCTCAGGGCGTGTGCCGCTCGGGGCGGGACGTGCCCCGCCCCACCGTGAGCTGCCTAGCTCCCCATCAGCGCCGTGAAGTCCGGCCCGATGGTCAGGGTCACCGCGCCCGGTGTCGCGTCGGCGGACCCGGTCGGCTTCAGGCCGGGCAGACGGCCGGCGAGGACCTCGCTCTGCGTCTTGAGGGAGCCGGGGTAGGTGAGCGTGGTCTTGTCCGTCGCCGGGGCGTTGCCGGTGCCGACGACCGTGAAGCCGAGCCTGCGCAGCTGCTCCGCTGCGGTGGCGGCCTGGCCGGAGGTGCCGGTGCCGTTGAGGACGCGGACCCGCACGGAGCGCGCGGTCATCGGGTTCTTGGCGGCCTCGGCGAACTTCGCCTTGCCGGCCGCGCCGATCTCCCGGTCGTGGGCGAGGTCGCTGAACAGCCGGCCGGCCTCCGGGTACTGCCAGATCACATTGGCGTGGTCGGTGGGGACGTCGGCCTCGCGTGAGTAGTTGGGCACGGTGAGGAAGGTGAGGCGGTCGGTGGGGATGTCCTTGACCGTCGCGGCCAGGTCGTAGAGCGGCTTGAGGCCGGCCAGGTCCTTGTCGGTGGTGAGGGACTTGGTCGCCGAATCCAGGAAGTCGTAGAGGTCGCCCGGGCTGGTCAGCTTGGACTGCGCCTTCGCGGCCAGCGCCTTCATGAACTCCTGCTGGCGGCCGATCCGCCCGAGGTCGGAGCCGTCGCCGACGCTGTAACGGGTGCGGACGTAGCCGAGCGCCTTCTCGTCCTGGACGTTCTGGCAGCCGGCGTCCATGTCCAGGTGCGCCTTCTTGTCGTGGATGGCGTGCTTGGGGCAGACCTCGATGCCGCCGAGCGCGTTGACCATGCCCTTGAAGCCCTGGAAGTCGATCGAGGTGAAGTGGTCGATCCGCAGTCCGGTGTTCTGCTCGACGGTCTTGATGGTGCAGGCCGCGGCCTTTCGGACCTCGCCCGAGTCACCGCCGATCGAGAACGCCTCGTTGATCTTGAAGTGGTGCGGGGACGACTTCGAGCCGTTGCCGCGGATGCATGCGGGGATCTTCACCCACGAGTCACGGGGGAACGACACCGCGGTGGCCCACTCATGGTTGGCCGCGATGTGCAGCACCATCAGGGTGTCCGACTGCATGGTGGTCAGGCCCTTGCCGTATTTGGCGTTGGCACCGGCCCGGCTGTCGGACCCGACGACCAGGATGTTCTTGGAGCCGGGGCTGAGGTTGACCGGCCGCTTGCCGTCGACGCCGATGTCCACGCCGTTGATGTTGCCGTCCAGGTGCTGGTAGACCCACGCGCCGACCCCGGCCGTACCGAGGATCAGGACGCCGAGCACACCACCGGTCCAGGCCACGATCCGACCGCGGCGGGTCATCCGTACCTTCCCTCCCGACGCGCTCCTCCGGCCCGACGGTTTCGCCCGGCTCGCCCTGCGGGAGCCGCCGGACCTGCGGCCGGGCGCGTCGGGGGAGGCGTGCGGCGTGGCATCGGGGGTCGCGTCGTCGTCCCATGGGGCCGTCTGCTGGTGCGGCTTCCTGTCATGCACGCGGATGGCCCTTCTGGCTCTTCTGCTCGCGCCGGACCTGCCGGAGGAGCCGTCCCTGCCGGGAAGGCCGTTCCTGCCGGTCCTGCTGCTGGTTCTGCTGGTCGGGGGGTGGTGCTGGTCGAACTTCTCCTGCCCGGCGCATTCGGTACGAGGAGTGCGCCGGTCTGCTGATGCAGATGGTTCGGGCGCCCCGAAGGTTGCACGGAACGCCAAAGTCGCGGCCCGGGGCGGCCGGGGTGGTGTGACGGCGACACCGGCGGGAGGGGCCGGCACGGAGGCGGTGGGCCGGATGCCCGCAGGCCGTCAGATGCCCGCGCTGGGCAACAGCCGGACGGACTCCGGGTCGTAGCGGCACCACCGGGGGCCGTCGGCACCGGGCAGCGTACGGAGCCGGCACCACACCTCGCCGGCGGGATCCGTCCACCAGCCGCTGATCCGGCCCAACACCCAGGTGTCGTCCGGGTAATGGACCTCCACCGGCTGGTAGACCCACCGCACCTCCGCCTCTGGAGGCGGGCGGTCCCGGCTCAGGAGTCCGCACCTCGTCGCCATCTCCCCCTCCGGACACGCCCGTTGCGCATGTGTGCGGGCAACTCTACCGGCACGTTCTACATGGGTGTAGAAGAACGCCGATGAGGCGCTACGGGAGCAGTGTCGGCCGCGGTCCGCTCCGGGGCGTCCGGCACGTCCCGGTCCGGGGTGTCGGCCGTGGCGCGGTCGAGGAGGGTGCGCAGCACTCGTTCGTCGTGGGCCGAGAGGGCGGAGACGAAGCTGCTGAGGACCGCCTCCCGGTCCGGTTCGCCGTCCAGGACGCGGCGCATCCGCAGCGCGGCGAGCCCGGCCTCGTCGGCGGCCGGGGTCCACACGTAGGCGCGGCCGGAACGTTCGCGGGCGACGGCCTCCTTGGCGTGCAGGCGGGACAGGGTCGTCATCACGGTCGTGTACGCGAGGTCGCCGCCGAGTCGTTCCCGCACCCAGGCGGCGGTGACCGGCCCCGGTGCCTGGTGCAGTACGGCCAGCACCTGGGCCTCCAGCTGGCCCTGCCCACGCCGGCGGCCGTGCTCCGGCCCCGCCGCGCCGACGCGCCCGTGCCCCGGGTTGCCGTGCCCCGGATTCCCGTGCCCTGGATTCCCGTGCCCCGGATTGCCGTGCCCCGGACTCCCGCGGTCGGCTCCCCCGCCGTCCGGCGCCGTCCCGAAGGGCTTTCCGCCCATGCCGTCGCCTCCCATCGCGCGGGGCGTCCCGTCGGCCGGGACGTCCGGGCATCTTAGACCCGGCGTCTTCTTCACCTCGACAGGCTTGTAGAAGTTGCCGCGGCACGCCCCCGGCCGGTGGAAGCCGGGGCCCCTCGGGGCCGGTCGGCCGGCCGCCCGGTCCGCCCCGCTACCCAGCGCACAGGGCCCTTCACCTGCTACGGAGGGATGCGCCGGGCCCCTGCGGGGTACCGTAAAAGCACCAAGGGACTCGGGGACCCACAACACCGGGCGCACCAGGATCGGCCGCGATCCACCGACCGTCTGCCGTACCCGGACGATCGTCCGTCGCACCCGGAGCTCGCCGATGGCCCGCTTCGGTTGCCGTACAGATCGTCTGCCGCGCACAGACCGTCCGCCGTCCACCGATCTGCCGCGGTTCGCCCGAGTGAGGTGAGCACCATGCAGACTCTGTTGACCGTGGCCGTACTGCTGGCGCTGATCGCGCTGGGGGCGCTGTTCATCGCCCGGGTCAATGCCCAGCAGACCGGACGGCCGGCCACCCACCGGTACGCGGACTGGATGCAGTCGATGCGGCAGCGGGCCCACCGGCGCCCGCGCGACGGCGCCCGCCCGGGACCACTGCCCGGACCGCCACCACCCGCGCCACCACCCTCCGGCAAGACGGGTGGCGACCTGTGACGACCGCCGGTCAGCACCACGCCCCGCCGCCCGTCGCCCGGGTCGCCATCGCCCCGCACAGCGAAACGGTCCGCCGCATCGACGGGATCTGGTGGCCGCATTCGACCGATCTGCTGGCCGAACTCCCCGCGCTGCTCCTGGCGTTGCCCTTCGACTGGCCGCGGATCACCCACGCCACGGTGAACGGCGATGCCTGGCCCGCCCTGCCGGCCCGGATCATCGTCGACGGGCACGTCGTCCGCCTGCGCCGGACCAGCGGGCACCACGGCCCGGACACCCTCTGCCTGGTCTCCACCGGCCACGGCCGCTGGGACCTGCTGATCATCCCGCCCGCCACCCCCGAGCCCGAGGCCGTCCGCATGATGGCGGAGATGGCCCGCACGGGAGCCCTGACCCCACCCACCCCGGCCTGACTTCCGCCTGATTTCCGCCTGACTTCCGTCTTCCCCCTGCCGCGTTCCGGCGCCACGTGTCTCGCGTTGCGGCAACACCTGCCACGACCCGCCATAACCCGGGGTTCGGCGGTGCGCACCCGGGGCGGCTACTGCGTACGGGTGGTGTTCATCAGAAGAACGCCGACCCGGGGGCGTCGGTCCGTGAATCCTCCCATTGCGTACTCATCATAAGAAAACGCAACAGAAGCGGCGCAACGTAAGCGATGCGAGCGGAGCGGCGCAACTGAGGCGGTGCAACAGAAGTACAGAGGGAAGCAAGCGGATCTCTCGGGGAGATCCTGATCGGAAGTGAGGAGCCATGGCTGCGAACAAGGTCATGAAGTTCTGGGCGATGTGCCTTGCCGTGCTCGGCAAGCTGCTGGCATCGCTGGGTGTCTCGGCGCCGGCGTCGGCGGCGCGTCGGGAGGCCGCGCTCTACGAGCGGACGCTGGGCAGCACGGACGCGGGCACCGAACCCCGCGGCGCGGACGGTCCGGGAGGCGCGGATACCCCCGCACCAAGGACACCCGTCGCGGCCGCACCCGCTGCCGCGACACCCACTGCGGAGGCGCCCGCCTTGGCGACGCCGGTAGTTGAGGGACCCACGGTACCGGCACCACGTACGGTGACGCGCTACGGCCAGGCCGCTCCCGCCCGGCTCAAGCTCACCCGGCCCGAGCTGCCGCCCACCATCAAGCAGCGCATCCACGCCGAGGCGCACGGTGCCTCTCCCGGTCTGCGCAGCCGCTGCATCCGTGGCACTGAGCCGCTGCCCACCGCCTCCGCCGGGGCCGCCCCGCAGACCGCCGGCACCATGAACCCGCGCCCCGCGGCCATCCCGGCCGCCCGCCGTCGTGCACACACCGCCCGTACGGTCTGAGCCGGGCCGCGGCATTTTCCACCGGGCAGGCCCGCCGGCCCTGACGGGCGGGACGGCGCGTGACAGCTCCGCGCCGACGAGACGAGCCACCGAAGCAGACACCGAAGCAGACGCAGATCCAGACGCAGATCCAGACGCAGATCCAGACGCAGATCCAGACGCAGATCCAGACGCAGAGCTAGACACAGATGCAGACGTAGGCGCAGACGTAGACGCAGACACAGGCGTAGACACAGACACAGACGCAGGAACAACACCACAAGACTTGAGAGTTCAACTCCGCTGAGAGTCGTCCTCCCCTGAGAGTCGTCCTCCCCGGAGGATCGAGCTCCCTTCCTCAGGACCCCAACCCCAGCTGAGCACGCAACGCACGCGTGTCCGGCTTTCCGTTGGCGGTGAGGGGGAAGTGGTCGACGACATGGACCACGTTGGGCTGTTCGTACTCCGCGAGGTGCTCGGCGAGGCGCCGGCGCCAGGTGAGCGGGGCCCCGCCCTCCGGGTCCGCGACGACGAAGTGCAGGGCGCTGCCGCGGCGTTGGTCCGCCACCGCCAGGACCTTGACCGGGCGGCCGCAGGACTCGGCACGGCGCTCCAGGCTCTCGGGGTAGAGCGTGAAGCCGAGCCGGTGCACCGCCTGATTGCGGCCCACCACCCGCACCGTGCCGTCGGCGTCGACACGGCCGAGGTCGGCCGTCGGGTACCAGGCGTCCGGGTCGACGGGACGCAGTGAGCCGTCCTCGTGGAGGTAGCCGGCCATCAGGCCCGGGGAGCGCACCTCGATGCCGCCGAGTTCGCCGGGGGCGGCAACGGTGCCGTCCGGGCGCAGCACGCGCAGCCGTACGCCGGGCAGGGGGCGCCCGCAGCCGTGCGGCGAGTCGGGCGTGGCCAGTGCGACGTTGCCGAGTTCCGTCAGGCCGTAGCCGTCCAGCAACGGACGGCCCATCGTCGTGCGGAAGGCCTCGGCCAGGGGGGCCGGCAGGGGCGCGCCGCCCACGCCCCAGATGCGGACGCCGGCGAGACCGGCGCGTACTTCCGGGCGGCGGCGGACGACGCCGAGCAGCGAGTGGTAGGTGGACGGTGCGGCGTCCACGGCGGTGGCGCCGTGCGCGGCGGCCTGGCCGACGGCCGCGTCGAGCCGCTGGTACGGGGTGACCAGCAGGGTGCAACGGGCCAGCCACCACAGCAGGATGACCGAGAGCCCGTACTGGTGCGAGAAGGGCAGCAGCGGTGCGAGGACGTCGTCCGCCCGGTAGCCCATGGCCTGGATGGTGCGCAGCGAGTTGTCGAGGACGGCGTGGCCCGGTTTGACGATGCCCTTGGGGCGTCCCGTGGTGCCCGAGGACCACAGGACGAGCGCGTCCGGGCGGCGGAACCAGGCGGCGAGGGGGTCGGCCCCGGGGGCCACCGGCTCGGGCGCGGGGGTGTGCTGCGGGGCGTCGGCCGCCGGCGGTACGGGGGCGAGGTGCGGGTAGTGGACGACGCGGTGGTCGGGTATGCCGGCGAAGCCGGTGGTGGTGCGGTCGGCGGCGGTGACCAGCCAGCGGGCCCGGGCCTGGCGGGCGGCCGCGGCGGCGTCGGCGGCGGAGAGCCGGTGGTCGAGCGGGACGAGTGAGGTGTCCAGCCGCATCAGGGCCAGCAGCGTCACGACGTAGTCGATGCTGTTGTCGCCCTGGACCAGGACCCGGTCGCCGGCGCGGATGCCAAGTCCGTGCAGGGCGTGTGCGGTGGCCGCCAGGCGGCGGCCGAGCGCCGGTCCGTCGAGGGGACGGGCGGTGCCGCCGCGCGGGGCCGCGGTGCCGTCGACGAGCCGGGCGGCGGCGACCGGAGGGGCGATGGTGTCGGTCATGGGTGCTCCGAGGTGTCGGTCATGAGTGCTCCGATCCCGTGGGGTCGAGGGGACGGCACATCAGCGTGGAGGTGGTGGTGGCCACCCACAGGCCGTCCGCGTCGTGGAAGGCGCAGTCGAGGGTGAGGAGCCGGCGGCCGGCGAGGAACGCGGCGTCGGCGAGGCGGACGGTCGCGTGCAGGACGTCGCCGGCGTGGGCCGGGCGGGCGTGGCGCAGGCTCTGCGCGCGGTGCACGGCGCCGTCGAGACCCGGTATGTCGGGCCGGGACCGCAGGAGTTGATCCTCGGCGCGCGCCGCCAGGGTGACGAGGTAGGTGGGTGGGGCGAGGGTGTCCGGGTACCCGAGGGCGCGCGCGGCGGCCGGATCCGTGTAGGCGGGGTGCGGATCGCCGACCGCGGCGGCGAACACGGCGATCCGCGTCCGGTCGAGGACATAGGGGCCGCAGTGGAGCACGTCCGGGCCGCTCGGGAGGGCGCGGGCGTACGGGTCGCCGGGGAGGGCGTGGGCGTTCGGATCGCCGGGGAGGGCGTGGGCGTTCGGATCGCCGGGGAGGGTGTAGGCGTTCGGATCGCCGGGGAAGGCGTCGGGTGCCTGGCCGGTGCGTGTGCCGCTGTCCGGGTCGGTACCGCGGGTGCCGTGGCCCGGACGGGAGCCGTGGCCCGGACCGGTGCCGTGGCCCGGACCGGTGCCGGTGCCGGTGCCGGTGCCGCTGTGCGGGGCGGTGTCCGTGCCGGGCGCCGGGCGTGCGGCGGGGCCAGGGGTCGATCTGCCCGTCATCGCTCGTCAGGCGCCGATCATGTGGTGGCCGCCGTCCGCGTGGACGATCTCGCCGGTGGTGGCGGGCAGCCAGTCCGAGAGCAGGGCCAGGCAGGTACGTGCCACCGGCTCCGCGTTCTGCGGGTCCCAGCCCAGGGGGGCCTGCGCCGACCAGCTCTTCTCGAAGGACGGGCCGTCGCCGCCGATGCCCCGTGCGGCCAGGGTGCGCAACGGGCCGGCCGCGACGAGGTTGGCCCGTATGCCCTGGCCGCCGAGGTCCCGCGCCAGATAGCGGGAAGTCGCCTCCAGCCCGGCCTTGGCGACGCCCATCCAGTCGTAACCGGGCCAGGCCCGCGAGGCGTCGAAGTCCACGCCGACGACGGAGGCGCCCGGTCGCAGTAATGGCCGGCAGGCCATGGTGAGCGCCACCAGGGAGTACGTCGAGGTGTGCAGCGCGGCGGACACATCGCGCCACGGGGCGGTCAGGAAGCCGCCGTCCAGACAGGCGGCGGGGGCGTGCGCGACCGAGTGCAGCACGCCGTCCAGTCCGTCGAGGTGGGCGCCGACCCGCTCGGCGAGCGTGCTGAGCTGCGCTTCGTCGGTGACGTCCAGTTCCACGACGGGGGGTTCCTGCGGCAGCCGCCGGGCGAGCCGGGCGACCAGACTGGGCCGCCCGTACGCGGTGAGGACGATCTTGGCGCCCTCTTCCTGGGCGAGCCGGGCCACCGCGTAGGCGATCGAGCTTTCGGTGATGACGCCGGTGATCACCAGCTGTTTTCCGTCGAGCAGACCGCTCATGCGGTGCCTCCGTCTGACTCGTCCTCGACTTCAGAGTCACCGGACAAAACTCAACGCCATTGTCCGGCCTTGGTCTTGATAGGTCGTCATTGACAACCTATCCGACCTCCAGTTGACTGGAATAGTCAAGCATAGTCAAAACAGTGACTCGGGTGTCACGTAGGCGCGCCGGCGTCCGCCCCGCATCGTCACTCCGCCTGGGCGGCAGCGCGGCGCCGTGCATCCGGCCGTACACCCGGCGCTACGCCGGCCACCCATCCGGCCGCACTCCGGCCGTCGGCCCGGCCACCCGTCCGGCCGTAGGTCCGTGGCCCCATCCGTGCCTTACAGAGAGGTGAACGTCATGACCGTTCCGACCCGAGAAGAGATCGTTGCTCAGCTCGCCGAGATCCTGCACGAGGTGGCCGGTGTCGTACCGGCCGAGGTGACCGAAGAGAAGTCCCTGGTCGAGGAGTTGGACGTGGACTCCCTGGCCATGGCCGAGGTGATCGTGGTCGCCGAGGAGCGCTTCGGGATCGCGCTTCCCGAAGAGGAAATGAAGGACATGCGTAGGGTTTTGGACATTGTGCTCCGGATCGAGAAGCAGCTGGCGTCCTGACCCCCGCCCGGGAACGCCTACGCCACGCGGCCCCTCCGTCGGCGCGCGCTCCTGCCGGCTTACGGCCTCGTCCGGCAGGAGCGCACCGCTGACGCGAAGGACGCCGGACGCGTGTGAATACCGGTCAGAAAGATCAACTCGCCCAGCACGCCAGGCAGTTGTCGCTCCCTCGCAGGCCCAAGGCCTGCGCGAGTCGCCCTGGTGGCCCGGGCGGACCACGGTGGAGAGCGCCCGGCACGGAACCTCGGCCACAACTTGGCGAAATTTAGTAATGCCGATGAGTAAACCGGAGTTGATTTTCGGTCGTCGCTTGTTGACGCAGGCATAGACCAGGGTTACCTTGAGGATCCTCGAACGGTAAATCAAATCGACTCAGTGCACTGCTTTCTGCGGACGTCATCGGCCCGCAGAAAGGAGACATGGTGCGAGGGGATCTATGCGGGGGGACGAGCCTTTCTGTGACACGCATCCGAGCGGTCATTCACTCAGACATGCCGACCCCGGTGACACGTCCAACATGCCTGGTGACGACGGTTTGTGGCAGCCGGATCGCACCGAAGAATTAGCCGACGGCGCATTACACATATTCCGGCCCGACGGCGAAGACATTCGCCAGACGCGCTGTCTGACGGAATTTCTCGGCAGGTTACTCCAGTGTTCTCCGCGGGATATTCCGGTGACCCACGACGGGTTCGGCCGCCCGGTCTCCGCCGCACCCCCGGCCGTAGCCGGCTGGCCTCCGGGCGCGCGTCTCTGCCTCGGCATCGCCACCGACCCCGGCCGCCAGTTCCTCGCCGTGGCCAGGGACCTCCCGGTGGCGCTCTCCGTCCACACCGTGCCGCGCGGTCCGGTCGGCGAACTCCTCCTGCCCTTCACCCCGTTGGAGCGCCGTTACGTCCAGGAGGCACCGGAGAACCGGCGGGCCCACCGGCTGGCCCAGCTGTGGACCCGCAAGGAGGCGGCCCTGCGGCTGACCGGCCGGGGCGGACTGGCCCTCGCCGACGAGATCGACGCACTGAGCGAGGCGCGCGACGGCAAGGTCGTCATCCCGGCGTCCCCGGCCCACCCCGGCGGCATCGCCTACGTCCGCGACCTCCCCACCGGCCCGCGCACGGTCGCCTCCGTGGCCACCCTCACCCCCGCCACCGGCCTCCACACCTGGCGCCTCTGAGGACGACTTCCCACGTACCCGTCTGTCCCGCCGCGGGGCTTGCTCACCGTTGCGCGCTTGGCGGTGCCTCCCACGTACCTGTCTGTCCCGCCGTCGGGGTTGCTCGCCGTCGCGCTTCGCGGCGCCCCCGCACGCACCTGTCTGCGGCGCCGCGGGGCGTCTCGCCGTTGCGCTTTGCGGCGCCCCGCACGCACCTGGCTTTCCCACCGCGGGGCTGCTCGCCGTTGCGCGCTTTGCGGCGCCTCGCACGTACTTCTCTGTCCCACCCCGGGGCGTCTCGCCGTTGCTCCCCCACTGCCTAAAGGGCGTGGGAGGTACCCCCAGCGGCGGGCTGGTGGTTGTCGGGTGCGGTGCCGCTCCTCCGGACTTCGTCCTGCGGCGCGGCCCCTCCCGTGAGTGGGAGGGGAAAGGGTGGGTGGGGGTGGGTGTGGGGGTCCCGTAGGGGAAGGCCGAACACATCCCGTAGGGGGTGCGAGCGCCCCTTGCTGGGCCTCAACTCAACGGGCGGGGGAGGTATTCCCGACACGGCACGACGCGACGTACGGCACGACGCGACGTACGGCACGACGCGAAGGTACGGCTGAATGACGACGCCCGCCCCCACCGGCCTCTCACCCCCCACCCACGGGAGGGGACAGACCGGAGGACGAAGTCTGTAGGGCTGTCACCGCACCCAAAAACACCACGCCCGCCGCTGGGGGTACCTCCCACGCCCTTTAAGGCAGTGGGGGAGCAACGGCGAGCAACAAGCGCGCCGCTGCAGCCGAGTACGTAGGCGGCGCCGCAAAGCGCAACGGTGAGCAAGCCCCGCGGCGGCACGCACAGGTACGTGCGGGGCGCCACAAAGCACAACGGCGAGCAAGTCCCGCGGCGGGTCGCACAGGTACGTGCGGGGCGCCGCAAAGCACAACGGTGAGCAAGCCCCGCGGCGGGACGGACGGGTACGTACGGGGCACCGCGAAGCGGAACTACGGCATGAGGACCGCATGCGGGTCCATAGCCTCCGGGCGGCGGGGGGCGGAGGTGAGTTCGCGCCAGGTTTCCAGGGCCAGGCGGAAGGCGCCGGCCTGTTCGTAGCCCTCGGCGGCCAGTTTGAAGTCGGCCTCGGCGGCCTCTTCGTGGTGGTCCGCGCGGTGGGAGCGGGCCAGGTGGAGCAGACAGCGGGCGCGGTCGAGCGGCGACAGGTCACCGGCCGTGAGGTCGATCCGCGCGGCGTGGCCGGCGGCCGCCGGTGCGTCGTTGCGGCGCAGTGCCGCGGCGGTCTCCAGGACGGCCAGCCAGGTCCGGGCCGAGGGCGTGGCGACCAGCGCGGTGGCCTGCCGGGCACGGGTGAGCAGGGCGTCCGCCTCGTCCTCCGGGCCGGCCGCGAGCGCCAGCAGCGTACGGGCGCGGGCCAGCCGGAGGCGGAGCCGTACGCCGTCGGTGGTGGCGAGCAGCTCCTCGGCCTCGGCGAGGAGTTCCAGGGCCTCGTCCGGGTGCCCGGCCAGATACTGTGCGCCGGCCACCGCCCACAGCGCGCCGGCCCGCAGTTCGCCGGCCGGGAGCGGTGCGGCCTCGGCGCGCAGCTCCTTGCCGAGCTGCTCGGCGCGGTTCCACTCGCCGCTGTCGACGGACGCGGACAGCAGCGCCATCCGGGCCTGGGCCCGCTCCGGGCGGCCGGGCTCCAGCTCGGCGGTGACCCGTACGGCCTCCTCGGCGAAGCGGACGCCCTCGGGGAGGCGGCCCTCGGTGCGCAGCAGCTGGGCGAGTTCGATGGCGACCCTGGCGTGCAGCACCGGCGCGGTGCGGGTGAGCGGGTCGTCGAGCAGCCGGCGCAGCGCGGCCTCATGGCGGGCCGGGTCGTCCAGCCGCCCGAGGACGGTGGCCAGCTCCCAGTGGGCCTCCCAGCGCACCTCGTCCTGGTCGGCGCCGCCGGCCTGCTCCACCACGGCCTCCAGCTGGCGCCGCGCCGCCGCCCAGTCGCCGGCCAGCTGGCTGGCGCGGGCCGCCACCAACTGGCCGACCAGGCCGAGGCGTTGGGTCAGCCGGGCGCCGGGCTCCTCGGTGGCGCTCAGGGCCTCGACGGTCGTGCCGAGTCGTTCGGCGATCGACCGGGCGATCTTGGCGCTCGGGATTCTGCGGCCGTTCTCGACCAGCGAGACGTAGCTGGGCGAGAGATCGCCCCCGGCGAGGTCCCCCTGGGACAGGCCCTGCGCGCGGCGGACCTCCCGCACTCGCTTCCCGAAAGCAGGCTGCTCAATCACCAAGGAATCGCTCGCAGTTGAGTTGGGTGGACGGACAGTGACGGAGTACGGACGTTCCGGACCGGCGGAACGTGATGACGGCGAGTCTACTCACCGGACGCCCGCGCGGGGGCCCTTGTGGACGACCTTCGTTCCGCCGGGGAGTCATTTTTTGTCACTTACGGAGGTCGGGATTCCTCTTGTCGGTGCGACCGACATTACGACAGTTCGGAGGCGTGTTCGGGCTCGTGGGGAGGGGAACGGCGGGCCTGCGGCGAGGGTTGCGGTCGGGGTACGACGGGGGTCGCTTGTCACAACGCCTGGTCGAGTGCAATGACTTTACTTGACAATAAATGACAATTGGCTGACGCTGACCCTCCATGGACTACGCCCCGAGGAGGGACATATGAGCTCCGCTCCCGCATGGCCGACCGTGGCCGCCGAGCCGGAGGACCGTGTCGACGGCCGACGTGCGGCGGCCGTGCACCGGGTCCGGGACTTTCTGGTGGACAACGCCGACACCGTGCACGCGCTGCTGTGCGAGATCTCCACCCACAGCGCCGCGCGCTACGAGATCGAGTCCACCGTCGCCACCCTCGACGGGGCCCTGGACGAGGTGGCCACCCACCGGCCCGGCCGCGTCCCCCGGCTGGCCGCCTTCATGCCGTCGAACGTCATCCTCTACTCCTACGCCCTCTACCTCCTGGTCCCGGCCCTCTACACCGAGCGGCTGGTCTTCCGGCCCTCCAGCCGGGTCAAGGACCAGATGCGCCGGCTGCACGCCCTGCTGGCCGAGCAGCACCGCCTGCCCATCACCCTCACCACCGCCAGCCAGCGCGAGTTCCTCCAGGACCACGTCGGCCCGGCCGACGTCGTCGTCTTCACCGGCGCCTACGCCAACGCCGAGCAGATCCGCGCCCGGCTCACCCCCGGGCAGCTGTTCCTCTTCCTCGGCTCCGGCGTCAACCCGTTCGTGGTCGCCCCCGGTGCCGACGTCGAAAAGGCCGCCCGGGACGCCGTCGCCATCCGCGTCCTGAACACCGGCCAGGACTGCCTGGGCCCGGACCTCTTCAGCGTCCACGAGTCGCTGCTCGACCCGTTCGTGGACGCCCTGGTCAGCGAGTTGAAGGGGCTGCGCTACGGCCCGTACACCGACCCGGACGCCGACTTCGGGCCGATCTTCTACGAAAACGCGCTGGAGGACGGCGCACAGTTCCTCGCCCGCAACCGCGGCGGCATCGTGCACGGCGGGCACGTCGACTTCCGGGCCCGCCGCCTCGACCCCACCGTCGTCGTCGGCGACGAGGTCACCCCGCGCACCCACGTGCCGGAGTTCTTCGCCCCGATCTTCAACGTCGCCTCCTACCGCGACGAGGACACCCTCGCCGCGACCCTCACCACCGGCACCTTCACCGAGCGCGCCCTCGGCTCCAGCGTCTACGGCCACGCCCCCGCCCTCGTCGAGGCGCTCCGCCGGCGCACCACCGTCACCCTGGACACCACCCTGCTGTCCATCGACGACGGCAACGCCCCCTTCGGCGGCTACGGCCGGATGGCCAACTACATCTCCGACGGCCGGGAAGTGCGCGCCGAACCCGTACTGATCTCCAAGGCCGTCGCCGCACACCGCCCGGGAGACGGCCGATGAGCCAGGACACCGCGGCCCACCCGTCCGCCTGGGCGGCCATCGCCGACCACCTCCACCACCTGGGCACCACCGCCGTCTTCGGGCTGCCCGGCGACGACATGGCCCCGCTCGGCGCGCTGGAGGACTCCGACATCCGGGTGGTGCTCTGCCGCGACCAGCGCAACGCCGTCTTCATGGCGACCGGTTACGCGCTCGCCGCCGGCCGCCCCGGGGTCTGCGTGATCGGCAAGGGCCCGGCGGTGACCAACGCGCTCACCGGCCTGCTGGAGGCGCGCTCCGCCGCCGTGCCGCTGCTCCTGATCGCCGACGGCACCCGGCTGGACCGGGTCGGCACCGGCGCCTTCCAGGAGCTGGACCAGCTGGCCGCGGTCCGCCCGTACGTGAAGTGGGCGGTCCGGGTCGACCACGCCGAGCGGTTGCCGGGCGCCCTGGAGAAGGCCGCCGCGCTCGCCGTCAACGGCACCCCCGGGCCGGTCTACGTCGAACTCGCCGAGCAGATCGCCGGCGAACCCGTCCCCCGTACCGGGGCCTGGCGGCCTGCCGTGCCCCAGCGACCGGCCCCCGACCCCGCCGCGCTGACCGCGACCGCGGCCCGGATCGCCGCAGCGGAACGGCCGTTGCTGCTGGTCGGCGGGGGTGCCCGGCACCGCAACGCGGACCGCGGGATCGAGCGGCTCGCCGAGCGGCTGGGCGCCGGGATCTTCACCACCGCCTCCGGCCGTGGCACCGTCGCCGAGGACCACCCGCTGCACTGCGGTGTCAGCGGCCTCTACACCGTCGCGCCGGCGGACGCCCTGTGGCGCGAGGCGGATCTGGTCGTCGCGCTGGGCAGCCGGCTGGAGGAGACGGCCACCTTCGGCTGGCCGGAGGGCGCGGACCAACTCCCCGTCGTCCAGGCCGTCCTGGGCGAGGAGAGCCTGGTCCTGGACCGGCCGGGGGCGTACGTCCTGGCGGACGTGGCCGCGACCGTGGACGGCTGGACCGGGCTGCTCGACGGGCACCGGCCGGCCGGTGCCTGGGCCGAGCGGGTCCGCTCCGTACGGACCGCGCTGGCGCAGCGCGCC
This sequence comes from Streptomyces sp. NPDC059649, assembly GCF_042734445.1. Classification (NCBI taxonomy): domain Bacteria; kingdom Bacillati; phylum Actinomycetota; class Actinomycetes; order Kitasatosporales; family Streptomycetaceae; genus Streptomyces; species Streptomyces sp. NPDC059649. The sequence goes on from NZ_JBHWDV010000003.1 coordinate 452,664, forward strand.
GCGGACCGGGCCGAGGAGGCCGGGAAGCGGGCGCCGGACGGCACCGTCCCGGTCGCCCGGGTGCTGGCCGAACTGGAGCGGGCCGTCCCCGCCGACCGGGTCCTGGTCCAGGAGAACGGCCTGCAGGACATGTGGTCGTACTTCTTCCCGCACTACGCGCTCGGCGCCGGCGGCGGCTCCGTCGTCCCCAGTGAGCAGACGCCGCTGGGCTTCGGCGCGGCGGCCGCGGTGGGCGTACGGCTGGCCGAGCCGGCCGGGCGGCCGGTGGTCGCGGTGGTGGGTGACGGCGCCTTCCACCTCTTCCGCGCCGAGCTGCCGACGGTCGCGGACGCCGGTGCGGCCGTGCTCTACGTCGTCCTGGACAACGGCGGTTACGGCTGGCTGCAGTCCAACCTCGACCGGGTCTCCGGCCCGGACTCCCGCTTCGCCTTCACCCGCCCCCGGCCCACCGGCACCGACGGCCTGACCGGCGCCTACGGCCTGGGCCACCGCCGGGTGACGGACCCCGACCGGCTGGCCGAGGCGCTGGCCGCGGCCTGGCGCGAGGTGGCCGCCGGCACCACGTCCGTCGTCGAGGTGGCGGTCGCCCTGTCGGACACCCCGCCGGGGATGACGGGCGCGGCGGGCGACTTCCCGGAGCGGGCGGAGGAGCAGTAGGACCTGGCCTTTTGGGGGCCGTGCTGCCGTGGGCGGCACGGCCCCCACGTGCGTATCCGGACACCTGCACCGGCGCCCGGGCCGCTACGGCCCGCCTGCGCGACGGGGTGTGCGTGGGCCGGCCCCTTCCCCGGCCCGGGGGTAGCCGGGGGCGGGGCCGGTCCACGTCTTCTTCGTACGGGGAGCCACGCCGGGGGCGTGACGGGGGATGCGCTCCCTTTCGTACGGATCGGTGTCAGCTCGTGGTCTTGCGGCGGAACTTGGTGACGGCCAGAGGGGCGGTGAGCGCGGTCAGGCCCACCGACCACACCACCGTCCAGAGCACCGGGCCGGCCACCGGCCCCTCGCCCAGGGCGAGTCCGCGGGCCGCGTCGGCCATGTGGGTCAGGGGGTTGACGCGGGTGAAGGCGGCCAGCCAGTCCGGCATCGTCGTGGGCGAGACGAAGATCGAGGAGGCGAACTGCAGCGGGGTCAGCACGACGACGGAGAGCCCCTGGATGGCCTGCGCGGTGCGCAGGGTCAGGCCGAGGAGCATGAATATCCAGATCAGCGACGTGCCGAAGAGGGTGGTCAGGCCGATGGCCGCGGCTATACCGGGCCAGCGGCCGGAGAAGTCGAAGCCGAGCAGGGCGGCGACGACCAGCAGGACCGTGATGGCGACCAGCATCCGGCCCGTCTCCACCACGACCTTGGCGAGGAGTATCGAGGAGCGGGCGATCGGCATCGTGCGGAAGCGGTCCATCACGCCCGTACGGAAGTCGTCGTTGACGCCGGTGCCGACGGCCATGGCGATGGTCATGCCGAGGATGACCATCAGGCCCGGCACCAGGAAGGCGGTGTACTGGGCGCGACTGCCGCCGCGGCCGATCACCCCGCCGAAGACGTAGACGAACAGCAGCGTCAGCACGATCGGCATCAGCAGCGCGTCGGTCATCGACTCCGGGTTCTGCCGGATCTGGAGGAGGTTGCGGCGGACCAGCGCGCCGGTGTGCCGGGCGGTCGCACGCAGTCCGATCCGGCCCTCGTCGAGGAGGGCAGCGGGCGCCTCGGGGGCGGGCGCGGCCTGAAGGGTCGTCACGGCTGTTCCTCCGGTCAGGCCCGGCCGCGGCGCTCGTCCAGCCACTTCTGCCAGTACGAGCGGCGGTCGCTGCTGGGGTGCGCGACGACGATGTCGCCGAAGACGGCGGAGCCGTTCACGCGGATGCGCGGGGTGACGGACTCGGGGCCGGAGTGCGCCCGGGTCAGATCGCGGAGGTCGCCGAAGACCTTGCTGCAGTTCATCTCCACCCGGACGCCCTCGGGGAGCAGCAGATGCACATCGCCGACGAGCGCCTTGGCCTGGATGGTGAGCTCACCGGTCGGCGGTGCGGGGGAGGAGCACAGGTCGAGGGTGAGGTCACCGAGGACCGCGGTGGCCTCGATGCCGTGGTCCAGCGCGGGGCTGTGGTGGACCAGGTCGCCGAAGAGGGCGCGGAAGGAGCGCTGGCCGGAGCCGGCGGTGGCGGGGGCCGTGACATGGGGGAGGTCCTCGCCGACGGACGCCAACTCCTCGCGGGTCCGGGCGAGATACGCCGCCTCGGAGCGCTCGGCGAGCTCTTCGAGGGTTAACCGGCCCTCCGCGGTGGCCTCCCTGAGCCGCTCGACCATGGCCTCCCGCTCGGCGTCCGACGCCAGCACCGAACGCGCGGAGGCGGAGGGGGCGGGGGAGGCGGAGGCGGGCGCCGCATCCTTGGTCAGGTCGGGGCGATGGGGCTGGGTCATCGGTGGTGCCTCCGCGGGGTCCGGCGGTGGTGGGGCGTGTGCGTGCTCATCGCACCACGTCGCGCCGGGCGCGGGCATCGGCGCGGGGTACTACATCGAAAGGTTGACCCGCGGCCCCGGCCACACAGTTCGGTGTACGCAGCGTCCGCGGCGTACGGGGCTGCCGCGGGAACGGGGCCGGTGCGGGCTGCCGGGGCGAGGGGCCCGGGCGGGCACGGCTTCCCGGGGCGAGGGGGCCGGGGCGGGCCGGGCTTCCCGGTCCTCGACGGTCCGGTGGACTTCGCCGGGCTTTGGTGGACTCGACGGCCGGTTTTCCGCTCCGGTAGTCACGCGGGAAATGATCTCGGTGACGCCCGGTGAAGACCGGTGAAGGAATCCGAATATCGGTCGACTTCTTCTTGACTACTTGGTAAAGTGCCCAGCACTCATTGTGACTCGGCGATTTGATCCGACCGGCCGGAGTCATCCACTGTTCGAAATCCGGAGGGCTTGTCGAATGCCTGAGCTGGCGGACACCGGGCGGCGAATCAAAGAGCTTCGGGTCAGCGCGGGAATGACACAGCACGACCTTGCCGGGTCCGATATGTCATCCAGCTACATCTCGCTGGTCGAGCGCGGGAAGCGCATTCCCAGTGGTCGGGCGCTCAAGATCCTCGCGGCCCGCCTCGGCGTCGGCGTGGACGAAATCTCCAGCAGCCCCCAGCCGGCCGAAAGCCCGGGCCTCGCCCGCCGGCTCGACCTGGTCGGACGATTGGTCGCGGCCCGCCGGCAATGGGAGGGCGGCGACGCCGAGGGAGCGCTCTCAGAATTCCGCGCACTGGCCTCGATGGAGCCGGCCGGCCGGCAGGACGACGTATTTACCGAGGCGCAGCTCGCCATTGCCGAAATACTGGGCTCGCTCGGCCGCGCCGACGAGGGCGCCGACGTCCTGTTGCGGATGCTGGACGCGCTCGCCCCCGCGCCGTACGCCGAGGCCCGGCTGCGCGCCCTGATCGCCCTCGCCGACCTGCTGGAATCGGCCGGCCGGGTGCAGGACGGACTGCGCTACGCCCTCACCGGCTACCTCGAATGCACCGACCGCCGGACCGGCCAGGGCCCCGGCGGCGGCCCGGCCACCGGCCCCGGCACCGGTTTCCACCTGCTGCTCGTCCTCGACGTGCTCACCCGCTGCGCCTACTGGAGCGGCTGCCCGGACTGGGCCCCCGAGCCCGAGCGCCCCCGCCCGCCGGCCGACGGTGTCCTCCCCGGGCCGCGCGCCACCATCGACCTGCACCGGGCGCTCGCGCTGCGCGACCAGGGCGAGTGGGAGCGGGCCACCGAGCTGCTGGGTGAGTGCGCGCGCCGGGTCACCCCGGCCGCCGGGTTCCCCCTGTGGGAGAAGGTCAACGGCCAGTACGCGCTGCTGTTGCTGCACCGCGGTGAGCGGGCGGCGGCGCGCAGCATCGTCGAACGCGGGCTGGTGGTCGCCTCGGTGGCGCAGGAGCCGGAATTCCCGCTCTGGCTCACCACGGCGGACGCGGTCTGCGCGGAGGCGTCCGGCGACCGGGACCGACTGACAGCCCTGGGCGAGGAGTTGGCGGCGCTGCCCGAGACGGGCCGCAGTCATGAGAAGGCCGCCGCGCTCCTGGAGATCGCGGCGGCGTGCGAGCGGGTGGGGGACCGGGAGCGGGCGGCCCGGCACTACCGGCAGGCCGCCGACCTGTTCCGGCGGGCCCAGGCTTACCGGCACGCCGAGCGGGCCCGGGACCGGCTCGTACAGCTCGCCGAAAGCCCGGCCCGACAGCCGCAGGAACAACTCTGAAGCGGTCCCGCAGGCGGCCCTGAAGCGGTCCGGAAGGCAGCCCTGACAAGCCCTGAATGCGCCCCACCGCGGCTCGGCAGCGGCTCCGCATACGGCTCCGGAGCGGCTCGGAGTCGGCCCCGCATACGGCTCCGGCGCAGCTCTGACGTGCGCGTAAGCGGCCTGACCGAGGCGCCCGGCGGCCGCGAAGGCGAGCCTGCGGAAGCCGTCCGGAGAACGGGTCGTTGAGCCCGTCGCAGCCGCCGCCCGGCGACCGCGAGAATGAGCCTGTCGAAGGCACCCGGCGACCGCGGAAGTGAGCCTGTCGAAGGCGCCCAGCACCCGCGAAAGTGAGCCTGTCGAAGGCGCCCCGCGAACTGGTCGTCGAGCCGTCGCAGCCGTCCCGCGGCCGCGAAAGCAAACCGGCGAAAGCAAATCCGGCAATCGCCTCCTGTGCGGCCGGCGGTGGATAGCTCCGCGGTGGAAAGCCCGGCGGACGGCCGTACCGGCGCCAAAGCGGGCGTCGGCACCCGGATGGTTGAGCGCAAAAGCAAGGCCGCGGTCCGCATATACATGGCCGGTGAACGGGATTTGCGGTGCGACCGGTCGCAAAAGTGGGCCGGCGACCGCCGGGACGGAAAGACGCCGCGGCGGCGCAAAGGGCCGTGGGGCGTTATGCCCTTATGTCGTTATTGCACGTAATTGACGCACTCATTTATTAGCTTTCTTTCCCAATCCGAGGAGCGCGAAGAGGGCCTCCGCGCCGCCCACGATCGCCAGGATGAGCCCCGCCTTGTGCAGGGAGACGATCGGCGTCTCGACTTCCTTGGTGGTCAGCCACAGGACCAGCCCGATGACCGCCAGAACAATGCCTACCGCAATACCCTTCATCGGTTCCCTTGTCTCCTTGTCCGGTGATGGTTCCGCTGATGGCGCCCCGGCCGGCCGGCGCGGGGCGGTGGTAGTCACCAGCGTCCCGTCGCGGCAGGGCCTCCGGATCGTCCGCAGGTAGGCACTTTCCGCCCCGCGGTCTGTCACTTTCTATGTACGCCGGGCCCTACCAGGGGGCCGTCGGGGCGCACGCCCCCGGAGCCCGCCCGCCGTGACGCGTCCCCTCCCCGCCTCCCGATCCGCCCCCTCGAACCGTCCCCGTAGTCAATTTTCCTGACTCCTTGAGTCATCGCTCTGAGAGCGTTTCCGCTGGTGCAGGGCCTGATGGCAGGCATTGTCGGAGAGCCTTGACTGACCGACTCTTCCGCAACCTGTTGACAAGCCGATGACTCAGCTGTCATGTTTCTGGTCATGAGGACGCCCCGAGCGTGACAACGGGGCAGAAAATCAGGAGGCGTTTCATGGAGTTACGCACGGATCGGCGGCGCGTCGTCGTCACCGGCTGCGGCGTGGTGTCCCCCGTGGGAAACACCACCGAAGACTTCTGGACCGCCCTTCTCGCCGGCCGCAGCGGCGTCACCGCGCTCACCCGCTTCGACACCTCCGGGCTCCCGGTCCGTATCGGCGGCGACCTCACCGGTTTCGACCCGGCCGGCTCCGGCTTCCTCACCCCGCAGGAGGTCCGGCGCACCGACCTCTTCACGCAGTACGCGGTGGTCGCCGCCGGCCAGGCTATGCGGGCCGCCGGCCTCGAACCCAGGACCGACGTCGACCCGTACCGCTTCGCCGCGGTGATCGGCTCCGGCTACGGCGCCGCCCACGCCATCCAGCAGCAGTACGACGTGCTCAAGAACCAGGGCGCGCGGCGGGTCTCCCCGTACCACTCGGTGCTCACCGCCATCGACCACCCGGCCGGTCTGCTGTCCATCAAGTACGGGATCAGCGGCCCGAGTTGCGCGGTCTCCGCGGCCTGCGCGACCGGCGCGGTGGCCATCGGTGAGGCCGCCGAACTGATCCGCCACGGCCGGGCCGACGTGGTCCTGGCCGGCGGCACGGACGACTCCCTCACCGCCGCCGACCTGGCCGGCACCGCCAACGCCCGGGCGCTCTCCCGCCGCAACGACGATCCCGAAGGCGCCAGCCGGCCCTTCGACCGGGACCGCGACGGCTTCGTGATGGCCGTCGGCGCCACCGTCCTGACCCTGGAGGAGGCCGGACACGCGGAACGCCGCGGTGCGACGGTCCTCGCCGAGGTCGCCGGTTACGCCGCCACCACCGACGCGCACCACGCCACCGCCCCCGACCCGACCGGGGCCGGTGCGGTCCGCGCCATGCGCGGGGCGCTCGCCGACGCGGGCCTGACCCCCGACGACGTAGGACAGGTCAGCGCCCACGGCACCGGCACCGTCCTCAACGACCGCATCGAGGCGGCCGCGCTGCGCGAGGTGCTCGGCCCCGACCAGCTGCGCCGCACGCCGATCACCGCGGTCAAGAGCATGACCGGGCACATGCTCGGCGCGTCCGGGGCCGCCGAGGCCGCCGCCGCGGCGCTCTCGCTGCGGGACCGCACCATCCCGCCGATCCGCAACTGCGACCACCCCGAGGACGACGACCTCGACCTGGTTCTCAAGGGCGCCCGCGACTGGGACGGCGACGTGGTGCTGAGCAATTCGTTCGGCTTCGGCGGACACAACGCCGTCCTCGTCCTGAAGCGCTACCGCGCATGACCCGGTACGCGCCCCCGGCGCCGCCCCCGCGACGGCCACACCCGCTGACCCACGAGACCACTGAAGGAGGAGACGCACCATGCAGGGACGACTGGTGACCTTGGAATGGCCCGGCGACGACGACTGGGCCGCGATCGCCTCCTGGCTGCGCCCCGGCTCGCCGGCGGCCGTGCTCAGCGGTGACTGGGAGCTGCTGGGCGCCGCCGAGGTCGAGCAGGCCAACCGCTCCGGACGGGTCCACCACCTGGTGATCCGCACCAAGGACGGCACCCGCATCGGCACCGTCAGCTACCAGCGCTCCGGCCGGATCGGCGGCTTCACCGTCGGCGGCGCGATCGGCTCGCCCGAACTGTGGCGCCGCGGCTACGGCGCGGAGGCCGTCGTCCTGCTCGTCGACTACCTCTTCCACCAGCTCGACGCCCACCGCGTGCAGGTCACCACCGCCGGCTACAACAAGGGCATCATCCGGCTGATGACCAAGACCCCGTTCGTGGTCGAGGGCATCCTGCGGGACCACTGTTACCTCGACGGCGAGTACCACGACGCCATCGTGTGGGGCCTGCTGCGCGACGAGCACTACGCCTCGCTCAAGCCCAGCGAGGACAACCGCGTACTGGCCGTCGGGCTGGCCGACTTCGTGTCCGAGGACGACAAGGTGCAGGCCCGCGCGGTGCTCACCGAGCACCTCGCCACGGCCGACCGCACCGCCCTCACGCCCTACCTGGAGCAGGACGCCGGGACCGCCGGCACGATCCTGCCGGCCGAGCGGGGTGCCGCATGAGAGACGGCGCCGAGAGCTTCGCCCTGGCCGACCGCACCTTCTTCGACTGGCCCGGCAACTGGGACCTGGAGGCCACCCGCTTCCCCGCCCCGCCGCTGCCCGACGGCTGGACCCGCGACGACAACGAGGCCTGGACCTTCTGCCGCCCGCCCGAGGACCGGCTCCCCGACCAGGGCTGGAAGATCCACGTCAGCGCGACCGGCGACGACGCCCCGCGCACCATCGCCGACGTCGCCGGCTACTGCGCCCGGCACGGCATCGCCTTCAAGTACCTCAAGAGCGCCAACGTGCTGCGCGCCCTGAGCCGCAAGTACGCCCAGCGCTCCTCCGCCGGCAAGCTGCTGACCGTCTACCCCGCGGACGACGCCGAACTGGCCCGCACCCTCGAAGGGCTGGACGCGCTGGTCGGCGGCCGCCCCGGCCCGTACGTCCTCACCGACCTGCGCTTCCGCGAGGGCCCGCTGTACGTCCGCTACGGCGGATTCCGCACCCACTACGTGGAGGACGCCGACGGCGAGCTGGTCACGGCCTTCCGGCGCCCCGACGGGACGCTCGAACCGGACCGCCGCACCCCGGTCTTCCACACCCCCGACTGGGTCACCGTCCCGGACGTCCTCAAGGACTCGCTGGCCGCCCGGCAGGCCGTGGACGACTTCCCGTACCGGATCACCGGTGCCCTGCACTTCTCGCACGGCGGCGGCGTCTACCGCGCCGAACCGGCCACCGAAGCGGCCCTCGGCGCCGGACAGCGCAGCGTCGTCCTCAAGGAGGGCCGGCCGTACTCCGGCACCGACGGCGTCGGCCGGGACGCGGTCGCCCGGCTCGCCCACGAGCACCGGATCCTGACCCAGCTGGCCGGACTGCCCGGCATCCCCCGCACCTTCGGCACCTTCCAGGCCGGCGAGCACCTCTTCCTCGTCCTGGAGGGCATCGAGGGACAGGACTTCCAGTCCTGGCTCGCCGGGATCTACCCGCTGACCGTGCCCGAACCCGACGAGGCGGCGGTGGCCGCCCACCGGGACCGCGCGCTGGCCCTGTTCGGCCGGATCGAGAAGCTGATCGCCTCGGTCCACGACCGCGGGGTGCGCATCGGCGACCTGCACCCGGGCAACTTCATCATCCAGCCCGGCGACGTCCCCGTCCTCCTGGACTTCGAGGTGGCCGACGCGATCGACCTGGCCACCCCCAGCAGCCTCGGCGCCCCCGGCTTCCACCGGGCCGACGCCACCGGCGCGGACGGCGACCACTACGCCCTCGCCGCGATCGCCCTGTGGATGTTCCTGCCGCTCGCCGCGCTCGGCGGACTGGCCCCCGACAAGGCGTCGGCGCTGCTCGACACCGCGACCCGCCGGTTCGGCCTCCCCGGCCACCTGGTGTCCCGGCTGGCCCCCCAGCTCGCCCCGAACGACAACACCACGTCGCCGCTGCGCAGCGTCCCCGAGGCCTTCCCACCCTCCGACATCCTGGCCTCGATCGGCCGCGGTCTGCGCGACAGCGCCACCCCGCACCGCACCGACCGGCTCCACCCCGGCGACTTCGCGCAGTTCGCCGAGGGCGGCGCGGGCTTCGGACACGGCGCCGCCGGCGTCCTGTGGGCCCGCCACACCGCCCTCGGGGAACGCGACGAGGAGGGCGCGGCCTGGCTGCGCGCCGCCGTCGACCGGGTCCCCGCCGAACGCATCGGCTTCTACGACGGTCTGCACGGAATCGCCTACGTCCTACGGGAGTTGGGCGACGACGAGGGAGCCCTGCGGGCCCTCGACCGGGCCGCCGACCGGCTCTCCGTACGGCACTGCCCCAGCCTCTACCGCGGCCTGTCCGGCGTCGGCCTGAACCTCCTGCACTTCGCCGACGCGCTGGACGACGACGCCCTGCGGCAGCAGGCCCTCGGCCTCGCCGACCGCGTCACCGCGCGGCTCGCCACGGCCCGCACCGAACCCGTCGAGCACAAACGGCGGCGCGGTTCCACCCACGCCGCCGGCCTGATGTACGGCTGGTCGGGCCCCGCGCTCTTCCTGCTCCGCGCCCACCTGGCCACCGGCGATGCCGCCCTGCTCGACGAGGCGGTCCGCGCCGTCCACCGCGACCTCGACCGCCTGAGTCCGGGACCGCAGGACACCCTCCAGGTCGACGAGGGGTTCCGGCTGCTGCCCTACCTCGACAACGGCAGCGCGGGCATCGCCCTCGTGGCGGCCGCAGTCCTCCGCCACCGCGACGACGCCCGCCTCCGCGAGGCACTGCCGGGTCTGCTGCGGGCCTGCTCCTCCGACTTCGTCATCGAGTCGGGACTGTGGGGCGGCCGCGCCGGTCTCATCGGCACCCTCGCCACCCTGCGCACGCAGGTCCCCTGGCCGCCTGAGACCGCCGAGCGGTATCTGCGCCGCCATCTGACCAACCTTCACCAGCACGCCATGACGCTGAACGGCGCAACGGTCTTCCCCTGTGACGGCCGGGCCCGGATCTCCATGGACGTGGCCACCGGCGGGGCCGGCGTACTGCTGGCACTCTCCGCCGCCGAACGGGGCACCCAGTTGCTGCCGTTCCTCCCTGACCCGCGGTCCGCCGCGGCCGGTTCACCGGCCGTCCCGGAGCGCGCCCGTGGTGCCCACGGCGCCACGACCCCCACCGTCCCGACCGGGCCGGCGGGAACCGCGGACAACGGAAGGGAGGTGTCGTAAATGACCATCATGGATCTTCAGGGTCTGGAGGTGCCGGGCGAGCGTGAGGCCCAGGCGCTCGGCTCCACCGTCAGCACCGGCTGCTGACTGACGCCGAAGGGCCGTGCACCGTCTTTGCACGGCCCGTCGGATCCAGGTGTCCCGTAACGGCACCTGACACGTCAGTACCGCTGTCCACCGCTCCTGCTCACCCCCCGGAGGGAGGTTCACATGTCGGTCATGGATCTTCAGGGTCTGGAGGTGCCGGGCGAGCGTGACGCTCAGGCGCTCGGCTCCACCGTCAGCGGCGGCTGCTGACACCGAGTTCGGTGTCGTCCTACGCACTGTACGCATCCGGAACGGACAACGGAAGGGAGGTGTCGTAAATGACCATCATGGATCTTCAGGGCCTGGAGGTGCCGGGCGAGCGTGAGGCCCAGGCGCTCGGCTCCACCGTCAGCACCGGCTGCTGACCCGGTACCCGGTGGTCCCGTGCTCCCGGCGCGGGGCCACCGGGTTCCCTTTTTCCGCGTAGCCGAACTTCCCGGGGGGAGAGCCGAGTTGAACGACCGTACGGGGCCGGCGGCCCGCTCCCTCTGCATCATCGGCTGCGGCCCCCGCGGCACCTCCCTCGTCGAGCGGATCCTCGCCAACGTCCCCGCCCTGTACGGCGACCGGCCCCTGGACCTGCACCTCGTCGACCCGTACCCGCCGGGCGCCGGCCGCACCTGGCGCACCGACCAGCCCGGCCTGCTGTGGATGAACTCCGCCGCCGAGCAGGTCACCCTCTACCCCGACGCGAGCGTCTCCTGCGCCGGCCCGCCGCGGCCCGGCCCCACCACCGCCGACTGGCTGACCGGCCCGCTGCACGACGGCGGCTACGCCGCCCGCCGCGACCAGGGCCGCTATCTGCGCCACTTCTTCGAGACGGTGACGGCCGGGCGACCGTCCTCGGTCCGTCTGTACGTCCACCGGGCGCGCGCCGTCGACCTGCGCCGGACCTCCGCGGGCGGTGCCACCCCGGCCACCCGCCAACAGGTGGTCCTCGACTCCGCCGAACCCCCGTTCCTCGCTGACCAGGTGGTCCTGGCACAGGGCCATCCGGACGTGCGTACCGAACCCGCACCGGCCGGCCTGACCCGCATCGGTCCGGGCCCCGCCGACCCCGCCGCCCTGGACGCCGTCCCACCCGGCGCGCCGGTCGTCGTCCGCGGGCTGGGCCTGGTCTTCATCGACTGTCTGGCCCTGCTGACGGAGGGCCGCGGCGGCCGCTTCGACCGCACCCCGGACGGCCGGCTCCGCTACCTGCCCTCCGGCCGCGAGCCCCGCCTGTACGCGGGCTCCCGCCGCGGCGTCCCGCTCCCGCCGAAGCCGGGGTACTCCGCGGCACCGGCCCCGTCGACGCCGGCCGCCGCCCTCCGCTTCGCCACCGCCGACGCCTGCCGCGCCCGGCTGTCCCGGCCCGGCGCCACCTTCGGGCGTGACGTCTGGCCGCTCATCCTGGCCGAGCTGGGCTGGAGCCACTACCGCGCGCTCTTCGCCGAACAGCCCGCCCGCACCCGTATGACGTGGGACGACTTCGACGCCCAGTACGCCGTGCTGCTCACCGACGCCGACCGGCTCGCCAAGCTCGCCCGCGAGGCCGTGCCGGACCCCGCGGACCGTCTCGACCTCGACCGCCTGGCCGCCCCGCTCGCCGGCCGCCGGTTCGCCGACACCGACGACCTCCAGCGCTGGCTGCGCACGCACCTCGCCGAGGTCCACCACCGCCGTACCGGCCCGGCCCGGGCCGTCAGCACCGCCCTGGTGGACGGCCTGCAGCGCACCGGCGCGGTCATCGAGGACCTGTGGCGCTCCGGCGACCTGACGGGTGATCAGCTGGCGGGCGCGCTCAGCCGCTTCTCCCTGGGCACGTACCTCAGCTCCGGCCCGCCGCCGCTGCGCGCCGAGCAACTGCTCGCGCTGGCGGAGGCGGGGGTGGTGGTGTTCGTGGGCCCCGAGATGCGGGTGGAGACGGCGGTGACGGACACCGGACCGGTGTTCCGCGCCACCAGCCCCGCCGTGCCCGGCGCCGCCCACGAGGCCGCCGTCCTCCTCGACGCCCGGTTGTCGGCCCCCACCCCCGACCGCCTCGCCGACCCCCTCCTCCGCGCCCTGCTCGCCCGCGGCGAACTCACCGAGGCCCACGCGGAGGACGGCACCCCGACCGGCGAACTACGCCTGTCCGTCCCGGACCTGCATCCGATCGACGCCCACGGCACGGTCCACCACGACCGCATCATCGCCGGCCCGGCCCAGTTCCCCCGCCCGGGAACGAACGCGGTCTTCTTCCGCCAGAACGACGCGATCGCGCGGCGCGTGTTGGCTGCGCCCTGACTTCCCACGTACCTGGCTTTCCCGCCGCGGCGGTTGCTCGCCGTGGCGCTTTGCGGCGCCCCGTACGCACTCGGCCGTCCCGCCGTCCGGCCGTGCCGCCGTGCCGGTGGGGGTGGACGCGATCCGTTTACTGCGCGCGGGTGGCGCGGGCGGTGGCCGGCCACTGGGTGTCGGGGAAGGCGGCGACGTCGGAGTCGGTGTCCGGCATGAGGCTGGTCAGCATCTGCTGGGCGGTCTTCGCGTGGTCGACGGCGCGGGGCAGCATGACGCTTTCGTAGGCGTCGAGGGCCTCGTCGACGGTGGCGTGGTCGATGACGGCTCGGGCGAGTTCGGCGCCGTCGAGCAGGGCGAGGTTCGCGCCGACGCCGACGGGCGGCATCAGATGGGCGGCGTCGCCGAGCAGGGTGATGCCGGGGACGCGCTGCCACGTGTGGGGAACGGGAAGGACGAACATGGGGCGGTTGAGGAAACCGCCCTCGTTGTCGCGCAGGATGTCCAGCAGACTCTCGTCCCAGCCCTCGTACTGGGCGAGGAGGCGGGCCCGTACGGCTTCGGTGTCGGCGAGGTCGAGACCGGCGTGCCAGTCCTGGGGCCCGCGGAAGGTGACGTAGCCGCGGACGTGTCCGTTGCTGTTGCGCTGTAGCACCAGGCTGCGGCGGCCCGCCTTGGCCGACATGGTGCCGGGACCGACCAGGCGGGCGATGCCGGGGTGCCGGTGGTCGACGTCGTCGAAGTGGATCTCCACCATCGTGACACCGGCGTAGGAGGGTTCGGCGGCGGAGAGCGCGGGGCGTACCCGGGACCAGGCGCCGTCGGCGCCGATGACCAGGTCGAAGTCCTCGACGGAGCCGTCGTGGTGGTGCAGCCGGGCAGTGCCGTCGGGCAGCGGGGTGACGGCCCGTACGCCGTGGCCCCAGCGGACCGTGCCGGGGGCGAGGGAGTCCAACAGGAGGGCGCGCAGCTGGCCGCGGTCGATCTCGGGCTTGCTCACCTCGCCCTCGCCGGCCTGGTCGTGACGTATCAGGGTCGCGTGCCGGTCGTACAGGCGCCACTGCTGGCCTTCGGGCCGGGACAGTGCGAGGAACCGGTCGAACAGTCCGGCTGCGCGCAGCGCGACCTGGCCGGTTTCTTCGTGGATGTCGAGGGTGCCGCCCTGCGAGCGGGAGTGCGGGTCGCCCTCCCGCTCGAAGACCGTGACCGGCACGCCGTGCTGCTGCAGGACGCTCGCGCAGACGAGGCCGCCGGGTCCGGCGCCGATGATCGCGATACGAGGGGTGGTGGACATGAGAGGTCACGCTCCGTTCTACGGATCGAGAGTGCGGGCACGCCCCGGCTTCCGGCAGCGATCCAGATCCGCCGGGGCTCACCTCACTCACGAAAACACAACCAGCTCTAAAAGTAAATCTGCTCCGACTTTCCACTCGATCGTCTTTCCAATCGAGTCCCCTCAAGTGGGGTAGGGTGGGGCCATGGCCGAGACGACGACAGGGCGCCGCGAGCGCAAGAAGGCCCAGACCAGGCAGGCCCTGGCGGATGCCGCGATGCGGCTGTTCACGGAACGCGGCTTCGACAACGTCGGCGTCCGCGAGGTGGCGGAGGCGGCCGACGTCTCGCTGAGCACGCTCTTCAAGCACTTCCCCAGCAAGGAAGCCCTGGTCTTCGACCTCGACGCGGACATCGAGAGCGCCCTGATCGCCGCCGTGCGCGACCGGGCCCCCGGTCAGCCCGTCCTGCACGCCCTACGCGACCACCTGATGCAGACCCGTACGGCGGTGCCGACCGACAACCCCACCTTCCGCCTCGTCGAAGCCACCCCGGCGTTGCAGGATTACGCCCGCCGCATGTGGTCCCGCCACGAAAAGGCACTGGCCGCCGCCCTCGCCGAGGCCACCGGCCTGCCCCCGGACGACCTCACCGTCACGGGCCTGGCCCGCTTCGCCCTGGAAGCCCCCACCCTCGCCCGCACCACCGCCGACCCGCCCCGCGCCATCCACGACCTGTTCGTCCTGCTGGAACGGGGCTGGGCCAGCACGCCTCTGGCGCATGGGGAAGACCGCCGCGGCGAGGACGACGGGTAACGGGTGCCGCTTTGCGGTGCCGCGTACGTTGTTGGCCGTCCCGCCGTTGCGCTTTGCGGTGCCGCGTACGTACTTGGCCGTCCCGCCGTGGGTGTTGCTCGCCGTTGCGTGCTTTGCGGCGCCTCCCACGTACCTGGCTTTCCCGCCGCGGGGCTTGGTCGCCGCTGCTCCCCCACTGCCTGAAGGGCGTGGGAGGTGCCCCCAGCGGCGGGCGGTTGTGTTTCGGGTGCGGTGACAGCCCTCCAGACTTCGTCCTCCGGTCTGTCCCCTCCCGTGAGTGGGTGGGAAGAGGCCGGTGGGGGGCACGTGATCACCTACGCGCGGGCAGTGAACGGAGGGCGATGCGCCTCAACGGGCGGCAGGCCGGTGGCCGCACCAACGCCCGCAGCTCCGGGCGGCGTACGCGGATGAGTGGAGCCGCGAGCGCCGAGCAAGCGGCTCCATCCCCGCCACCCACCGGCTGGTCACTGGCAGACGTACGCGAATTGGCCCGCCGTAGGCTGCTCGCATGATCCGTGCAGTGGCATTCGACGTGGGAGAGACCCTGATCAGGGACGACCGCGGGTGGGGGGCATGGGCTGACTGGCTCGGCGTCAACCGCCACACTCTCTCGGCATTGGTGGGTGCTGTGGTTGCTCAGGGACGGGACAACGCCGACGCCCTGCGACTTGTGCGACCAGGGGTCGACATCGAGTCCGAGCGGGCGGCTATGGAGCAGGCGGGGCGCGGGGAGTTCCTGGACGAGTCGGACCTGTACCCGGATGTCCGGCCAGCTCTTGCCGCGCTGCGGGACGCTGGGATCCGAGTGGTCGTGGCCGGCAACCAGACTCGGCGGACAGCCGAGTTGCTACGGGCCCTCGACCTCCCGGTGGATGCGCTGGCCACGTCCGGGGAGTGGGGTGTGGCCAAGCCTGCGTCTGCGTTCTTCACGCACACCGTTGAGCTGGCCGGCGTGGCGCCGGGTGAGGTGTTGTACGTCGGCGATCACCCGCAGAACGATGTAGTACCTGCGCGGGCCGCCGGCCTTCGGGCTGCGCATCTGCGCCGCGGACCGCTTGGGCATCTGTGGGCGGACAGCGAGGAAGCGCGGGCTGCCGATTGGCGGATCGGGAGCCTGGCTGAGCTGGTGGACGTACTCCGGCCTCGTTGAGGCAACTCGACGGCCCCGCCTGTGATGCGGGGTGCCGTTTACCGTCCCGCACCGTGACGGCGCGGGTACCGTTCGGAATGGCTGCACCGAACGGAGTCCACATGCTCAGCATCGTGTACCGCGGGGTAGGCCCCCGCATCGCTTACGAACGACGCATCGCCAGCCTCACCCAAGCCGACCTCGCACGTACTGCAGACGTCAGCCTGGGAACCATTCGTAAGGTCGAGCGTGGCGAACGAGGGGTGTCCGAGGTCGTACTGGGCGCCATCGCCGACGCGCTCGACATCGAGCCAACTCGTCTGCTGCCAGGCCGGGAGCGTCCGGACGATCGTGTGCACCAGGCGATGCCGGGGCTGGCAGCTGTCCTCGCTGAGTACGAGGAGCCGGAGGACGGCCCGTGCCGCGGCCTCCCCGCATTACGCGACG
This sequence comes from Streptomyces sp. NPDC059649, assembly GCF_042734445.1. Taxonomy (NCBI): domain Bacteria; kingdom Bacillati; phylum Actinomycetota; class Actinomycetes; order Kitasatosporales; family Streptomycetaceae; genus Streptomyces; species Streptomyces sp. NPDC059649. Next base: position 468,948 of record NZ_JBHWDV010000003.1, read on the forward strand.
CTGTCTCCACTGTCGTTGCCCAGAGGCTGAGCGCGCAGTATGTCCGCATCGCCCGGTCCGCACCTGGTCTCCTGGCCGAGCTGTGCCGCGCCCTGAGCACAGCCTCAACCAGCGATCGGCCCGAGATGGCCCGGCTGTTGGTGGACGCATGCCGAGCCGCGGACGCGGTGGCGTTCAAGCTCGGTGCGAAGGACCTTTCGGCGCGCCTTCTCGATCTGATGCGGTGGGCAGGATCGCAGGTCGATGATCCGATCGTGAGTGCCACGGTGGCTTACGTACGGACCGAACTGCACTTCGGTGCCCAGACGCATGCGATGGGTCTGAGGGCTCTTGAAAGGGCTCTCGATCGCGCTCCTCGTACCGATTCCGCAGAGGCGCTGGCGGCCCGTGGCGCACTGCACATGCGGGCCGCGGTGCTCGCTGGCCGAGCCGGTGACGACGCCGCTGCAGACGGCCATCTCGACGATGCGCGGGCACTCGGTGACCGGGTGCCGGAGAACATCTATCAGGGGACAGCATTCGGGCCGGACAGTGTCCGTGTCCACGAGGTGTCGGTTGCTGTGAGTCTCGGTGATACCCATCTCGACCGAGCACTGCAGCTGGCCCGGGAGTGGAAGCCGCCGCGAAACCTGCCGGCCGAGCGTAGGTCGGGTTTCTACATCGAACTCGGTCGCGCTCAGCTCTGGGCTGGCCGGCCGGATGCTGCATTTGAGTCGTTGAAGGTGGCCCGTCGGATCGCACCGCAGCACGCCAGGGAGCACCGGTGGGTGAAGGAGGACGCGGCTACCCTGCGCCGGCTGAAGCGTGCCGACGCCGCATCGCTCAGCAACTTCGCCGAGTGGTGTCACGCGGGGGCTGGTGTCTGAACGGTACCCCGCGCAGGGGTACTTGAGGGGCATCCGCGGGACCACTCTCTCCTTGAGCCCAACGGCATAGGGAGAAACCGTGGCTACAACGACAGCTTCACCTGCTGCAGAGCCCGACGTGAGTATCGTGCGGCTGCATGGTGAGGCGTGCTACTGGTGCGGCAGCGCACATGGCACCCGCACCCCTGCCGGATCGGTCAGCACTCCGGCCCGCGGAGGCGTTCGGGTTTGGTTCATCGCGGCCTGTCCGCACCACCGGCACCGGAGGCCGCAGTGATTGCGGCAACCGGCGTGCTGTACCAGCACGAGATCCAGGCAACGATCGAGCGAGCGCTGCGCCCAGGGCCGCCCCCGCCGTACGACGAGCTGGTGGTGCTGGAGCAGACGCTGCTCCACGCCATCGCCGGCCTCTGGGCGGCGGTGGAGGAGACCGAGCGGCGGGGCCCGGGGGCTACGGGCCGAGGGCCGCGGCGGGCTCGGCTGGAGGCGATCCGCTACCAGACCGCGGTCGGTCTCGGTGACGGGCTGATGTCCGCGCAGATGCAGGTGCGTGCGCTCGCTCGCGAGTGTCAGTGGCTGCTCGACCAGTGCCCGGCGGAGGCCGGCCGATGAGCGCGATGGCTCCGCTGGCGTTCGTCTACGACCGGTGTGCGAGTCGTGGGCTGCGGGCCCGTAGTCAGTTGGAGATGCGGATCACCGGGTGTCACGCCTACGCGGACGGAAGGGGCTGGGCGCTGGCGGGCGGCAAGTGGATCGACCGTGGCGCCGACGCACTGAGCTCGTACCGACCGTGCCTGTCCGCACTGGTGGATGCCATGCGGGCGGAGGCGGGCCGGCGCGAGGTGCTGTGCCTGGTGCACAACTGGGGCCGGCTGGCGACGGACCACACTCACCGCCTGGTGTTCCAGCAGCGCATCATCGAGGCCGGCGGCTGGACGATCACCACGTTCGGTGAGACCGATCACCGCACCCGAGCTGCCCTGATGGTCGGTTGCGCAGGAGGTGGCCGGTGACCGCTTCCACGCGCTGCGGCTGCGGCAGCACGCTCGGGTTGCGGGAGGTGCTCCTTGACTCGGCGTCGGGGCCGCTGAGAACGGTGACGTGCTGCGGCCGATGCGCTCCCGCAGCCGCGCTCCCCGTCCCGGACGGCGTCGCTCGCATCCTTGCCCGGCGCGTGCACGAAGAGGACTGACCCCACCAGGAGGAGGAGAGATCGTGATCGTCACGCACATGACGGACGACGACGGTGAACACGGAGGCGCGCCCTCGGACAAGCCGTGGACACCGCCGCCGACCCCGCCCTCCCCCGACGGCGACCGTCCCAAGGTGGCATGAGCCGATGACCGACCCCCGACAGGGGCACGCCGCGCTCGTCCGGTCTCTGGACGAGCGCGGCCTGTTGACCCCGGAGTGGCGGGCTGTGTGGGAGCGCACCCCGCGCGCGGCATATCTGCCCGAACGGATCTGGCGGCAGGACCCCGATTGGTGCCGCCCGATCACCACCGACGAAGAGTGGGCCGCCCTGGTGGCGTCCGATGAGCCCGTGATCACGCAGGTCGACGACGGGACGGAGGACGGCCCCGGCATTGCCACCGCCTCCAACAGCATGCCGTCCATGGTTGCCCGGATGCTGAGTCTGCTCGACGTGCACGACGGTCAGAAGGTGCTGGAGATCGGTACCGCCACCGGGTACGTCGCCGCCCTGCTGTCGGCCCGGCTGGGCGATCGGTACGTGACGAGTGTGGAGATCGACGCGTCCCTGTCCGCGCAGGCGGAGCGGTTCCTGTCGGCTGCCGGGCACCGGCCGCGGCTGGTCGTCGCCGACGGCGAACACGGCTGGCGGGAGGGAGCGCCGTACGACCGGATCATCGTCACCTGTGCCGTGCGCCAGGTTCCGCACGAACTGGTGGACCAGCTGCGGCCGGGCGGGGTTCTGGTGGCTCCCAGGGTGGGGGACTTCTGGTGCGGGGCTCTGGTGCGCCTGACTCGGGACGACGACGGGACGGCGTCCGGTCCCTTCGCGGGAACGGCCACCTACATGCCGATGCGCTCGCACCGGGGCACCAGCGGCATCACTCCCGACACGTCAGCACCTCGCTCGCGCACCACGGAGGTACCGCCGCAGGAGACGCTCACGCCCGGGTTCGCACTGTACGCCGGCGCCCGCCTGCCGGGTGTCACTCTCGTCGAAGGGCGGGAGGACGCCCGGCTGAGGGTGTGGGTGCAGGACGGACGGGGCTCGGGAGCGATTGCGGATGCTGAGGGCACCGTCACCGAGTTCGGGGGCCCCGGTATGTGGAGGGACGTGGAGTCGGTCTGGCGTGAGTGGGACGACCTGGGGCGTCCGGTTGATGGCGAGATGGGGCTGACGGTCAGCAGGGCGGGCGAACGGGTCTGGGTGAGGGAGCGCACGGAGGCGGTGAACCCAATCGACCACGGGGCGAGGGTCGGGTATGGCGGGCCCCAGCCCCCACCCAACGTTTCCCCACCTGCTCACGGGAGGGGACAGACCGGAGGACGAAGTCTGGAGCCACGGCGCCGCCGTCGCGTGCGGGGGTGTCAGATGTCAGATGCCCTGTTGTTGCGCCAGGATCGCTGCCTGTACCCGGCTGCGGAGGTTCAGTTTCGACAAGATGCGGCTGGTGTGGGTCTTCACCGTGCCCTCGGCGAGGTTGAGGGATTCGGCTATGGCGCTGTTGGGAAGGCCGCGGGCGATGCAGGCGAGGACCTCGCGTTCGCGTTTGGTGAGGGTGTCGAGGGCCTGGGTGGTGCCGTGCGGCAGGGGCGGGCGGGCCGAGGGCGGGCGGTGGGCGAATTCGGTGATCAGCCGGCGGGCGATGGCGGGCGTGAGGAAGCCCTCGCCGTGGGCGACCTCGCGTACGGCGCCGACCAGGACGGTCGGTTCGGCGTTCTTGAGGATGAAGCCGCCGGCGCCGGCGCGCAGGGCGCCGAAGATGTACTCGTCGATGTCGAAGGTGGTCAGGACGAGGACCTCGGCGAGCTGCCGTTCGACGATCCGGCGGGTGGCGGCGACGCCGTTGAGCAGGGGCATCTGGATGTCCATGAGGACCACGTCGGGGCGTAGCTCGGCGGCCATGCGGACCGCCGCCTCACCGTCCCCGGCCTCGCCGACGACGGTGATGCCGGGGTCGGTCTGGAGGACGAGGACGAGCCCGGACCGGACGGCGGCCTGGTCGTCGGCCACCAGGACCCGGATGCGCGAGGGCCGCTCGGACGCTTGCTCCGCCGGCTCGTCCGTCCGCCCGTCCGCCGCCGTGTCCTGCACCAGGTCCTCCTGTAGCGCTCGCGATGCGTGTGATGCCCTTAATGCCCGTGATAACTGGGATGGATGTGAGGGATGTGAGGGATGTGATGGGTATGACGCCGGTAATGCTGTGAACGATTCGTTCATGTGGTCCGCCTTTCGGCCGCTAGGGCTCTCGGCCTCTCGTCATCGCCCCCGTTCCGGTTCGTCAGGTGGTCTGGGTGAGGGGGAGGACCGCACGTACCCGCCAGCGTCCGGGGGCGGTGCGGTCGGGACCCGCGTCGAAGATGCCGCCGACCAGGGCGGCCCGCTCGGACATCCCGGTGAGCCCGGCGCCCGCGCCGTTGGTCAGCGGGGCCACCGGGCGCTGCCGGGTACGGGCGTCGGGGCGGGCCAGCGGGCTGTCGACCGAGATGGTCAGCTGCTCGGCGCCGGCCTCGCAGCGGATCCGGACCCGGCCCGATGAGGCGTGCTTGAGGACGTTGGTCAGCGCCTCCTGCACGATGCGGTACGCGGTCACCTCGATCACCGAGGAGACCTCGGGGAAGGTCTCGGGGAATTCGGTGTGGAGGGTCAGTGCCGCGGCGTCGGCGGCCGGCCGGGCCTGTTCGACCAGTGCGCCCAGGGCGTTGAGCTGCGGCCGGTCCCAGTCGTCGTCGACGCCGCGGTCGGAGCGGAGCAGCACCACCATGCGACGCATTTCGGCCAGCCCCTGCACGCTGTTCTCCCTGATGACGGCCAGCGCCCGGAGGACGGGGTCGTCCTCACCGGAACCCCCGAAACCTTCGGAGCCCCCGGAGCCCCCGGAGCCCCCGGAGCCCCCGGAGCCGGTGGACCCGGCAGGCTCGGCGGACCCGACAGGCCCGGCAGGCCCCGCCTCGCCGTTCTGGGTCCGCTTGGCCTCGGTCAGGGAGAGCACCGCGCTGGAGTGGATGGCGATCGCGCTGAGGTGGTTGGCCACCAGGTCGTGCAGTTCACGGGCCATCCGGGTGCGTTCGGTCTGCAGGACGGTCTTGCGGTCCAGTTCCGCTAGCCGGTTGATCTGGGCGGCGCGCTCGCGCTCGGCGTCGGCGCGCTCCTTGTGGTTGCGTATCAGGATGCCGGTCCATACGGGGGAGATGAGCAGCATCGCGACGATGACGCCGGTGGTCACGCCCTCGGAACGGTCGCTGAGGGCGATCAGCGTGATGGTGGTGGCGACGGTGACCGCGACCGTCCCGAACTGCAGCACCCGGCACAGCCAGGGCGCGCCGTACAGCGCCGCGGCGTAGAGCAGGTCGGTGTAGACCAGGACCGGGCCGAGGCCGCCGCTCGACGTCATTTCCACCAGGACGGTGACGGTGCCGACCAGGACCGCGGCCGTCGGCAGGGTGCTGCGGAAGGCGCTCGCGGTGCACAGCACCACGACCGGCAGGACGGCCTGCCAGACGGGGATGTCGCCCATGACCCGGGAGCCGCCCAGGACGTAGAGAATCAGACAGGCGGCGAAAAAGCCCACGGCCAGTCTGAGGTCACGGAGCGGCAGGGGAGGCCGGCGCGCGTTCGTACCTCTGAAAAGACGTAACCACACACGAGGACAGTACTTCCGGGCGTTGCCCGTTCTCCTGGCCCTGGCGCCCGAATTTGAGGAGGTCTCCCGTACATCGAAGTATGTAGCCGGACATCAGCAAGAGGGATGACTCGAAGGATCCGGAGGATCTGCAAACCTTGGGCTGTCTGTATCGATCGATGTAGGTGGAATAGGGGGAGACTCCAGCTGTTTGACGGGCTGCCACTCACCCAGGGCAGTCTTGGCACCGCTCACCAGTGGAGGACGGAAAGTACGTGGAAACGAACGCCGCTCTTCTCGAACTCTGTCCGGGACACCTTGACCAGGACGTCCCCGGTCACCCGCACCAGCCCGCCAGGCCCCGCCTGGCGCCCCTCGCCCCCGTCCCCATATTCATCGTCCCGATCGGCGAGGACGGCCCCTCCGCGCCGCCCCCGTCCCCCTCCCCCTCCTTGTCGTACCTGCCGTCCTCGCCCTCCTTCGCCGGCTCGCCCTCCTCCTCCCGCGGCTCGGGCAGCGCACTGTCCCCGGACAGCTGTCTGGGGCTCAACGGCCATTCCGCGGCCACCCTCGACGACGCCTCCCGCCGCTGGCTGCTGGCCGGGCTCCCCGCCCGGGTGAGCGCGGCGATGGCCGAGGCCACCTACTGGGAGCTGTGCGGAACCCGCGGCCTGCTGGTCGTGGCCTGCGGGGAGGACGCCCGGCAGATGGGCTTCTCGGTGGAGTCGGTGCGCCGCGGGAGTCCGCCGCCGCACACCCCGTACGAGGTGCTGACCGCCCGGGAACTGCGGGCCGCGGACCGATGTCCGGAGACCGAGCGGGAGCGGATGATCACCCGTTTCTGGGTCCGCAAGGACGCCGCCATGCAGGCCGCCGGCGGGGGGCTGTCCATCGGTCCGGAGCGCATCGAGGCCGGTTTCCCGGCGGATCACGGCACGGTCACCGTGCCCGGCCCGTACGGCTGTGAAGTGCCGGTGTCGGTAAGGAACTTCACCTTCTCACCCTCCTACGAGTTCGCGGTGGCCACTCCGGAACCGCTGCCGCTCGCCCCCTCCTTCGCCTATTCGGTCAGCTGAATGCCCGTTCCCACATCCGGCCCGGGAATCCGGTCGGCGGGGAATTCCCGCCACTGGCCGGAATTCGGGCCGTAACGCGGGCGAACGCGGGCGACGGCACCGGTAAGGGACCACTACGGCACCGCTACCGGACGGGCAATGGACCACCCGGGTGAAACTCGCGCATGTCGCACGCCCCGGGCATGCCGAAAACCATATTGCCGGGTTACTTGGTGCCTGCCCACCGGTCGTGGCGAGAACCGCGTCACGGCGCCGCCGGAGCACAGCGGAGGATTCCCGTGATGCCGTCGCCCCTCGCCAAGCGATCCGCCCACGCGGTCCTGTCCGTGCTGCTGGCCGTGCTGACCGTCGTCGGCCTCGCCGTCCACCGGGCCGCCGCGGCCGCGCCGTCCGGGCCGGTGCCCGACTGGGAGCGGATCGCCGACTGCGAGAGCAACGGCCGCTGGCACATCAACACCGGCAACGGCTACCACGGCGGCCTGCAGATCGACCCCGCCACCTGGCGCGCCTACGGCGGCAGCCGCTACGCCCCGCGGGCCGACCTCGCCACCCGGGCCGAGCAGATCGCCGTCGGCCGGCGCATCGTCCGCGACCGCGGCCTGTCCGCCTGGCCGCGCTGCGGCTACACCCAGCAGTCCCCCCGGGCCACCACCGCGGGCCAGCAGGCCCCGCGGACCTCTGCTCCGGACCGGGAGAGCCCGCGGGCGTCCGCCCCGGACCGGGAGAGCCCGCGGGCCACCGCTCCGGACCGGGAGAGCCCGCGGGCGTCCGCCCCGGACCGGGAGAGCCCGCGGGCCACCGCCCCGGACCGGGAGAGCCCCCGGGCCTCCGCCCCGACGCAGCAGATTCCGCCGCAGCAGGCCCCGCGGACGGCGGCCCCGGCGCAGCAAGAGCCCGCGGACACCGGCCAGTTGGTCCAGCAGGCCCCGTCGACCCGGGCCCACCCCCCGGTCCGTGTCGCGGCGTACCACCACCATCCCCACCACCACCATCCCAACCGTGCGACCTACACCGTCCGTACCGGGGACTGCCTCTCCGTCATCGCCGAGCGGAACCACGTCCCCGGTGGCACCCAGGCCCTCTACGAGCTCAACAAGCACCGGCTCCCGCACGGCCCGGACCACATCTACCCGGGCCAGCGGCTGCGCCTCCGGGCGTAGCCGCCCGGGCGGATCCGGTCGGTGCGCGGGCGCGCGGGCGGTTGCGGCGGGGAGCGGCGGCCCGCCTCGGGATGCCGGGGAGACGAGGGCCGTCACGGTGAATCCAGTGGTCGGAGAGGGTGAATGCGAGGGACGGGCCGTTGCTCAGGCTTGGTACAGGCGGGCCCGCCCGGTAGCAAGACCGCGGGTTCATCCACCGCGAAGTGCAGGAGCGACAGTGAAGAAGAGAACACGCGTCAGCATCGTGATCGCAGGAGCTTGCGGCATGCTCCTGGCCGCCGGCGGGGTCAGCCCCGCCATGGCCTGGGACGGCGGGTACGGGGGGTTCGGAACGGGCGGCAACGTGATCGACAGCGACGTCTGGGCCTCCTTCCACTCCATCATCCGCTGCTCGCCGCGGGCCAAGATCTGCGTCAACGGACCGGTCAACTCCGGTAATACGAAGAACTCGCAGAACGTCCACATGTCCGGCAACAACAGCGACAGCGGCAGCCCGACCAACAGCAACGGCAACACCAACGTCGACAGCGGCGGCACGACGGGTGCCGAGAACCACACCGGCAACGACATCCAGCACAACGGCCCCGGATCGACCAAGATCTGACGCCAACTGCGGCGGCCCCGCTTCCGGGTTCGTACCGGGAAGCGGGGCCGCTGTGTGAGGTGCGGACGGGTCAGTGCAACTTGAGGATCTTCTGGACGGTGTTGCCGCTGCCCTGCTGGGCGCCGCTGACCAGGTTGGAGCTGTTGGTCGAGCCGTTGGTGTTCGCGAAGTTGCCGCTGTGGTTCGGGTTGCCGTGGTTGATGAAGTTGCCGCTGTTCAGGCTGTTGCCGCTGTGGACCGGGCCGTTGATGCAGGGCTGCGGCGACGGCGAGTTGATCCTGGGGGACTTGTAGTGGAAATCGGCCAAGCGGTTGTTGCACACCACGCCCGAAATCATGCCGGTGATGGTGCCGACGTCGGCCCCGGCCACCGCCGACAGCAATGATTCGCCCGGAATGGTCACGGCCTGGGCGGGGTTGGTGCTGAGCAGCACCAACCCACACGCCCCGATGACGGTGCCCGCCTGCGCAAGTCTTCTCACGATGCTCCCTCGCCTGTTCATCGTTCCGATGCCAGACGTATCGTGCTGCGCCCGCCGGTCCGCATCCCCCTTCAACCCGCAGGAGGTAAAACGCTCGTCGGCCAGAATCAGCCGGGTGGCCCAACAACTCGGGCCGGGGTGCTGCCGTTAGGGACGGGCCGCCCCGGCACCTCCCCCGGAGCCCCACGGGCCGTCCCAAGGTCGTGCCGGGATGGCCCCACGGGCTGCCCGGAGCCGACCGGGTGAGCCCGGGAGCGTCTCCGAGCCGTGCCGGGTCGGCCCGGGAGCGTCCCCGGTCCGTGGCCCCGGTCAGATCACCAGCCGCTCCGGCATCGGCTGCTTGACCCCGTCCAGCTCCAGCGTGCAGCGCGGCATGGACGGGACCAGGTGCGGCTGCCGCAGCAGGACCCGGAAGGGGTGGACCGGCTCGTCGGGCAGCTCACCGGTCAGCACGTTCATCCCCGGCGCGTGGTGCTTGCGGTACGCGACGACCTTGCCGTCGACGAGGAGCTCGACCTCCCCGTCCCGGCCGGGGCCGACGTTCACGGTGATCGAGTGGCCCCCCTGATCAAGGTGGAAGTGGTGGCTGTGCCCCATGGCGCACCTCCGGCAGAGCCAGGTACGGACGGCGCGGCCGCGCTCGCGGCCGTTACGACCAGCGTAGGACGACTGTCCGGCGGAGAGCGAGGCTGCGGAGGACGTCCGTCCGGCGGAGAGCGAGGATCGCGAGCGACAATGGGCGTGGGAGACGGCGATGAACGGCTCGGTGCGTGTCGGACAGATTGCCGGGGTACCGCTGCGGATGCACTGGAGCGTGCCCCTGCTGGTGGTGATGTTCGCCTACGGGCTGGGCCGGCAGGCCCTGCCCACCTGGACCCCGGGCCGGCCGGACGCGGTCTACGCCCTCGCCGGCGTCGTCGGTGCCGCGCTGCTCACCGGCAGTCTGCTGCTGCACGAGACCGCCCATGCCGCAACCGCCCGCCGGAAGCAGATCTCCGTCGAGGACGTGACGCTGTGGGCACTGGGTGGAATGACCCGGATGGGCCGGCCGCAGACCGCCGCCGCGGCCTTCGCGGTCGCCGTCAGCGGCCCGCTCACCAGCCTGCTCATCGGCGGCGCCGTGCTCGGCGCGGGCATCGGGCTGCACCAGCTCACCGGTTGGGCCGAGGTGCCCGCGGTGGTGCTGATGTGGCTCGGCTGGGCCAACCTCTTCCTCGGCGTCTTCAACCTGCTGCCGGCCGTACCGCTCGACGGCGGGCGGGTCGTCCAGGCCGTCCTGTGGTGGCGGACCGGGGACCGCGAGCGGGCCGACCTGGCGGCCTCCCGGAGCGGTCAGGTGCTCGCCGTCCTGCTGGTGGCCGGCGGCTGGATCTCCGTGCTGCGCGGCTCGCCGGGCGGACTGTGGATCGTCTTCATCGGGCTCTTCGTGATGATCGTGGCCGGTGCGGAACGCCGCCGCGCCGCGCTCCACACCGAGCTGCGCGGCCTACGGGTCGCCGACGCCATGACGACCCCGGTGACCACCGGCGCCGACTGGCTGAGCGTCCAGCGGTTCATCGACGAGGTCGCCGTGCCCTCGCACCACTCCGCCGTGCCGCTGCTGGACTTCGAGGGCCGCCCCAGCGGGCTCGTCCAGCTGCGCCGGCTGGCGGCCGTACCGGTGGCCGAACGGGACACGCTGCGGGTGCGCGAGGTGGCGGTGCCGCTGTCGCAGTGCGCGGTCGCCGCCCCGGACGAGGAACTGGGCGAGGCGGTCGACCGGATCGCGCTGCGCACCGGCCCGCGCATCCTGGTCGTCGACGGCGGCCACCTCGTCGGGATCGTCACCGCCAAGGACATCACCCGGCTCCTGCGGCGCCGCACGCTGGGCGGCACCGGCGGCCAGGGCTGACCACGGCCGGCGCACGCCGGCCGAAGAGAGACGGGACCCGCCATGCCGTACATCACCGTCACCGCCCTCAGCCATCCCGGGCTGCTGCGCGACCACAACGAGGACAGCCTGGTGGCCGGGCCGTGGACGCTGTGCGGCACGGTGACCGAGAACCCGCAGACGCTGGTGTTCCCGCTGGGCACCCCGCTCGTGGTCGCGGTCGCCGACGGCATCGGCGGACAGCCGGCCGGCGAGGTGGCCAGCGCGCTGACCGTCCGGCAACTGGCCGCGGTCGGCCCCGGGCTCGTCAGCGAACAGGCGGTCCGGGAGGCGCTGGACGTCTGCAACCGGGCGGTGTACGCGGCCGCCGGCCGGGACCCGGAGCTCAGCACCATGGGTACGACGGTCGCCGGCGCGGTCGTACTGCACGAATCCCTGCTGGTGTTCAACGTCGGCGACAGCCGGGTGCTGTCGGTGACCGAGGAGGGCCTGCACCGGATGAGCGTGGACGACAGCCCGCCGCTCGCCCCGGGCCGCCGCAGCACCTCCCTGGTCACCCAGGCGCTCGGCGGCACCCGGACGTTCAACGAGATCACCCCGCACGTCACCACCGCCCCGCTCACCCCCCGCAACCGCTACCTCGTGTGCACCGACGGCCTGACCGACCCGGTCCCCGAACCGACCCTCGGCGACCTGCTGCGCACCCATGACACCGGCCGGGCCGCCTTCGAACTGTGGAAGACCGCCATCGAGGCCGGCGGCCCGGACAACATCACGCTGGCGCTGATCGGCCTCGGGGACTGACGGCCCACGACGGCGCCGGGCCGACGGCACTCGGGGCGACGGCCCGGCGCCGCCCCCGGGACCGCATCGGCAGCCGCAGTGGGTCATCCCACACGCCCTCCCCGCACGGAACCCGCCCCCGCCCGGTGGCGTCTTCGGCCGTGGTGCAAACGGTGACGGTCCGTGGAGGAACCCGGGTGGAGCGCAGAATGCTGGGGCAGCGTTACGAGCTGGTGCAACAGCTCGGGCAGGGCGGGATGGGGACGGTCCACCGCGCCGTCGACCACCGGCTGCGCCGCACCGTCGCGGTCAAGACGCTCTCCGCCGAGCTGGCGCGGCAGCCCGAGTTCCTCAGCCGGTTCCAGCGCGAGGCGCGGGCCGCGGCCGCGCTCAACCACCCCGGCGTGGCCACCGTGCACGACGTCGGCGAGGACACCGCCGACGGGTCCACCGAGCCCTATCTGGTGATGGAGTACGTCGAGGGCCGCACCCTGAGCCGGGTCCTCGACGCGGGGCCGCTGCCGCTGGCACAGGCCGTCGACCTCACCTGCCAGGTGCTGGACGCGCTCGACCACAGCCACCGGCACGCCATCGTCCACCGCGACATCAAGCCCGCCAACGTGATGCTCACCGACGCCGGTACCGCCAAGGTCGTCGACTTCGGCATCGCCAAGGCGCTCAGCGAGATGGCCACCCGGCTGACCGGCACGGGGGTGGCGGTCGGCACGCCCGCCTACCTCGCACCGGAACAGATCAAGGGCGCCGAGACCGATCACCGCACCGACCTCTACGCGGTGGCCTGCCTGCTCCACGAACTGCTGACCGGCCGCCCGCCGTACACCGGTGACTCGCCCTTCTCCGTGATGCACCAGCACCTGGCGGCGGACCCGCTCCCGCCGTCCCGGCTCCGGCCGGACCTGCCGCCCGCGCTCGACGCGGTGATCGTCCGGGCGCTCCACAAGGACCGCGACGGCCGCTACCCGAGCGCCGCCGCGATGCGCACCGCCCTCACCGCGGCCACCGCCGCCCCCGCGGCCGTACCCGCCGCGGTCCCGACCCCCACCGCCCTCGATCCGCGGGCGGTGGCCCCGGCCGGACCGGCCCACTCGCACGATCCGGACCGGGCGCGCGCTGCGGACCCCTCGCACGAGCCGGGCCGTTCGCACGACCCGACCCCCTCGCACGATCCGGCCGCCTCGCGCGATGCCGGCCCCTCGCAGGCCCCGGGCCCCGCGCCGGAGTCCGCACCGCGGCCGCGGCGCCGGCGGCTGCCCGGCCGGGTGGTCTTCCGGCCCACGCCCGAGGGTGCGGTCGCCCTGCTCGGCTGTGTGCTGTCGCTGGTCATCTCCCGTTCGCAGGTGATCGAGGTGGGCCAGTTCTCCCGCGTCGCGCTGCTCGCCGCGGTCGCCGGTGCGGTGCTGCTGCTCTGGTCGGCGCGGCTCGCCTGCGCGGTGGTGTGGGGCCCGGTCGCCGAGGCCGTGGCCGTATGGTCCGAACTGGCCCGTGGCTATGTCGGCTGGGACACCCACTACGTCGTCATCGCCCTGCTCCTCGCGGTCGTCGCCGCACTGTGCTTCGTCGCCGGCTACCGGGACGAACGCTCCGGTGGCTTCGCGCTGGTGGCCTTCTGGTTCACCGCCCTCACCGCCATCTGGTTCTTCCTGGACGACCTACGCAAGATAGGCGTCTTCTACGTCCTCCTCCTCGCCGTCACCCTCGCCATCGGCACCCAGGTCCTCAAGTCCCGGACGCGGGCGGGCACTTGACCCGCTACGGGTGACGTCCGGCAGTGGGTCCGCCTGCCGGGCCAGGTCGAGCAGGGCCCGTACGGCGGGCTCGGCCAGGCCGAGGCGGGGGTGCCACTGGGCGAGGATGGCGACCGGCTGGAGGCGTTCGGTCAGCCGCAGTGCGGTCAGTTCGCCGGCCGCCAGTTCGCGGGCGATCGCCAGTTCCGGCAGCAGGGCCACGCCGTGCCCGTGCCCGGCCAGCCGCAGCAGTGCGGAGAGCGAGCCCACGACCATCGTGAGCTGGGCGCCGGCGAGCAGGTCCCGGCCGAGGCGGTCCACCAGCATCTCGGAGGTGCAGTTCCGCTCGGCGACCAGGAAGTCGTAGCCGAGCAACTCCGCGGGCGGCACCGTGTCCTGCCGGGCCAGCGGGTGGCCGGGGGCGACCACCAGGACGGTGCGGTCGTGGCCCACCACGGCGTGCGGGCCGAGCGCCCGTACCCCGTTGTCGTACTGGAACACCAGGTCCAGCTCGCCCGCGGCGAAGGCTTGGTGGAGGCGGCTGCGGCTGGTCACCGTCAGCTCGATGTCGGCGCTCGCGCCGGGGCCGCCCGCGCCGTACTCCAGCGCCGCCAGCACCTCCGGCAGCCAGGCGTGGGCGAGCGATTCCTGGGCGCCGATCCGCAGCCGCGGGCGGTCCCCGAGCGCGGCCCGGCGCATCCGGTCCTCCAGCACCAGCGCCTCGCGGGCATGCGGCAGCAGTCGCCGCCCGGCGTCGGTGAGCGTCGCGCCGGTCCCGCCGCGGGTCAGTACGGTCGCGCCCAACTCGGCCTCCAGCCGCTTGAGTTGGGCGCTCACGCTCGACTGGGCGTAGCCCAGCTGCTGGGCGGCTGCGGAGATCCCGCCGTGCTCGGCCACGGCGACGAAGGCACGCAGATAGCGAGTGTCCACCCGTTCAGGATGCCACCGGCCGCCGGCGACCCTGAGGGGGCGGTGGCCGCTTCCGTGGCGCCGGCCATCGGAATTCCCGATGGGCCCATCGGAAGTGCGTCGTCGCGCGCCGAGCGGACCTCGGGCGACGGTTCTCCCATGTCCACCGAGTCCACCGACAGTTGTCCCACCACCGACAGTTCTGCGACCACCGACAGTTCTGCGACCGCCGACAGTTCTGCGACCGCCGACAGTTCTCCGATCGTCCCGTCGTCCGCCCCGCCGACCGCCCCGCCGTCCGTCCCGTCCCGTTCGCGGCTCGCCTTTGCCGGTATCGCGGCCGGGAATCTGCTCGTCCTCCTCGACACCTCCATCCTCAACGTCGCCGTCCCCGACCTGGAGCGCGACCTCCACCCGTCGCCCGCCGCGCTGCCCTGGGCCGTCGACGCCTACACCGTCGTCTTCGCCGGACTGCTGCTCGCCGCCGGGGTGTTCGCCGATCGCTGGGGTGCCCGCCGGCTCTACCGCGGTGCGCTCTGCGCGTTCGCCGTGCTGTCCGCGCTCTGCGCCGCCGCCCCGGACGCCGGTCTGCTGATCGCCGGCCGGGCACTGCTCGGTGCCGCCGGTGCCGGGCTGGTGCCCGCCTCGCTCGCCCTGTTGATCGCGCTCCACCCGGATCCCGGCCGCCGCGCCCGCGCCATCGGCGCCTGGGCCGCGCTGAGCGGGCTGGGTGCCGCCGCCGGGCCGGTCCTGGGCGGTGCCCTGGTCGAACTCGGCGGCTGGCAGCTGGTGTTCCTGGTGAACCCGCCGCTCGCGCTGGCCGCGCTGCTGCTGGCCCGTCGGCTGCCGGCCCCGCCGGTCCGGGCCACCCGGGCCGTCGACCGCACCGGTCTGCTGCTGTCCACCGCCGCGCTCGGGGCGCTCACCTTCGGCCTGGTCGAGTCGGGGCTCGACGGCTGGGCCGCACCCGCCGCCTGGCTTCCGATCGTCGCCGCACTGCTCGCCTTCGCCGTACTGGCCCTTTGGGAACGCCGGGCCGCCGCACCCGTCCTCCCGCCCGCGCTGTTCGCCCTGCCGCGGGTCCGCGTCGCCATGGTGGCCGCGGCGGTGTCCTGCTTCGCCTACTTCGGCGGGCTCTACACGCTCAGCGTGTGGCTGCAGCACGCGTACGCGCTCTCGCCGTTCCGGGCCGGTCTGGCCGTCCTGCCGCTCACCTTCCCGGTGTGTGTGATGCCGTTCTTCACCGGGCGGCTGGTGGCGCGGTACGGGGCGCGCCCGGTGTTGCTGGCCGGCATGTCCGCCGCCGCGCTGGCGGGTGTGCTGCTGGCCTGCGCCACCGGCCCGCATCCGCCGCTGCCGCTCCTCCTCGCGGCGGAACTCGCGCTGGCCGCCACCGGCACCCTGTCCATCCCCGGCGCCGCCGCCGAGATGGCCGTCGCCGCGCCGCCGGAGGCCGCCGCGACCGGCCAGGGGGCCCTGAACGGCATCCGTCAGGCGGGCTCCGCGCTCGGGGTCGCCGTCCTCGGCACCCTGCCCGGGCTGTCCGTGGCGGGAGCCGTGCTGGTGGTCGTCGGGCTGCTCGCCGTCGTCTTCCTCGCGCGGGGCGGGCGAGTGGTCCAGGGCGCCGCCTGAAAGCTGGGCAGGAACGCAGCGCCGTCGCCCAGGAATTGGTCTATTCCTGTCTTGGTCCAGTCCATTGACGGGTCGTCGTCCACGGGGCTATCCCATATCTCACGCCAACTTCCCTGACATGCAACTTCCCTTGCATGAAAGGGAATTGGCGGAGAGTCCTTCCCCCTTCCCCCTCCTCACCCCTTGGACAGACATGAGACGTACGCGCTCCTTCCGGGCGGCTCTCGCGGCCGCCGTCACCGCGGTGGCCGCGGCCGGGCTGACCGCGCTGGGCGGCGGCACCGCCCACGCGGCGACCCCTCTTCCGGACCGGGTCTTCGCCCCCTACGTCGAGACCTGGACCGGTGAGAGCCCCGCCGCGCTGGCCGCCGCGTCGGGCGCGAAGCACCTGACCATGGCCTTCCTCCAGACGGAGGCCAAGGGCTCGTGCACGCCGTACTGGAACGGCAACACCGGGCTGCCGGTCTCCCCGGCCGCGTTCGGCGACGACATCAAGACCCTCCAGGCCCGCGGCGGGGACGCCATCCCCTCGTTCGGTGGCTACGCCGCCGACACCACCGGCACCGAGATCGCCGACAGCTGTACGGACGTGAGCAGGATCGCCGCCGCCTACGAGAAGGTCATCACGACCTACGACGTCGCCCGGCTCGACATGGACGTCGAGGTCGACTCGCTGAACAACACCGCCGGCATCGACCGCCGGAACAAGGCCCTCAAGCAGGTCCAGGACTGGGCCGCGGCCAACGGGCGCCCCCTGCAGATCTCCTACACCCTGCCGACCACCACCCACGGCCTCGCCGACAGCGGTCTCGCCGTACTGCGGAACGCGGTGAGCAACGGCACGCGGGTGGACGTCGCCAACCTCATGACGTTCGACTACTACGACAACGCCACCCACGACATGGCGGCCGACACCAGGACCGCCGCCCAGGGCCTGCACGACCAGCTGGCCCAGCTCTACCCCGGCAAGTCCACCGCCCAGCTGTGGGGAATGATCGGCGTCACCGAGATGCCCGGGGTCGACGATTTCGGCCCGGCCGAGACCTTCACCCTGGCCCATGCCACCCAGGTCTACGACTGGGCGGTCGCCAAGGGCATCAACACCCTGTCGTTCTGGGCGCTCCAACGGGACAACGGCGGCTGCCCCGGCGGCAAGGCCGCGGACAACTGCTCCGGCATCCAGCAGAACACCTGGGACTTCACCCATGTCTTCGCGCCCTTCACGGGCGGCACGGGCACACCGGCCGACGACCTCTCGGTGACCGCCGCACCGGCCGCCGGTTCGGTCGCCGCGGGCAGGACGGCCACCACCACGGTGAAGACGGCGGTGACCGCGGGCGCCGCGCAGCCGGTGAAGCTCACGGTCGGCGGCGCCCCCGCGGGCGTCACCGCCTCGTTCAGCCCGGCCTCGGTGACCGCCGGCGGTTCCTCGACGCTCACCCTCGCCACGACCCCGGCGACCGCCTCGGGCACCTACACCCTCACGGTCACCGGTACGGGCACCAAAGGCAGCCACACCACCACGTACGCCCTGACCGTCACCGGCGGCAGCGGCCACCAGTGCACCGCCGCGGCCTGGTCCGCCGGCACCGTCTACACCGGCGGACAGCAGGTCTCCCACCAGGGCCACACCTGGAAGGCCAAGTGGTGGACGACCGGCGAGGAGCCCGGCACCACCGGTGAATGGGGCGTCTGGCAGGACCTCGGGGCCTGCTGAACGACGGCCCGGCCGGTCAGAGGCAGACGACGCCGAGCACGCAGAGGTGGGACGGCGAGGTCGGCTCGGTCGACGGCGACGTCGAGGGCTGCTGCTCCGGGGCCTTCGGCGTCGTCGAGGACGAGCCCGAGTCCGCACCCGAGGCGGCGGGCTGCTGCGCCGAGGAGCCGCCCGAGCCGTCGTCGGAGTGTCCGGAGGAGGCCGGGGCGGCGGCCGCGGGTGCCGTGTCGGTGTGGCCGGAGTGCCCGCCCGGGGCGGGGGCGGCCGCGGTGTGCGGTGCCGCGCTCGGGGCGGCGGGGCGCGTCGGGGCGGCGGAGGGCTGCTGCGCGGCCGCCGGTGCGGAGGAGTGGCCGGCGGCGGAGTCGGGCTTGCGGTGGCGGCCCAGGGGCGCGCGGTCCCCGGGCTGCCGGGAGGCCCGGTCGTCCGGCTCCTGCGACGCGGTCGGGGTGCCGGGCGCGGACACGGTCTCCGGGTCCGGTGCCGCGGACGCCTCGGTGTGCGCGGTGGCGGGCCGGTTGTTCTGCAGCAGCGTCGCGGTCAGACCGCCGCCGACCAGCGCGAACGCGGTGGCGGCCACCGCCCGGCGGCGGTACTTCTTCCACCGCGCCAGCTGCCGGCGCCGGGCGGCGCGGCCCTGTCCGGTGCCGGTGGCGGTCGGGACGTCCGCGCCTTCGGAGGCCGCGAGGCCCGCCTCCGGTGCGGATCCGGCAGCCCTTGCCGCCGGCGTCATGGCGTCCTCGTAGGGAGCGGCGGCCGTGGCCTCCGGTATCTGCCAGGACTCCCACAGCGCGGCCGCCTCGGCACCCGTCCGGGACTGCTGCTGGGTGGGTGGGGCTATGTCCGGGGCGTAATCACCACAACCCGGGCATACGAGCGCCCCGTTGAGGTTCCGGCGGCACGAGGAGCAGTAGTCCATCTGCGAGCTTTCTGTGCTGTCGCGCCGCCAGGGGCGCCGGAGACCGGATCTTCATCGCACTCGGTATCGAGCGATCAGCAACGCTAACGGCACCCCCCGCACACGGCACGAAGAGGTTGTGACGCTTCCGTGGAGATTCCCGGGCAGCGGCCCCGGCATGACCGACAAGCCCTGATGAATCCGTTACGGGCAGGCTGGACTTCGCCGTTTCCTTGTGCGACATGGATCACAGAACGGCCCTCGCCGTACCGGCCGGGGGGCCCGCCGTACGGGCTTCCCTACGATGGGCCGGTGAGCATCCGCGAGCACGCCTCCGCCCCGCCGCCCCGGCCGCGGCTGAAGGTGCTGCTCGTCCTCACCGTGCTGGCGGGTCTGCTGGGCATGCACGGACTGGCGAACGCCGGTGCACCGCCGACCACCCCGTCCCGGCCGCACGCCGCCCACCAGCACCGGCCGATGACGGCGAGGGCCACCCCGGCCCCGGCCCCGGCCCTGGTCTCGGCTTCCCACGCCCACGGGCCGCACGCCTGCTGCCCGGACCACGGTGACAGCGGTAAGGACAGCGACGGAGGCCAGGGGCACGCCCACCACGCCGACCCGACCTGCGCCTCGGCCGCGCTGCCCGGCGCCGTGGTCCTGCCCGCGCTGCCCGCGTCCCTGACCGGCACCGCCGATCACGCGGCGCCCCTGGCCGGCCGGCTGGCGGACGGCACCACCGGTGCCCGCGCCCCGCCCTCCCTCGCCCAGCTCCAGGTCCTGCGGATATAGGACGCGCCCGCCCGGCGCGGCGCCGTACGCCCTCATGGCCGGCCCGCGCCACGGACGAGCACGCCTTCCCTCCACTGATCGACGCACTGGTCGATGCACCGATCGACGCACCGATCGACCGCTGATCGATCCACTGACCCAGGAGCTCTGCGTGATGCACGCAACCTGTTCTGCCCGCACCGTTCCGATCCGTCGCGCCGCGCTGGCGGCGGCCGCCGTGACCGCTGCGGCCCTCACCCTGTCCGCCTGCGGCAGCGAGGGCGGCAAGACCGACGGCACCTCCCCGAGCGGCCGGCCGTCCGCCGCGGCCGGCGCGTCCGCGGGCACCCACAACGCCGCCGATGTCACCTTCGCGAAGGGGATGATCCCGCACCACCGGCAGGCCGTGGCCATGGCGGACCTGGCCGCGACCCGGGCCGGTTCGGCCGACGTCAAGGCACTCGCCGCCGCGATCAAGAAGGCCCAGGACCCGGAGATCACCAAGATGTCCGGCTGGCTGAAGTCCTGGGGCGAGAAGGTCCCGCAGGACCAGGACATGGCCGGGATGCACGGCGGCACACACGGCATGGAAGGCATGCCGGGCATGGACCACGGTGAGGGCGCCGGCGAGGCCATGCCCGGCATGATGAGTGCCCAGGAGATGGCGACGATGAAGAACGCCACCGGGAAGGCGTTCGACACCCAGTTCCTGAAGCTGATGGTCAAGCACCACCAGGGCGCGGTCGAGATGGCCGGCACCGAGCGGAAGCAGGGCGCGTACGGCCCGGCCAAGAAGCTCGCCGGTGACATCATCACCGCCCAGAACGCGGAGATCGCCACGATGCGGAAGCTGCTCGGCTGACGCGTCGTCTCCCGCGGCACCCAGGGAACGGGGCGGGCACCCGGAGCACCGGTGCCCGCCCCTTCGCTCATGGCCGCGCGCCTACTCCTCGTAGAAGTTGTTCACCACGACGTCCGGTTCGTCGTCGTCGAAGGCCTCGTTGAGGAGGGCGCCGCCGACCAGTCCGGCCGCGCCGGCGCCGATCAGCGCACCGGTGCCGAACCGCCGCCCGCCGCCCTGCTGGTGGTGGTCCGGCTGCTGCGGATAACCCTGCTGCACCGGCTGCGGGTAGCCCTGCGGGTAACCCTGCGGATTCCCCTGCGCGTACGGGTCCGGGTATCCGGCCTGGGGCGCGGTGTAGTACGGCGGCGGCGTGGTCCGGACGCGCTGGGCGCAGCCGGGGCACGCCTGGATCTGGCGCGGAACGCCCCACTGCGGGGACCAGGTGACGGGCGTGCTGCCGGGGCCGTGGCCGGGGTCGAAGAAGCAGGTCATGGCGGAACTCCCGGTGGAGGAGGGGGCGGATGAGGGGTACGGGGCCGGCGGGGCGGCGGCCGGCGGGGCCGGCTCGGCGGACAGGGGCGCTGCGCCCGGTGCGGCGGCCGGCGGTTGGGGACGCAGGACGTCGACGCCGAAGTCCTGCGCGATACCGGCCAACCCGGACGCATAGCCCTGGCCGATGGCCCGGAACTTCCACTCCGCGCCGTGCCGGTAGAGCTCGCCGAAGACCATGGCGGTCTCGGTGGCCGCGTCCCCGCGCAGGTCGTAGCGGGCCAGTTCGGTGCCGCTGGTCTCGTCGACGACGCGGATGTGGGCGCGGTGGACCTGGCCGAAGCTCTGCCCGCGCTGCTCGGCCTCGTAGAGCGAGACCGGGAAGACGATCTTCTCGACCTCGGGCGGGACCGCGGTCAGGTCGATGTGGATCCGTTCGTCGTCACCGCCGCTGCCGCCGGCCGGTGCGCTGCCGGAGTGGCGGACCGATCCGTCGGGACTGCGGAGGTTGTTGAAGAAGACGAAGTGGTCGTCGGAGAGGACCTTGCCGCCCCCGTCGCACAGCAGGGCGCTGGCGTCCAGGTCGAAGCCGGTCCCGCCCGCGGCTCCCGCGGTGGCGGCCACCTGCCAGCCCAGCCCGACGCATACGGCGGTCAGGCCGGGCGCCTGTTTGCTGAGCGACACATTGCCGCCCTTGGTCAGGGCCACACTCATCTGCTCCTCCACAATTGTCCGGGTGTGCAACATCCGTCGGCTTCAACGCGGGGCGGGCGCCCGGGGTTCCAGAGTTGCGCAATCCGTGAAGTGACGAAGGGCGGGCGGTGGCCGCGACGTGAGGGGAGGTCAGCTCACACGTCGCCGGAGGCCAGTAGCTCCAGCGCCCGCTGCCAGGCCGGTGACGACTCCGCGACATGGGCGTCCATCAGGCTGACGGCTTCCGGCCGGGCCGCCGCCGCTCCCCGCTGCGGCCCGGCGGCCCAGGCGGCGATGTCAGCGGCGAGCCGGTCGACCCTCGGATCGTCGGGGTCCCAGTCCAGCGCCTGATCGCAGGCCCGGTAGATCCGCAGGAACTCCGGGTCCGCGAGGGCCGCGTGCTTCCCGGCGACCCACTCGGGGACCGACTCCGGTGACAGTGCGACCAGCATGATCCAGGAGTCGCGCTCGATGCGTACCATCCGCTCGCCGACGCCGAGGGCGCGCAGCCGGTCGAGGATCTCGACGACCTCGGCGGGCAGGAACAGCCCGTCGCCGGCGGCGAGTTCGGCGATCCGCCGCCGGTGCCGGCCGAGCTCGCGGATCTTCCGCCGCAACGCCTCGTCGATGTCGGTGACCGCCGCGGCGAACTCCGCGGGCCGGGCGTGCAGCAGTTCGCCGATCCGGGCCAGCGGCACCCCGGCATCGGCCAGCGTCTTGATCCGGATCAGGTCCACCACCGCCTGGGCGCCGTAGCGCCGGTAGCCCGAGGCGTCGCGTTCCGGTTCGGGCAGCAGGCCACGCTGGTGGTAGTGGCGGACCGCCCGCACCGTCACACCGGCCCGGGCGGCGAGCCGGCCGATGGTCAGCATCGGGATCCCCTTCCGGTGCACCTCAGCACACCCGCTGCCACAGATCGCGGACGGCCCGGGTGACGGCGTCCGCAGCGTCGATGTGGAGCGTACTGTGCCGCGCCTCCGCGAGGACGCGGTGCTCCCCGTGCGTGACCGAGGCGGCCAGCGCCGAGTGGAGCTGACGCTTGCCCTCGGCCAGCCGGCGCAGCGCCTTGGGAGGCATCAGCAACCGCATCGCCGGGTCGACGCCCAGCGCGCTGAGCGCGATCACCGGCACGTCGGGCACCGGCCCACCGGCCCGCAACTCGTCGCGCCACTCCGGCTGGTTGCTGCGCTCCCGCGCCCCGGCGCGCAGTTGCGCCAGATCCAGATGGCGCGTGATCAGCCGCTCACGGACCGCCTGCGGCCACTGCGCGAACATCCGCCGGTACAGGCCGCGCGAGAGCCGCCCGACGAGCCGGAGCGGCAGGTCGCCGGGGACCTTCAGCGTCTTGAGCGGCGGCAGGTAGGCCTCCCAGTCCTCGTGGAACGCGTCCAGGTAGCCGATGCCCGCCACCTCGCCGGGGAACAGCTGCGCGAAACGCCGCGCGTACGCCCCGCCGAGCGAGTGCCCCACCAGTACGTACGGCCCGGGCACCGCGGCCGCGCGCAGCAGTGCGTGCAGTTCCCGGGCGACCTCGGCGGCACTGCGCGGCAGATCGGCGGTGCCGCTCCAGCCGGTGCCGGCCCGGTCGTAGAGGACGGAGGTGGTGAAGGTGGCGACCCGGTCGTGGATGTTCAGGTAGTCCAGCCCGAAGGCGCTGGCGCCGGGGAGGAAGACGACGGCCGGGCCGCCGGTGCCCGAGCGGTGCAGGAGCAACTGCCGGCCGTCGACGTCGTGGAGGCGGCCCATCGGGGCCTGCGGGGAAGCGGTCATGCGGTGATGGTCCGACCCTGACGCAGGGTCAAGGTCAAGCCGAATCGCTACGGTGGCGCGCCGGCGTGCACGGCGGAATGTGTTACGCGACGCTCCCACCCGTATAGGGGGTTTCGTTCCCTGCCTTGCGCTATGGGCGTTTTCCGGGCCGGGGCGCGGAGACGCTTCCGGGCGAGTGTGCCCTCACCTTCAGGAGGAACCATGCGCATCCGTACCGCACTTGCCGCCACGGCCCTGACCGCCACCGCCGTCCTGGGTGGCGCCGGTGTCGCCGCCGCCGACTCGGGGGCAGGGGGTGCGGCCTGGTACTCACCAGGTGTCATCTCCGGCAACACCATCCAGGTCCCGGTCCATCTGCCGATCAACCTGTGTGGCAACAGCATCGACATCATCGGGCTGTTCAACTCGGCCACCAGCAACACCTGTTGAGCGACTGACCGGACAGCCCAGGGCCCCGGCCGGTCGGGTTCCGGCCGGGGCCCTCCCGTCGTCGGCTACGCGAAGATCAGCACGATGGTGAGGAGCACCAGGATCACGCCGACGCCGGTGCCCACCACGCAACCCAGGCTGGAGGTCAATTCGTTGAACCGGCTGCCGAACGCGGGTGGGTCCGGTGCGGCGGTGGCGGGCGCCGGAGCGGGTGGCTGCGCGGTGGCCGCCGGATGGGCGGTGGGGGAGGCCAGGTTCTTCTGGTGCACGTCCCGGACGATCTGCTGCCAGAGGTCGGGCGGCAGGTCGGGGGCGACGCCGTTCGCCGGGGCGATGATGCTGTCCCAGAGCCAGTTGCCCGCGGCGGGGTGACGGTCCCGGCACATGCGGTGCAGCAGCTCCCGCAGATCGGGCAGATAGCGCGCGTCCCTGGCCAGCGGGGCGACGGCCCAGAGATAGAGATCGGCGGCCCGGCGCGCCATGGCCGGCCGGGACACCGACTCCGTGTCCAGCCCGTTCGGCTCGAAGTACAGGCCCCTGTCGAGCACTTCGCGGCACAGCGCGTGCTGCATCTGGGACCGGCGCTCCCGCACCCGCCGGTCGTCCCCCAGCTCCTCCAGCAGCAGCCCCAGGGGTTCCGGCGGCAGCCCGCCGGAGCGCAGCACGTCCAGGAGCGCCTCGTCGGGCAGGGCGCGCAGCCGCTGCTTCAGCTGGTCGCGCTGCGGGGCGCTCCGGGGGAGGGGGTTACGCAACTCCTCGCGTACGGACGCCACTTCGCCGGCGCCGGGCACCGGGCGAGCGGTGGTGGGCGTCCGGGGGGCGGGGGGCGGCGGCCCGTGCACGGCGGGTGGCTCGTGCACGGCGGGTGGCTCGTGCACGGTGGACGGTGGGTGGGGGGTGGGCGCTGTTGGGGGTGGCGACTCCCGGACCGGGGGCGCTTCCCGGACCGGGGGCGCTTCCCGTACCGCTGGCTTCTCCAGGGCCGGGGGTGGCGTTTCCCGGTCCCGGACCGGGGGGACTTCCCGGTCCCGGACCGGCGGGGCTTCCCGGTCCCGGACCGGCGGGGCTTCCCGGGTTGGCGGGGCTTCCCGGACCGGCGTGGCTTCCCGGACCGGCGGGGCTTCCCGAACTGGCGGTGTCTCCTGCACGGGCGCCGGCACCTGCATCGGCGGCGGCATCTGCGTTGACGACGGCGCCTGCGTCGGCGGAGGCACGCGCGTCGGTGCAGGGGCAGGTGCAGGGGTGGGCACGGGGCCCGGCGGCGGGCCGGGGTCCGGCTGGGGGACGTTGGCCGGCGGGCGGGGGCCCAGCGGCCGGTCGGTGCTCAGGGCGTCCTTGAGCAGGGCCTGGCGCCGCGGCCAGTCCAGCGTCGCGCCGTTCCGCAGCCCGTCGACGAGCTGCGGCAGGCCGGGGCTGTCCGGCAGATGTGCCAGGAGGTGCTCGACCAGCCGGTTCGCGGCCTTGTGCTCGAACTGCGGCTGGGCCGGCTTGCGGACCATGACCCGGGCCAGCGGGCCCGGCCCGCCGGCGTCCGGTTCCCAGCGCGGTACGCACATCAGCCGCAGCGGATGGCTGTCGACCGTGTCGTACGTGGCGAACGTCCACTCGTGCCCCAGCCAGGAGCCGAAGAGCAGGAACAGGCCCAGGTAGACCAGCGGTGCGGCGTCCCGGCCCGGCCGGCCGGCCGGTTCCTCCTCTTCGACGAGGAGCGAGATCCGCTGGGACGGGTCGCGCAGCCACTCCGCGGTGACCAGGATCAGCGGGTGCTGGACCGTCGGCAGCCGCTCCGCCATCTCCGGCAGCCACCGGCAGGCCAGCGCGTCGAGCTCCGCGCACTCCACCGGCCGCAGCTGCCCGGTTGCCTGTTCGGCGGATTCCCGGGGGCTCCAGCCGCCGTACGCGAGGCCGAGGCTCTGACGGGTCTTCAGCGTCCCCGGCCGCCCGATCAGGACGTGGCTGACCGTGCTGGGGCGGCCGCCGCGGTCGGTGGTGGGCCAGCGCTGGACGAGCATCACATCGCCGTCGCGGGAGACCGTACGGACGACGCTCGGCCGCGGCGCGGCCGCACCGGAGACCCACAGCAACGGGCCCAGTTCCCGGCCCAGTTCCTCGGCGCGCTCGGGTGGGCAGGAGTGGGCGACGGCCTTCATGCCGGTGCCCTGGCGCCCCTGGTTGCCGTCCCAGCGGAAGACCACCTGGTGCACCGAGTCCACGGCCCCA
Source organism: Streptomyces sp. NPDC059649 (assembly GCF_042734445.1). NCBI lineage: Bacteria > Bacillati > Actinomycetota > Actinomycetes > Kitasatosporales > Streptomycetaceae > Streptomyces > Streptomyces sp. NPDC059649. Next base: position 494,713 of record NZ_JBHWDV010000003.1, read on the forward strand.
CCGCCGCCCGGCGGGCCCGTGAGGCCCGGTCCGCCCGCGGGGGCCGGTCCGCCCCCGTAGGCCGGTCCGCCCGGGAAGCCCGGCCCTTCCGCGGAGGCCGGTCCGCCCCCGTAGGCCGGTCCGCCGGTGCCGGTGGCCGGTGCCCGGTGCGGCGGTCTCCGCTCCGTGAAGTCGCTCACTCCGCTTCCTCTCCCCCTGATCCGCTGACTTCCGGCGGCGCCGCCGCCGGCCGCGCGGCCGCCGTCCCGACGGCGAACGCCTCGGCGCCGCCCGGCACTTCGATCACCCCGTGCATCGCCAGCAGCGACACCAACGGCGCCAGCACCCGCCGGGGGACCACCCCGGTCGGATAGCGGCCGTGGTCCTCCTGGCCACCGGTGGCCGACGCGACGTGCAGGGTGCACCGGCGGATCGCGTCGAACGGGCGCAGCCACGCCTGGCCGGCGTGCCGGCGCAGCAGGCCGTAGACGTCCCGGCTCTCCTCGCGCACCCGCGCCGGGTCGAGGGCGGTGGGCGGTGCCTCGCCCAGCCACCGGTCGACGGGCGGCTGGAACCGCAGCAGGTCGGCCTTGCCGAGCACCATCGCGGCCGCCACGTCCAGATACGGGCCGTTCTTCGGCAGCCGGTCCAGGACCGTGCCGAAGGCGAGATCACCGTCCCGGTTGACCTCCAGGCCCCAGCGTTCCCTGGCGTGGTCCAGATGCGGCAGCGGAAGCGCCAGCGCCGGGTCGACGACGAAGACCAGCGCGTCGACCCCGAGGAGGAAGCGGAGCGCGGCATCGGTCCGTACCAGGTCCTCGCCGCCGAGGTCGAAGAAGGCGACCGGTCGCACGTGCCTGCCGGCGTCGGTGATCAGCAGCGATTCCACGAAGCGGGCGAAGCCGTCCAGCCCGATCCCGCCGGTGTGGTCGAGGACCTTGCCGTTGCGCAGCGGCTGCACCCGTTCCCGGACGAACCGGGCGTGCTGCTCGGGGTTGACGGACTGCCACTTCAGGCCGAACGGCTCCAGGCCGCCGTCGGTGATCTCGGCGATCATCTGGGTCAGCAGATGGCTCTTGCCGGTGGAGGACTGGCCGACCATCGCGACGGTCAGCGGACGGCCGTAGCTGAGGTAGGGCACCGGGATGAAGTGCTCGGGGAATTCCGGGTCCGCGGTGCACTTCTGGACCGCGGACCGCATCACGTCCTGCCGCCGCAGGGCGTTGGTGATGCCCTTGACGTCCAGCTGCTGGTACTGCATCCGGCTGTCGGTGACGTACAGCGCGGTGAGGTCGAGCTGGATGGGCTCCAGGCAGTACGGGCAGAGCACCTCACCGCTGCCCCGCCCGGCGCCGCCGACGTCCCGGGGTTCGGCGGCGGGGGCCTGGCGTTTGAGGCGTAGCGCCTGGTCGAACGCCTCCCGGTCCGGGCGGCTCTCGTCGCCGGCGGGCGCGGTGAGCGTGAGCTGCCGGGCCGCCCCCGGGGCCAGGAGGTCGAGCAGCCCGGCCGGCGTGGGGCGGTCGGCGGCCCGTGGGGCGAAGGCGCCGCGCAGCGTCTCGGCGAGCACCCGGTGCGCGGCGAGGTCGTCGGGTGCCCGGTCGGCCGGGCCGGGCCGGCCGGTCACCAGCTGGTAGAGCACCTGGGCGGCGCTCCACACCGCGTCCCGGGAGTCCACGAACCCCTCTGCCCGGCGCTGTTCGGGCGGGCAGTAGGGGGCCCGGCCCCACCGGGTCCGCGGCCGCCCGACGCGGGCCACCCCCTCCAGACCCCAGAGCTGCACCGAGGTGCCGTCCCAGAGCACGGTGCCCGGCGAGATGCCGCGCAGCACCAGGCCCTGGCCGTCCAGCAGGCACAGCGCCCGCAGCAGGTCCCGGGCGAAGACCCGCTGGTCGCTGGCGGACATCACATGGGTCCGGGCGGCGGCGGTGCCGCGCGGCGCGGCGTACAACAGAAACGGCTCGGCGGTGTCGAGTTCGTAGCCGATGATCTGCGGGAAGAGCGCCGCGTGCTCCGGGTCGTCGAGCACCCGGTGCAGCTGCAGCGCGGTGCCCGCCTCGGCGTCCAGCAGGGCCCGGGCCGCCGGGTTCGCCGCGTCGGCGGCGGTCAGCCGGACCTGGACGCACTGCTGGCCCTCGTCGTCGAGCATGCCGTTGCGGATGCGCTGCGGGAGCTGCGGATCGCGGCGGGACTCGCGGCCGAAGCGGACCGGGGCGACCCGGCGCCGCCCCGAGGGGACGGTGAAGGCGAGCGTGGCCCGCCGGGTACTGTCCGGCTGCACCACGTGCGGGTGCGAGGTGCTGGTCACCAGACGTCGCCGTCCCTTCCTTCGTACGCATCGACCTGGGGGGACCTGCCGGAGCCGCCGAACCCGTCGGGACCGTCGAAGCCGTGGCGGCCGTCGGTGCCGTCGGGGCCGGGGCTCTCGCGGGGCCGGACGGTGTCGACCACGCCCATCCGCAGCGGGGTGAGCCGGATCAGGCCGGCGTAACGGCCCGAGGACGTCCACAGGGCGTCGGCCGGCTGGCCGGTGCCGCCGGTCCGCCAGGTCTTCTCGACCTCGCCGCGCACCGCCTCCGGCCCGAATCTGATCCAGACCGCGGCCGCCGGATCGCGGTTGAGCAGCGTGCCCTGCTCCGGCGAGGACAGCTGCACCACGGCCCGCCGGTCGGCCTCCGCGCCCACCAGTTCGGCCACCCGCTGCGGGTCGGTCCCCAGGAGGTTCGCCGAGGACGGACGGACCCGGCGGTCGGCGGCGAACGGGGGTGCGGCCAGCACGCCGTTGCGCCGGAGGTGCCGGCGGGCCGCCGAGAGCAGCTCGCGGACCCGTTGCTCGGTGCGGTGGACGGCGAGCGCGCCGGCCTGGCCGCGTTCGACGGCGCCCCAGTACGGCGCCATCGCGACCATGGCGGCGTCCGTCAGGTCCCCGGCCAGGGTGGCGACCAGTTCCGGCCCGCCCTCGCCGCTCTCCCGGTCCAGCCAGCGCGGAGCACCGGCGGTGCGGTCCTCCCACGGATCGGCGGGACCGGCGGGCTCCTGCTCCTCGGCCGGGCCGGCGGCTCCGCCCCAGGAGGGCTCGTCGTCCCAGGCGTAGGCGCTGGCCCAGTCGTTGTCCGCGTCGTCGGCCACCGTGAAGGTGCCCGTCTCCAGGGTCGAGGTGCTGGACAGCCAGTCGTCCACGGCGGGTTCGGTGCCGGACGTGCCGGGGCCGGCCGGCCGTTCGGGCTCGGGGGCCGCCTCGGCGTCCGCGGCGTCCGCGGTCGCCCGGAGCATGCCGGCGACGGACCGGGCCGCGTCGGCGCAGTACAGCCGTTCGTCGGCGGCCCAGTGCTCCCGGACCGCCTCGGCCAGCAGCGCGTCCAGCTCGGCCAGTGCCCGGCGCAGCGCGAGGGTGCCCTGGTCGGCGCCCCAGGCGTCGGCCGCGGTGTGCCACAGCCGGCGCGCGGTCTCCACCGCGGTGCCGACGCCCACCAGCGCCGCGGCGGTGCTCAGCCACAGTGGCGGGTCGGTCGCGTACGCCAGCACCACCCCGGCCGCCGCGCCGACGGCCGCCGCGATCCGGGGGCCCACGATCCATCGGCCGGGCTGCCGTGCGCCCCGCAGCCGGGTCGCGCCGAGCACCGCCAGGCCCACGAAGACCAGCGGGACCAGCAGCGCCAGGGGCAGGAACGGCCACTGCCACAGCGCGCCGAGCAGTCCCGCCCCGCCCGCCGCCGCCACCGCGGCCGGATGGACCGGCAGCGGGCCCGCCGCCCCGGACCGGGCCGCCGCGTCGGCGCTTGGGAGGTCGGCGAGCCGCGGCAGCAGTGCCGAACCCGGCACCGGCTCCACCCGCCCGGCCAGCGCGGTGAACCGCCGGGCCACCGCGCGCAGCGCCAGCCCCTGCCCCAGCAGCTTCCCGGCGAACTCCCGCAGCCCCTCACCGATCCGCTCGCCCACGCCGTCGGCCGAGGGCACCCGCAGACCGAGCGCCGTGAGCCGGTCGGCGGTCTCGGCGGAGGACGGTGCGGAGCCCGAACCGCCGCCGCCGTGCAGGGCGCTCGCGACCAGGTCGCGGTAGTCGGCGAGGGCCTGGTGCGCCCGGTCGAGCTCGGCCTCGAACGTGCCCCGGTGGACCGGTCGTAGCAGGCCGAAGACGGTCCGCAGCCCGGCCAGCTCCTCCTCCGCGTCGTCCAGCGCCCTCGTACACCCCTGGTACGCGATGTCCGCCGCCCCGCCGGTCTCGCGGTGCCGCAGGTCGCGGCCGCCGCGGCCGGCCACCAGGCCGCGCAGCGGCTCCGGCAGATCGGCGCCGGACCGGGTGGCCGGCAACTCCGGTGCGTGGTCGGTGTCCTCGCCGGCGAACCGGGTGAGCGCATCGCGCCAGGCCCGGTCCCGCACCTCGGGCGGCAGGTCCTGTTCCAGCAGCCGTACCCCGGGCGCCGCGACGGTGTCGGGCAGCGCGCCGAGGTCGTCGAGCACCCGCTGGAAGACGTCCGGCACCGACAGCAGGTCCACCAGGACCGCCAGCGCCGCCGGGTCGTCGGGCGCGGGCTGCTCCAGGGCGGTGCGGGCGGAGCGCAGATCGCCCGCCCACAGCAGCGCGGTGCCGGAGCCGCGCAGCACCGCGGGCCGCACCAGCCGCCGGTCCGGCGGCAGCACTTCCTCGTCGCCGGCGTACACGGCCGGTGCGCTGCCGACCAGCAGCACCAGCATCCGGACCTCGCCCAACGCCCGGTAGGCGGCGAGGAGTTCGTACTGCTTCTGGTGCTCGGTCAGGCCCGCGGGGGTGTCCACCACCAGGAACAGCGGGTGGTCGGGCTCGGGCAGTCCGGCCCGGCCCAGCTGCCGGGCGACCGCGGACCGTACGGCCGCGGCGGTGTCGAGCTGTCCCGCCTGTGTCCGCAGGTCCAGGTGGACGACGGCGGTGGCCTCCTCCGTCGTGCTCACTCCGCATCACCGTCCCAGGGGTTGCGGCGTGCACGGTCCCGGCCGCCGTCGTCGGCGTCGCCGTACGAGCGGTCCTCCCGGGCGTCGTCGTCCCAGGGCGCCCACGGCCGGTCGTCGCCGACGGAGTGCGAGTGCCCGTTGACCCGGTCGCGGTCGCGGTCGCGGCCCTGACCCGGGTCGCGGTCCCGTTCCTGGTCCCGGTCGCGGTCCCGGTCCTCATCCCGGTCGCGGTCCCCGCCCCGGTCCTGGCCCCTGTCGCGATGCCGTTCCTGGTCCCGTTCGCGGTCGCGGGTGGCGTACGCGTCCTCGCCGTACGCGTCCCCGCCGTACGCGTCGTCGTCCCGGTACGCCCCGCCCGAGGACCGTGGCGCGGTGCCCCAGTCGTCGTCCTCGGGCTCCCGGCGCCGGGGCTCCGGAGCCCCCTTGCGGGCCCGCGGCTCCGGCGTGCCGCCGCGGACGTGCTCCAACAGGGTGCGCAGGGTCGGCTGGATGGCGCGCTGGTCCCCGAACTCGGTGTCCAGCGCGGCCGGCAGGGTCTCCGCCCAGAACTCCCACAGCGGCCGCACCCAGCCCTCGACCCGCTCCCCGCCGCGCTCCCGGCGGTCCGCCAGCAGCCTCAGCTGCTCCGGCGCGATCTTCTCGACCAGCTCGACGAAGAGCGGATGCGGCTCGCTGCCGCTCCGGGCCAGCCCCAGCGGCTGGGTCCCCATCAGCTCGCGGCAGTAGTCCTCGACGATCCGCTCGTCGTCGAGGACGGTCCAGCGCTCGTACGAGCGGAGCAGCTCCGCCCAGCTCGACACCCCGCCGGGGAAGTCGCCCAGCCGCAGCCGGACCCCGGGTACGTTCTCGCCCTTCTCGGGGAACAGCCGCAGCCGCACCCGCTCCGGCGAGGACGAATCGCCGTCCACCACGTCCACCTGGCCGTTCCACATGCAGCACAGCAACCGGTGCAGGATGGCGCGGCGGTCCTCCTCGCAGCTCACCATCCAGCTGTCCCGGTACCCGAGCCGCTGCCGCCACCGCAGCACGTCCTGCGCCTGCTCGCTGTCCTTCGCCCGGGCCCACTGGCGCAGCACCTTGCGGGCCTCCGGCACCTGGGTGAGGCTCATCTCGCTGCGGAACAGCACCACCGTGATCGAGTCGCTCTCCACGCCCCGGTACTCCACCGAGTTCTTCGCGTCGGAGGGCAGCCGCAGCGCCTTGCCGAGGAACTCCTGCACCTCCTCCACGGCCTGGACGCGCGGGTACGTCACCAGCACCCGCAGCGGACCGGTGCCTTCCGGGGTGAAGCCCACCGGCAGCAGCCCGGTCAGCTTGCGGCCGAACAGCTCCAGCGCCTCCTTGCTGACCTGCTCGGTGGCGTCCGCATCGCCCGCCGCGGCGGCCAGCAGGGTGCTCATCGGCGGCAGCAGCGGCCGCTCCTCCAGGTGTTCGCCGCTCTCCGCGAACAGCCGGGTGATCCGGCCCTCCAACTGGGCCTTGACGGCGGCCACCGCACCGTCCGGGTTGCGGCGGCTCTGGGCGTGGACCGCGCGCCAGGTGTCCCCGTCGATCATCTTGAGCAGCAGCGCGGCCTCGTCGTCGTGCTCGCGCAGGCCCTCGCGGCGGACCAGCCGGGTGACCAGGTCCTCGTAGAAGTGGTTGAGGGTGCGCTGCGGCGGCAGCAGGTACGAGATGCCGGTGCGGTCCTCGTAGAGTTCGAGGCCCTTCTGGGCGGAGACCTTCCGCTCCTGCTCGGAGTGCTTGCGGAAGGCGTTCACCAGCCGGCCGAGGTCGGTGCCGGCCGCGTCCGCCTGCGGCTGCCAGCGCTGCTGCTGCTCCCGCCACGCCTCGTGCCAGACGATCCGGCTGCGCCACTGGTACCAGGCGTCCTGCGCCCGGAGGGCCGCCTGCACGTCGTCGTCGCCCCAGCGGGCCGGGGACATACCGGCCAGCCGGCCCTTGATCCGCGGCGTCTTGGGCGGCTGGTCGGTCATCCCCGCCGGGCGCTGGGGGGCGACCGCGCGGCTGTTGAGCATGCCCAGGAACCCGAGACGGGCGATCGGCTCGTCGCTGTCCGGGACCCCGCGCACCACGCGTTCGGCGAGGAACGGGTCGACGGTCTGCAGGAGTTTGTCGATGGCGGGGCGCGGCGAGAACCGGTCGGCCATCGAGGCGGCCTGGCGGTCGGCGGCGGACTGCAGATCGGCCAGCAGCCGCTGCATGTCCGCGATCCGCTCGCCCAGTGCCAGCTCGATGGCCCGGCTGCCGCGCGGCAGCGGCTCGGGATCCGATACCTGCAACTGCCGCCGTTCCCACAGCTCTTCGAGGCCGGAGTCGGCGAACAGCTGCCGGATCATCGGCACCGCGCCGTCCCGCAGCGTGGTGCGCGGCCGCTCGACGAGGTCGGTGACCGCCTCCCGCAGCAGCCGGCCGGCCACCAGGTCGGCCAGCTGGTCCATCGGCGCGGTCATGGAGGCCACCAGGCTGGTGGAGACGCCCTGCCGGCCGATGCCGGTGGGGGACATCGCGCTGCGGTGCACGCCCCGGTTGATGAAGCTCGCGGCGAAGGTCTGGTAGTCGTCGTCGGCCGCGGTCGTCCGGCCCCGGGACCGGCCGTCGCCCAGTTCGGTGCCGATCAGCGACATGACCAGGGAGACGATGGAGCGGCGCAGGTCGTCCTGGCGGATGCCGGCGGTCGGGCTGAACAGGAAGGCGGTGGGCAGGATGCCGGTCCGCAACCGGATCGGGGTGGTGCCGGGGTAGCGGATGCCGAGGCCGGAGGCGTCGTGGTCCAGGTCGCCGATCTCCGCGCCCTCGGTCGGCGCGTTCTGCCCGTCCACCAGCCGGAACAGGTCGACCAGTGCGCGGGCCGCGTTGAGTTCCGCCTCCCGCCCGCCGCCGGCGGCCGAGGAGAACGAGGACGGCATCACGACCAGCGGATAGATCTTCACCCCGTCGAACCGGCGCATCTTGAACGCCTGGTTGATCAGGTGCAGATAGTCCAGGAAGATCCCGGCGCCGGTGCCGCCGGCCACCGAGAAGGCGACGAACACATCGCAGCCGTTGACCTTGCCGCCGCCCAGTTCGGCCAGTTCACCGGCGGACTTGGCGATCGCGTCGATCGCCTGGAGCAGCGGCTCCAGTACGGGGGCGAGGCTGTGCCGCAGGGTGGCGAACAGGGCGGCCCGGCCGACGGTGGGCAGCTGGCCGGCGCCGTTGTGGAGCGGGGTGACCTTCGGCTCGTCGATGCGCGGCGGCAGCCAGTCGGCGACCTCCTCGCGCAGGCTCGCCCGGAGCATCTTGGTCACTTCCGGCGAACTGTCGAAGTTCGGCAGCAGGTTGTGGGTGGCCCGCGAGGTACGGGCGTACGCGGCCCGCAGGGACGGGTCCACGTTGAACTGCGGCAGGCGCTGGAGGTCGGTCTCGCTGTAGTCGGCGTACACGAACTGCAGGCAGTCGGGCAGCTGGTAGGGGGCGTGGCCGCTCAGATGGCTGAGCGCGACGCCGTCCGGACCGCACAGCTCGGCCCGCAGCCGGCGCTCCAGTTCGGCGCCGACCAGGCCACCGGTGCCGCCCAGGCCGACGAAGAGCATCGGCTGGAAGATTTTCATGGGTTCCTCCCGTTGCGGCCGTACCGGCGGCCGGTCGTTCGATCTGTGCGGGGCGCGCGGCACGGCGGCCGCGGGACGGTGTGCCGGGGCGGGCCGGTGCGCGACCGGCCCGCCCCGCGCGTCACCGGTACGACTCGAAGGCGCTGGTGCTGCCGCCGTCCTCGGCGGCGGCCGTCGGGGGAGTGGTGGAGGTCGTGCCGGTCCGTGACCGGAAGCCCCCACCGGTCCGGTTGCGGCGGGACTTCGGGGAGCGGGTCTCCTCGCCCAGGGAGAGGCTCAGCCCGTCGCCCAGCGGGACGGTGCCGTCCGTTTTCAGGCGGGTCCGCCCGGCGCCCCGCTCGCGCACCCACGCGCCGCCCTCGGGGTTGCGCTGGATCGCGTACCGGCCGTGGGTGCGCCGCTCGATGCGCGGGCTGCGGAGCGGTTCGACGACCGCGAACTCGTACCACTGCTTGTGCCCGTGCCCGGCCGGGTGCGTGGCGACCACGTCGCCTTCCTCGGAGACCAGTTGCAGCACCAGGCCGTACGGGTCCCGGCGGCTGCGCCGCTGCCGCAGCCAGGCGAGGACCACGGCGACGACCGCGGCGATCACCGCGACGCCGATGAGGAACGCCCACCAGTACGCGTCCCAGATGCCGGGCTCGGGCGTGACCGTCACCGACAGCGGGGACCGCATCAGCGTCCGGTGGTGGTCGGTGGTGTCGACGGCGGTGACGGTGCCGCCGAGCTTCAGTCCGTCGTCGTCGAGGCGGTCGCCGAAGGCGGCGGCCGGGCCGAGGCGGACCGTCACCGGCCTGGTCACGGAGTCACCGGGCTTCAGTTCGAGCTCGGCCGGGCTCACCGTCACCAGCCCCGGCTGGAGGTCGGCGACCGACAGCCGCAGGGTGTGCGGGGCCTTGCCGGTGTTGTGCACGACCAGGGTGCCGGTGACCTCGTCGCCGGGGTGGGCGTCCGCGGCCGGCAGCCGCAGGCTGCCGGTCACCGGCAGTACGTCCGGCGCGACCAGGCCGCTCTCGCTGCGGGTGTCCGCGCTCAGCCCGGAGGCGGTCAGCGTGCCGCTCACCTTCAAGGCCCCGTCGGCGCTCCGCGGGATCGTCACGGAACCGGTGAACGAGCCGTCGCTCGCCGTGCGGTCGGGCCCCTTGCCGTCGTCGGTGAGCCGCACCGGCAGCGCGGCGAAGCCGTCGCCGGTCAGCTCGCTGCGGACCCGCAGGCCCGCGTAGTCCCGGGGGTCCTTGATCTGGTAGCCCTCGCGGGTCTGCAGCCGCATGGTCACCGTGGCCTTCTGGCCGGCCTGCGGCGACGGCGGGTCCATGGTGATCGCGCCGCGCAGCTCGCCCTGCCACAGCACGCTGACGCCGACCGGCAGCGAGCGGTGCCCCTCGGGCGCCTCGGCCTTGACCCGCCATCGTCCGGGCACCGGGTCGACGATCTTCAGCGCCTCGACGGTGTCTCCGGCGCCCGCCAGCTCGAAGTGCGACTTGTGGTACGTCCCCGAGGTGGGCACCTGGTGGCCGTTGGGGTCGATGTACGTGATCGTCACCTTGGGGTCGCTCTTGTCGACCACGATGCTGCCCACGGTCGCCAGCGGTGAGATGCCGACCTCCAGGGTGGCCGGCGGCAGTTTGGGGCTGGTGCCCTCTTCGTAGCGCAGGCAGTGCGCCGCGGCGAAGATCTTCTCCAGCTTCGGACCGAGGTCCTTGGCACCGGAGACCTTGTCGGCCTTCGGGCTGGCGGAGGGCAGTTCCACACAGCCCTTCTGGTAGCCGCCGGCGGCCATCCGGTCGAGCTGCTCCTTGTCCGGGTCGGGCCCGAAGCCCAGCGGCCAGATCTGCACCCCCTGCGCCCGGGCGTTCTTCAGCTCCAGGTCCAGCTGCCGCTCGCCCTCGTCCTTGCGGTGCGCGGGATCGCCGTACTGGGGGCTGCCGGTGACGTCCATCTGCCCGTCGGTGAGCAGGAACAGCACCCGCGGCACCGACGGGTCGGTGGCGGAGCTCAGTTCGTGCACGCCCTGGCGTATCGCGCTCGGGAAGTCGGTGCCGGTGCCCTCGCTCTTCTTGCGGCCGCGCAGCTTGCCGACGCATCCGCCGATCGACTCCCGCCCGGCCGCGTCCAGCGTGGTCCGCGCGCACACCGGGTCCACCGCGCGCTGGTCGCCGGACTCGGCGGCGGCGAAACCGAAGACCGTGACGTGGGACGCCGAGGAGACGTCACCCAGCGCGATCCGGGCGGCGGCGGCCTTCTCCGCATTCATGTCCTCGGGCGCCAGACTGGCCGACTCGTCCACCGCCACCGCGTAGTTGACCGATGTGAAGGCCGGTTTCGACGCGGCCGCCGGCACCGGATCGTGGGCGGCGGGCGCCAGCAGGGATATCAGCGCCGCGGCGCCGCCCAGCACACGGACCGCGCCACGCCGCGCCCAGCCCCTTCCGTTCCGCCGTCTTCCCCTCGCTGTTCCCACGGCCGTCCCCTTATTTCGTTTCTGCGTCGTGTGCTTGGTGGTGCACCGCCGGCGGCGGCGCCGGGCCGGCCGCCGGTCAGCGCGCGGTCAGGCTCCAGGCCAGGGCCAGCGCCGCCGCAGGGGCCAGCGCGCCCACCGCCCAGCGGATGGCCCGGTATTTGGCGGACAGGATCGAGCTGACGTCCACGGCCTGGATGAGCAGCCACCCGGCCGGGTCCCGGCCGGCCGCGGCGATCTCGGCGGCGAGGCGGGGCAGATCGTGGGGGGCCAGCAGATCGCCGAAGTACGTCACCCCGTCCTGGGTGCGGAGCGTGCCGGTACGGGGCATCAGCGCCCGGACCAGCGCGGCCACCGCGACCGCCCAGAGCAGCCCGGCGGCGACCAGCGTGAGGTCGGCCGGGCCGCGCCAGTCGGGCGCGCCGTGCCACCCGATCAGGAACGCCGGCAGCGCCAGCGCCCCCGAGAGCAGCACGGCCGCCTTGGAGTCGGCCCGTCCGAGGTCCTCCCGGACCGTGTTCAGCAGCCGTTCGGCGATGCGTTCCCCCGCCCGGTCGTGGCCGTGCCGACCCCCGTCCGGCACCGGCACGACCGGGTCGGGGGAGTCCGTCGTCCCCCCGGCCGCCGTCCCCCCGTCGGCCGTCATCAGTCCTCCTCCGCCCAGGACCATCCGTCGTCGCGGCTGCGCCGGCGGCGGCGCGGCTCGGGTTCGACGACCACCGGACCGTCGTCCGCCGGGTCGTCCTTGGTCAGGTGCGACGGGCGCCCGGACCGGGACGGCGGCTCGTCCGAGACCCAGTCCGGGGTGAACGGTTCGGACCGGCCGGGATCGGAGGTGCCCGGGCCCAGTTGCGGGGTGTCCCGGCGGGCGGGCAGCGAGCCGATGGGGCCCTGGACGCGGTGCCGGCCCCGGTTGAGGAGCTCCAGCGCCTGGGTCTCCACATCGGTGGAGTGGATCTGGCCGCTGTCGACCATGTCGAAGAGCCGGTCGATGCGCTCCTTCTCGTCGGCCCGGCCCTCCTGGCGGATCTTCTCCAGGAAGTCCTTGGCCGCCTCGGGCTCGGCCGCCAGCATGTAGCTGAGCTGGTCCAGTTCGCCGCCCTGCAGCATGGCCCGGAACGTGCCCTGGTGGACCCGGGTCAGCTCCGCCGAGGCGTGCGCGTCCCGGATGTCGTCCATGTGATGGATCGTCCGGTCGTCCACCCGCAGCCGTACGTACAGCCGCACCCGCAGGCCCAGATCGGCGCCCAGGTCGTCCCAGCGCCCGCCGGCGCAGCTCCGGGTGATGGCGCGGTCGGCCTGTTCGGCCTGGTTCACCGGGAACTCCGCGGAGACCTCCCGCAGCCGCTCCAGCGTCGGCGCGGTGAGCCGCTGCGCGACATCGGTCACCACTTCGGTGGCGGCCAGATGGGGATCGCTCACCGTCCAGTGGATCTCCACCTCGGCCTTGAAGAACGTGGTGCCCCCCGCGGCCGGCAGCTCCAGCTGGAGCGTGGTGACGAACGTGCCGAGGGCGATCTCGCAGATGGTGTGCGGCCGGGCCAGTGCCCGTTTGTCGTGGTGCTGGACGCCGCGGACGGTGGCCACGCTGTAGCCGCCGTTGCGGTAGAACAGCACCGACGCGGTCCGTGCGCTCGTGTGCCGGAACGGGCCGGTCGGCGCGTACTCCCGCAGGAACGGCCCCGCGGGCCCCGGGCCGGCCGCTCCGCCCCCGTCCCCCGCCACGCCCTGGTCGTCAGCCATGCGTTTCCTCCTGGTGCCTCTCACCCGTCCGGTCCCGCGGCGGGACGGCGAGCCACCACAAGGAGCGCGCCTGCGCGTCGGGGAGCGGATTGTCCGGATCCTTCATCATTCGGCGCAGCAGCCAGTCCAGCCGCCGCCGGTCGTGCTCCTCGGTCGCCAGCGCGGGCAGCAGTGCCGCCAGGCCCGGCCGGGTCCACTCCGTGCCGCCCTTGCGCACGGCCGTGCGCAGCAGGGCCTCCAGCGCGTCCATGGCGACCTCCTGCGACCGCGCGGTGTTCAGCGCGGTCCACATCAAGTCGGCCATCGCGCCGATGAGTTCGGGGCGCGCGACGGCGAGCGCGAGCGGCAGTGGCCAGTCCCCGCGGTCCCCGAGCCCGGAGTCGGGCTCGGCGGCCAGCACCTCGTCGACCTTGGTCACCGCGAGCCGGACCGTGGTCACCAGACCGAGGTCCTGGTACGGCTCGCGCCGGTGGTGCGTCCACTCCGCCATCCGCCGCAGCACCGCCGCCGCGTCCGGCAGCGCCAGCAGCCGGACGACGTTGAACGAGGCGACCGCCAGCTGCTCCCCGTCGTCCCGGACCCCGATCCGGGCCAGGGCGTCGAGGGTGTCGTCCGTGGTGGCCGCGGCGTTGCCGTAGCCCAGCGCCATCGCCGCGGTCCAGCGCAGCGACTTCGTCCCGTACCGGCTCCAGTCGTCGACCAGCCGCCGCACCGCCTTGCGGTGTGAGGCGTGCCCGGCCGCCTGGTCCATCGTGGTGGCCGCGAAGATCCGCCGGCGCGGGGTGCCCGCCTCGGCGAGCGGCCGGATCAGCTCCGCGTAACCGTGGTCGAAGTCCCGTACGCACAGCTCCCCGGCGGCCACCGCGGCGCGCATCCACACCTGGGGGCGGGGATCGTCGGCCAGCAGCCGCAGCCAGCGCACCACCGGGCCGCGGACCGGGAAGTGCCGGTCCCAGACCTCGCTCAGCACCGCACCGGGCAGCGCCGCCCCCCGGTACCAGATCAGCTGGGCCGGCACCTCGGTACCGGCCACCTCGACCTCACCGTCGGTCAGTTCGGCCCGGGACAGCGCCAGGTCGGACTCCGGGTCGTCGCAGAACAGCGGCCGGGCCGGGGTCTGGTCCGGATCGCTCTGGACGGACAGTTCCCAGGTCAGCAGGTGTGCGGCGGAGGCCACCGCGCTGCGCGAGGCGCCGCCGAGGACGGCCAGCGCGATCCGGAACGCCACCGGGTGGAACAGCGCCGCCGTCCCCGGCCGCCGCGCCGGGCTCCCGTCCGCGGCCGGCGGCGGCGCGGCCAGCGCCCGGTCCACCCCGGCGAACCACTCGTGGGCCTGGTCCGCCGCGAGGCTCCGGCAGCCGGCCAGCAGCTCGTCGTAGGAGACCTCGTCCAGCAGGTGCCCGGCCAGCAGCGAGGCGAGGAGTTCGGCCTCGGCGGGGCGCAGATCGTTCAGCCCGACCGCGTCCTTGAACTCCGCCTGCTCCACCAACTCCTCGGCCCGGTCGAGGAGTTCGGCCACGCGCGCACCGCCGTCCGGCCCGTCGTCCCCGGCCGCCGCGACATGCTCCGCCAGCCGCTCCCGCAGCCGGGCGGTGCGGAGTTCCTGCCAGGGGACGGGCGGGCAGAGCATCCCGTACCGCCCGGCCAGCAGCGGATTCGCGGCCGATCCGACGGTCACGACGATCACCGCGAACGACTCGCGTTCGTCCAGCGCCGCGGCCAGCCCGTCCAGGTCCATCGCGTCCGGCGGCAGCGCACCGGGCCGGCCGAGCGACAGCTCCAGCAGATAGCCGGTGCCGTGCCGCTCCTCCAGCGACCCGGCCAGCTTCGGTACGCCGCCGTCCGTCTCGATGTCCACCCGCAGCACCCGCGGCCCGGCCCCGGACTCCTCACCCGGGCCGCCCCCGGTGAGGGCGGTGACCTCGTCGAGGAGGGCGAGCGCGGTGCTGGTGCGGCCGGTGCCGGGCGCCGCGCCGAGCACCAGCAGCCGGCGGGCCCGCAGCGCCTTGCGCAGCCGTAAGTACCCCTCCGGTGCCACGTGCACCTGCCGGAGCCGGCGCAGTTCCTCGTCCGGTACCGGGCCGCTGCGCATCCGCGCCCCGGCCTGCCGGGCGTCCATCCGGAGGTGGATGTCCCCGATGTGGGCGCTTTGGATGTACGAACGGTCGAAGCTGTTCAGGTCCCGCCCGGTGTCGAACAGCATCCGGGTGGCGCGGCGGGCCCGCGACGCGGCGGCGAGATCGGTCGGCCCGTCCTCGCTCTCCTCCCCGGCGAGCGGATTGCCGGTGTGCTCCTTGAACCGCCCCGCGGCGCGCTCCCGTTCGCGTTCCCGCTCCGCGGCCTCGCTGTCGGCGGCGTCCCCGCCGTCCCCCTTGTCGTCCGCCCCGCGTGCCCGGTCGTCACCGTCCTTGCCCCGGGCCCGCTGCTCGCCCTCCGGGGACGGCCCGCCGGCGGCCTTCGGCGCCTCGGGCTCGGCCGCGCCCCCCGCCTGCTCTTCCTCGGCCACGTGCCTCAGCCCCTCCGCCGCTCGGCGTCACCGGTGATCCGCCCGATGTGCACGCCCTGCTGGTAGACGTTGTCGTGGTGCCGGGACATGTCGCCCCGGACCAGATACCGGTCACCGCCGGAACCGCGGCCCCGCTCGTCCCCGTCGCGGTCCTCGTCGCGGTCTTGGTCCTCGTCCCCGCCGCCGGCCTCGTCGTCCCAGTCGTCCCCGTCGTCCGAGCGGTCCTGGTCGTCCACGCCGGCGACCCCGGCCCCGGCCCCGCCCCCCGCGCCCCCGGTGTCCCGCAGGCCGCGGGTCCGTCCCTGCCCCGGATCGAGACCGTCCGGTATCACCGGTGCCTCCCGCCCGGGAAGGTGGAACCACGCGGTGACCTCGCCCTCCTTGAGCGCCAGCCGGGCCCGGGAGTAGCGCGTCGGCTCGATGAACTTGCCGCCGCTGCGGACCACGTCCTCGTACAGCGACTCGGACACCACCAGCACGAGATCGGCCCGCTCGGCGTCCAGCAGCTGCCGCCCGACGGGGGAGTCGGCCAGCCGGCAGGCGAGGTCGACCGCGCGCCCGCTGATCCCCCGGCCGTCGCGCCGTACCGGGCCGACGTGCATGCCCACCCGCAGCCCCAGGGGGACCCGCAGGCCGCGGTTCTCGTCCCGCAGGTTCTCGTGCACCTCGACCATCCACAGGCCGAGCAGCCGGGTCACCGCGATCCGGCCGGCCACCGACAGCAGTACGCCGTCGCCGCGGTCCTCCATGTGGACCGCGTCCCTGGCCACCTTGGCGTGGCCGAACGCCGCCTCCAGGACCCGGTAGATCCGGGCGCGCATCCGCGGCTTCTCCACGTCGTCGTACTCCCCGGAACGCCGGGCGTCGACGCTGATCACCAACTCGTAGTGCGCCTCCGCGACATCCCTCGCGCCGTCGTCCACCCCGAGCCCCCTGTCATGCCGTTCCGTGCGGTTGCCGTCCCCATCAGCTTCCGGCCCGGGACCGGGGCCGTCTGTAGCCGTTTACACACGCCGGGCGTGCGCTCTGCCCGTCAGCTCCGCGCCCCTGCCCCGCCGTCCGTCGTCGCCGCGCTCCTTCGCCGTGCTCGTGCCTGCCGCACTCATTCCTGATGGCCCTCGGCGAGGAGGGTGAGCAGTGCGGGGTCGAGGATCTCCACCATCCGGTTGCCGGTGCGCACGACGTTCTGCTTGCGCAGCAGCCGCAGGGCCTTGGCGACGGCTTCGCGGGTGGCCCCCACGGTGGCGGCCAGTTCGTCCTGGGCCAGGTGGACGACGGACCCGGGTCTGGACCGGCCGGGTACGGACGGGGTGTAGGGGCCGGCCGGTTCGACCTGGGACAACTCGCTGAGCCGGGCGGCCAGTCGCTGCAGGACGGTGAGCGAGGCGAGCGCGGACCGCTCCTGGTCGGCGCTGCGGAGCCGGAAGGTGAGTTGACGGATCACCAGTCCGCTGACCCTGGGGTGCAGGGCGAGGAAGCGACGGAACGCGTCGCCGGAGATGACCTGGGCCTCGATCGGCCCGAGGGCGCGTACGGTGGCGCTGCGGGGATGATTGTCCAACGCGGCCATTTCCCCGAGGAGTTCACCTGGGCCGCGCAGGCCGAGTATCAGCCGGGTGGCACCCCGGTCCGTGGCCACCGAAACGGTCACCCATCCCCGCAGGATGATCATGACGTGGCTGGACCGGTCTCCCTCCGTCAGGAGGTGGGCGTCGGCCGGATAGCGCTTCCGGCTTCCGAGAGCCATCACGCTCTCGTTCTCCTGGGCCGTCAGAGCCCGCGCAAAAGCCAGCTCGTCGCCGAGCAGCCCCATGGCCACTCCCCCCACGGCAGTCCGTATGGCCGGTTTTTCGTAGGCGTTGATGGTCGCAGAGTGACGCTTTGGGGCGAGTGAATTACGCCACACCCCGCATACTCAGCAGTACTTCCCGAACTCCCAGGTAAAACGCCCCGCCCCGGTCCGTCCCCACGGTCCACCGACCTCCCCATCCAGCCAGTAATGCGCACCTCTCGGCCAATGACCCGGAGGTCAGGCACCCCGGCCACCCGAGGTGCGCCCGCCGCTCGTAATTGGCCAGAACTCAGGTTTCCGCCAACGGATCGGTAATTCCATTCCACGTAAGAGGAGTCACTCCTTCCTCCCCACCACCACCGTCGATCTCGAAAACCCCCGAGTTTCCGCACTTCACCGCCCCTGTCCGGGCTCCGCCCACTAGGGTTCCCCGCATATGGCGAGTATGTGACGTAGCGCACACGCCGTACAGGGGGCCGCCGGGATTCGGTCCCGGCATGGCCGTACGCAATCTGGGGGCCATATGCACAAGATGCTGAAGGGCGCGAATGTCGGCTTGTCGGCGCTCAGCGAGAACGTCAGTTCTGTACTGATGCGCTTGGGGTGGAGCAGCACTTCTGGGGAGGGTGATGCAGATGTTTCCGTGCTTCTCCTGAATGAGCACGGCAAGGTGCGCAGCGACGCCGACTTCTACTTCTACAACCACCCCGTCGCCCCGGACGGCAGCGTTCAACTCCTGGGCAAAACGCCGGCCGGGGACGGCAACGAGGACCGCATCAGTTTCGACCTGGAGGCGATTCCACCGGAGATCGAGCGGGTGGTCGTGGCCGCGAGCCGCTATGGCGGCGCCCGGTTCGGGGACCTCAACGACCTGCACCTGACGCTGGCCGACGGTGCGGGCGAGAACGTGCTCCAGTTCACCGCCGAAGACGCCGGGGAGGTGAGCGCGTTCCTCTTCGGCGAGCTCTACCGGCGGGCCGGCGCATGGAAGTTCCGCGCCATCGGGCAGGGCTACGCCTCCGGCCTCGCCGGTCTCGCCACGGACTTCGGGGTGAACATCGAGGACGACGAGGGGGCGGACGACGCGGGGGAGGGCGACGCGGGGGAGGACGAGGCGGTCGGGAGCGAGGCGGGGCAGGACGAGGCGGTCTTGGGCGAGGCGGTCTTGGGCGACGCGGCCGCGGAGGCCGCGCCTGTGCCGTCCCCACGGCAGCCCGGGGGCGGGCCCGCGGCGGTGGCGGTCGAGGCGCCCGCCCCGCCCGAGGGGAAGAAGACCACCCGCCCCCGCACGGCCCGCAAGAAGATCACCCTTCCCCAGCAGCCGAAGAAACCGCTCGCCGAGAACGACGCCTGGCGGGCGGCCCGGCTCTTCCCCGTCTCGGCCCTCAGGAGCGACCGGGAACGCGAAGTGCGGGCGACCTCCGTGCTGTTGGCCGTCCTGGCCCAGGTACCGGAGTTCGGCCGGCGCCTCACGGCGGCCTTCGGCGCACCCGCCGGCCGGACGGAGACGTTCACCGAGGTGCTGCTGCCGCACGGTGACACTCCCAAGCGCCCGGACGGGGTGATCCGGGTGGAGCGTGCCGGCAAGCTGTGGACCGCGCTGATCGAGACGAAGACGAACGGGCACCCGCTCAAGGCGGAGCAGGTACAGGCGTATCTGGACATCGCCGCCCGGCGCGGTTACGAGGCGGTGATCACGCTGACCAACGACGTGGCGCTGGAAGGCAGCCCGCTGGTCGAGGTGAAGACGGACGGCCGGCGCAAACACAAGGTCGCCCTGTGGCACCTGTCCTGGGCGGAAGTGGCGCACCAGGCACAGATGTTGATCCACCACGAGGGCGTCGGCAACGCCGCCCATGCGTGGCTGCTCCAGGAACTGCTGCACTACCTCCAGCACGAGAACTCGGGTTGCCACGGCTTCCAGAACATGGGCTCCGCCTGGGTGCCGGTACGCAACGCCATCGATGACGAGACGCTGTGCCAGGGGGATCCGCGCACCGTCGACGTGGTCGAGAGCTGGGAGCGGCTGGTCCGGCAGGTCTGTCTGCGGCTGGGCGGGGAACTCGGCCGGAAGGTCCTGCCCGTTCAGCGCGCCCGGCGCGGCACCGATCCCCGGGCCCGTCGGGCCGCGCTGGCCGACCAGTTGTGTGCCGAGGGACGGCTGCACGCCGAACTGCGCATCGAGGACACCCCGGGCACCCTCGCGCTCGCCGCGGATCTGCGCACCGGCAAGCTGCGCACGTCGATCGAGGTGGCGGCGCCCGAGCAGGGGTACCCGCTCACCCGGGCCAAGCGGTTGATCCGCCGGCTCGCGGCGGCGCCGGCGGATCTGCACGTCGAAACCCTGGTCGACGGCCCCGGGACGGGCCCGCGCGGGACCCTGGAACGGCTGCGGCCAGAGCCCGCCGACCTCCTCCCGAAGGACGGTGCGCAGATCACCGGCTTCCGCCTGTCGCTGTTCACCGGTATGGGCAGTGGCCGCGGTAATGCCGAGTCGGGTTTCATCCGCAGCGTCGACAATGCCGTGGACCGATTCCACACCGACGTCATCGCCCACCTCGACCGGGGAACGCCGCGCCGGGTGTAACGCGGCATGCCCCGGCGGGAATTCGACTCAGAGGCGGCGTCTCTGCGCCGCGATCCCATGGCCCAGCAGAAGGCTTTTCCCCGGGCACCTCGACCTCCGGGCAGCGCGCCGGTGCGCCGCCCGGATCCCCGTCGTCACACCGGTGCGCCGCCGGCGCCCTCGTCACGCCCGGTGCCCACGCCCTACGGGCGGAACGGCTGCACGGCCGTCGACCCGTCGCTGACGTGCAGGATGGCGTCCGCCGCTGCGAGGCTCGCCCGGTCGAGCGGGAAGTAGCCCTGCTGTGGGGTGGTATCGGTCCGCGGGCCGGCGGGAGGTGCCGTGGTGGCAGCGGTGACCGTACCGGCCGCGGCCAGCCCCCAGCCGGTGATACGACTCTGCAGGGACGCCTCGTAGGTATCCGCCGCCGGCTCCCGAAGCCCGAGAACGTCGCTGCTGCCCAGGCTGCCGAGGACGACGGTGTACCGCTCGTCCAACAGGCACCCCATGATGGCCCCGGCGGAGTACCAGGTGAGGTCCCACTCCCCCATCCGCATGGTGCTCCGGTTCCGCTGCAGATGGAGGTTGTTGGCGAAGGCCAGGGTCGGTCCCCGTCGGGCCTCGATGGTCCGGACATCGAGGAGGTTCTGGGCCATGAGGACGTCCCGGGTGGCGAGCAGCCCGGAGATCCGGGCACTGTCGTCGATGCGCTGCGCCGACTGCTTGTGGTAGCGCAGCAGGCCCAGACCGGCCGTGAGGTGTGTCTTGGCCCGGAACCACTCGGCATGTGACGTTGCCGCGATCAGCTCCGGGGCGCGCGCATGGAGCGAGGTGAGCATGTCGTCCGCGATCACCCGGAGCTTCTCGGCCTCGGCCGTGTCCCCGACCGACATCGCCGGGTCCAAGATCGCCTCGGCACGGCTCCACCGTTCGTCCTCCCCGGCGAGGCCGGCGAGGTCGAGGTCGACGGCGCGATCCCTGTCGGGGCCGAGTGCCAGGTAGTCGCGGGCGTACTCGAGATAGCGCCGCGGGCTGGGTGCGCTGGTGTTCTCCATCTCGGCGTCGATGCCGTGGAAGGCCAGGCGCTCCTCCGCCGGTCGGTCCTCGTTGTACTCGCGCATCCAGGCGACGAGTTGCCTGTTGGCGAGCACCTCTCCGAAGCCGGTCGAGAAGCCCTCGCGCATCACCGCGTCGAGGGTTCCGGCTCCCCCCTGGACGAAGTCGTTCACGCACAGCGCCGTCACCCGGTCGATCTCCAGGGCGATCGACCGGAAGCCGTGGCCGGCCAGCTGACTGAACAGTTCGTTGCGGATCCGCCCGAAGGCGGGCTCCAGGTGCGTCGGCTCACCGAGAGCCAACAGCTCACATGACGTACTCACGAAGTCTCGAATGTCCTGACTCATGAGCCTCAATCGTATCCTTGAAAGCTCGGTTGAGACTTTGCACGCTCCAGCCGACCAACTGCCCGACAGTCAGAGGCCCATCGCGCGATCATCGCCGTCCAAAGTCTCAAACAGGAGATAACCATGCGCCCGTCCGACCTCGCACGCGAGCACGGCATCTCGACCCAGGCGGTCCGCAACTACGAACGGGACGGCTTCCTCCCGCCCGCGGAGCGCACGCCCAGCGGTTACCGCCTCTACACCGAGGTGCACGCGGCGGCCCTCCGCGCCTTCCTCTCCCTCATCCCGGCCTACGGGCACGCGGCCGGCGGCCAGATCATGAACGCACTGCACCGCGACGACCTCAACGACGCCCTGCTGATCATCGACCGTGGCCACCACCAGTTGCTCCGCGACCGGGAGACCCTCGACGCCGTGCGGGAAGCGGTGGATCATCTGACGGCCGAGTGGGAGGCCACCACGGCTCCCTCCACCACCCCCGCCACCCGCACCATCGGCGAACTCGCCCACCAGCTCCGCGTCACCCCGGCGACCCTGCGCAACTGGGAGGACGCCGGCATCCTCACCCCCGCCCGCGACCCGGCCACCGGACACCGCAGCTACCGCGCGGCCGACATCCGCGACGCCGAATTCGCCCACCTCCTCAGGCGCGGCGGCTACCTGTTGGACCACATCGCCACCGTGGTCCAACAGGTCCGCACGGCCGGCGACACCGAGACCCTGTCCGCCGCCCTGGACGACTGGCAACACAAACTCACCACCCAGGGCCTCGCCATGCTCCACGCGTCCACGCAGCTCAGCCACTATCTGACCTTGCGCAACCGCACCGCGGCATAGGCGGGTTCACCGAGGGGTCATCCATTCGCCCCCGGTCCTCAGGGCCACTCGACCCGTCGGGCGAAATGCACCCACACCACCAGCGCCATGAGCACCGCGACCGCCCCGCCGCAGGTCATGACCGCCGAAGCGGACGTACGGTCCACCACCACGCCCCCGATCAGCGAGCCGAGCGAAATGGTGGCCTGGAAGGACGCGGTGAACAGCACCGACGCGGCCTCCGTGGTGTGCGGGGCGGAGCGGGTGAACCAGGCCTGGGACGAGACGGGGACGGCGCCGTACGCGGTGCCCCACACGAGCAGCAGCGCGACCGCGCCGAGCGGCCGGTGGCCGAGGACGGGCAGCAGCAGGGTCGCGGCGGCAAGCAGGCAGGCGGCCGCACCGAACGTGGCGTGCGGACGGCGGGTGACGGCCGCGCCGCCCAGGAAATTGCCGAGGACGCCGGCGGCCCCGTACGCCAGCAGGAAGAGGGTGATCGTGCCCGGGCCGACCTGGGTGACCTGTCGCAGGAACGGCGTCACGTAGGTGTACGCGCCGAAGTGGGCGAGGACGATCAGGAACGTCGTCAGCAGCGCGATGCAGGTGTGGCCGCTGCGGCACATCGCCCGCAGGACCGAGAGCCGGGTGATCCGGACCGCGGGCAGCGGGGGCAGCAGGAGCTGCAACAGGGCGAACACCACCGCGGTCAGGACCCCCATGGTGAGGAATGCCGCGCGCCAGCCGGCGAGTTCGCCCAGGAACGTGCCGGCGGGGACACCGAGTACGGAGCCCAGCGGCACCGCGGAGAAGATCACCGCGGTCGCACGGCGGGCCGATTCCGGCCGGACGAGGCGGTCGGCCAGACCGGCGCCGATGGACCAGAAGCCGCCGATGGTGATGCCGACCAGGACGCGGGAGACCAGGACGGGCCAGTAGACCGGCGCGAGTGCGGCGAGGACGTTCGCCAGGGCGAGGAGCAGGGTGAGCGCGCCGAGCATCAGACGGCGGTCGAGGCGGGCGGTGGCCACGGTGACGGTGGGGGCGGCGACGGCTGCCAGTAATCCGGGGACGGTCATCATCAGCCCGGCCGTACCGTCCGAGACGTGGAAGTCGGCCCCGATGTCCGTGAGGAGGCCGATGGGCAGGATCTCCGTGGTGACGATGCAGAAGATGCCCAGCGTGACGGCGAGGACGGCGCACCAGCCGAGGCGCGGCGAGCGGGCCGGGCCGGGTGCGGCCGTCGGTGGGGCGAGTGCGGGGGCAGCAGACATGGCGGGTCCCTGAACGGTGGGGAAGGACGGTTCCGCCCACCAGTCCAGCAGGGGCGTCCGGCCAGGTCCGGCAGGTATTCGACCTGGTAGTGGGCCACCGATCGGACCGGGCACAGGATGTCGGGTGCGGCCGGGTGCGGCCGGGTGCGATCTTCCTCACGTGAGGTGCGTAAGGGAAGGAGACCGAGGTGCTGGAGCGGCTGAACGAGGCCCTGGAACACATCGAGTCGCATCTTGATCAGCGGATCGAGGTGGCCGAGCTGGCGCGGATCGCGGTGACGTCGGAGTACCACTTCCGCCGGCTGTTCTCCGCGCTGGCGGGGATCTCGCTGTCGGAGTACATCCGGCGCAGACGGCTCACCGTCGCGGGGGCCGAGGTCCTCGCGGGGGAGCGGACGCTGCTGGAGGTCGCGGTGCGCTACGGCTACGGCTCGGGGGAGGCGTTCGCGCGGGCGTTCCGGACGGTGCACGGCATCGGCCCGGGCGAGGCCCGGCGGACCGGTGCGGCGCTGCACTCCCAGCCCCGGATGTCCTTCCGCCTGATCGTCGAAGGGAGCAGCAGCATGCGGTACCGGGTTGTGGAGAAGGAGGAGTTCCGTGTCGTCGGCAAGAAGGCCCGGGTCCCGCTGGTCCATGTCGGGGTGAATCCGGCGATCGCGGAGTTCATCCGCGGCATCGACCAGGAGACGATACGCCGCATCACCGCGCTGTCGGACCAGCAGCCGGAGGGGATCGTCTCGGTCAGCGACGACCTCGACCCGAGCCGGGCGGAGGGAACCGAACTCGACTACTACCACGGTGTGGTGACCGGGGCCGACGCGCCGGACGACCTGGACGCGCTCACCGTCCCGGCGGGGGCGTGGGCCGTCTTCGAGAACTCCGGGCCGTTCCCGCAGGCGCTGCAGTACCTGTGGCGGGACGTGTTCACACAGTGGTTCCCGTCCAACCCGTACCAGAGCAGGCCGGGACCCGAGATCCTGCGCACCCGCCTGTCGTCGGACGCGACGCAGGCGGACGCGGAGTTGTGGATCCCCGTGGAGCGGACCGCGGTCTGAGCGGGCGGGTGGGCGCTGCCGTCAGCCGCGGCCCGTGAAGCGCTGCCCGACCCCGAGCCGGCGCAGGTCGGCGAGGACCTTGGGGTCCTGGGCGTCGAGCCAGTCGCA
>NZ_JBHWDV010000004.1:0-367334 GCF_042734445.1 Streptomyces sp. NPDC059649
AGCGTCAGTGGTGTATAAGAGACAGCGCCTGTTGTGTGGACGTAAAACGAAGCAGTCCACACAACAGGCGCCGGAGGGCCGAACCCGCAACCCACCACCCACCAGGCGCCCCCGGCCCAAACCCCCACCCCGCCGAAGGCGGAAAAGACGGCAACCCCCTCGGCGGGAAAGCCGAAAACGTGCGGCAAGTCTCAGCCCGCGGCTCGCGCCAAGCAGGTCGCGGCGGCGGCCCGCGGGCCGCTGCCGGCGTCGCGGCGGCGGGGATGGACCGTGTTGGCGAGCAGGACCAGGAACGTGTCGGTGGCGCGGTCCAGGACCAGGCTGGTGCCGGTGAAGCCGGTGTGCCCGGCCGCGCCGCGGCCCGCCAGCTCGCCCATGAAGTACGGCTGGTCCACGACGAAGCCGAGGCCCGGCGGGTCGAGCAGGGCGTCGACCGCGGCGGGCCCGAGGATCCGGGTGGTGCCGTACGCGCCGCCGTTGAGCAGGGTCCGGCACAGCACGGCCAGGTCCTGGGCGGTGGAGAACAGGCCCGCGTGGCCGGCCACCCCGCCCAGCGCCCAGGCGTTCTCGTCGTGCACCTCGCCGCGGAGCATGCCGCGGTCCGCCTTGGCCCAGGGCCGCCGCTGGTCCTCGGTCGCCGCCACGCCGTGCGGCGGCAGCGGCCCGTAGCGGGTGGAGGTCATGCCGAGCGGGCCGGTGATCTGCTCGCGGACCAGGGCGTCCAGGCCGCGCCCGGTGCACCGCTCCAGGATCAGCGCCAGGGCGATGAGGCCCAGGTCGGAGTAGCGGTAGCCGGCGCCGGTGCCGCCGCTGGGGGCCGCCGCCTCCCGCCACAGCAGCGCCAGTTGGGCGGCCCGCCCGGGGTGGTCGTAGAAGGGGAGCTCGGGGGCGAGCCCGGAGGTGTGGGTGAGCAGCTGCCGGACGGTGCGGCCGGGGGCGAACGCCGGCAGATGGTCCCGGACCTCGTCGTCGAGGGAGAGCCGGCCGCGTTCGGCCAGCTGGACGGCGGCGACGGCGGTGAAGAGCTTGGTGAGCGAGGCCAGGTCGAAGACGGTGCCGGCCCGCATCGGTACCCACAGGTCGCGGGGCAGGTCCAGCCCGCGGTCCCGCTCGGGGTCGTACGCCCGGTAGCGCTGCGCCCAGCCGGCGGCCTCCTCGGCGACCACGACCGGGCCGCGGCCGGCCAGCACCACGGCCCCCGGGCTCCACGGCGGCCGGCCCTCGGGCAGCTCCCGCACCCCGCGCACCAGCCGGTCGACCCAGGCGGGGTCCAGTCCCGCCCGGGCCGGGGTGCCAGAGGTGAGTCGCGGTGCGTTCAGAGTGCGGTCCTCCCGCCGGAGCTGTCCCCCTTACGCTGCCACGGACGGCACAGTCCCAGGAAGCTCCCGAGCGCCAATACGGCGCAGGAGAGCTGGACGAGTGCCATCGGTACGGCCGTGCGCTCGCCCGCGATGCCCACCAGCGGCGAGGCCACCGAGCCGAGGAGGAAGGTCGAGGTGCCCAGCAGGGCGGAGGCGGAGCCGGCCGCGTGCGGGGTGCGCAGCAGCGCCAGGGTGTTGGTGCTCGGCATGACCAGGCCCATGGCGGCCATCAGCACGAACAGTCCGGCGGCGGTCGGGACGAGGCCGACGTGCCCGAAGACGCCGGCGGACATCAGCAGCAGCGCGGTCGCGGCGAGCGCGATCACGGCCAGGCCGGCGCCCAGCACCTTGTCCAGGGCGACCCGGCCGACCAGGATCTTGCCGTTGATCTGGCCGACGGCCACCAGGCCGACGGAGTTGATGCCGAACAGCAGGCTGAAGACCTGGGGGGAGGCGCCGTAGATCTCCTGGACGACGAACGGCGAGGCGGAGATGTACGCGAAGAGGGCGGCGAAGGCGAAGGCGCCGACGAGCAGGTAGCCGGAGAAGACCCGGTCGACGAGGAGGTCGCGCATGGTGCGCAGGGCCTCGCCGAGACCGCCGGATTGCCGCCGGGCGGGCGGCAGGGTCTCCGCCAGCCGGCGCCAGACCAGGAGGGTGAGGCCCAGGCCGACGGCGGTGAGGACGACGAAGACGCCGCGCCAGTCGGTGATCTGCAGGATCTGCCCGCCGATCAGCGGGGCGACGACCGGCGCCACCCCGGAGATCAGCATCAGGGTGGAGAAGAACCGCGCCATCGCCACCCCGTCGTAGAGGTCGCGGACCACGGCGCGGGCGATGACGATGCCGGCGGCGCCGGCCAGTCCCTGCAACAGCCGGAAGGCGATGAGGAGTTCGGCGTTGGTGGCGACCGCGCACAGGGCGGTCGCCAGGACGTAGATGACCATGCCGGCCAGCAGCGGGCGGCGGCGTCCCCACTTGTCGCTCATCGGGCCGACGATCATCTGGCCCAGCGCCATGCCCGCGAGGCAGGTGGTGAGGGTGAGCTGGACGGTGGCGGCGGGGCTGTGCAGCGCGGTGGTGACCTGCGGCAGGGCCGGCAGGTACATGTCCATGGAGAGCGGCGGGACCGCGGTGAGTCCGCCGAGGACGAGGGTGACGAGGAGGCCGGTGCGGCGGGACGCGGCGGGCGGTGGTGCCGCTGCCGCGTCCCGCCCGGCTATCGCGGGGGTGTCCGAGGGGTCGGCCGGTCTGGTGCCGGGCTCCGTCATGTGCGTCTCCATGGGTCGGTGGGCCGATCCATGGTGTCATGCCCAGGGCGGGTTACGGCCCCTTACGGGGTGCGCCATTGGACCTAGGGCTGAGGTCCCGGCCGAGGGTTCCGGCCGGGGTCGGGGTCAGGCCATCAGGCCGGCTTGAGGCCCGGGTTGCCGGCCTCGGTGACGAAGGACGCGGCCGTCTTCACCGGTGCGCCGGGGGTGGTGACGGCGGACACCGTCCGGTAGTCGGCGCGGGCGGTGTCCCGGTCCAGGGTGACCGTCACATAGCCGCGGCGGCCGTTGTAGAACTTCATGTGCGGGTTGGCCGCCATGTACGTGCCCCAGTTGGCGGGCCTGTCCGCGCCGTCCTTGCCGCTGGCGATCGAGGTGGTGACGAACTCCACGCCCGCGGTGCGCGATCCGGGGTCCGCGAAGTCCTTCTTGATGTCGAAGGCGTAGTGGACGTGCACATCGCCGGTCAGCACGACGAGGTTGTCCACGCCGGCCGACTCCGCGCCCGCCAGCACCCGCGCGCGGGAGGCCCGGTAGCCGTCCCAGGCGTCCATGCTGAGCTGGTAGCCGGGGCCGGTGGCGTTGCGCCGCTCGGAGAACGCGACCTGCTGCGGGAGCACGTTCCAGCGGGCGGTGGACTGCCGCCAGCCGTCGATCAGCCAGCGCTCCTGGGTGGCACCGGTCAGGGTGCGCTTCGGGTCGTCGGACTCCGGGCCGGGCGCGTGCCAGCCGTCGCCGTAGGCCTGGTCGGAGCGGTACTGGCGGGTGTCGAGGATGTCGAACTGGGCCAGCTGGCCGTAGTGGAGGCGACGGTAGAGGCGGGCGTCCGGGCCGTGCGGGCGCTGCGGGCGGCGCAGCGGCTGGTTCTCCCAGTACGCGCGGTAGGCGGCGGCCCGGCGGACCAGGAACTCGGCGGGCGGGAGGTTGTCCTCGCTGATGTCGGAGGCGTAGTTGTTCTCCACCTCGTGGTCGTCCCAGGTGACGATGAAGGGGTGGGCGGCGTGCGCGGCCTGGAGGTCCGGGTCGGACTTGTAGAGGGCGTAGCGCAGCCGGTAGTCCTCCAGCGTGACCGTCTCGCGCCGGAAGTGGGCGGGCAGTGTGCGGTCGGTGTATTTGCGGGCGCCGCCGGCCGCGTCGACCGGGTACTCGTAGAGGTAGTCGCCGAGGTGGAAGACGACGTCGAGGTCCTCCTCGGCCAGGTGCCGGTAGGCGGTGAAGTAGCCGTCGTGGTAGGCCTGGCAGGAGACCGCGGCGAGCTTCAACCGGGAGAGGTGGGCGCCGCGCGCGGGGGCGGTGCGGGTGCGGCCGACCGGGCTGATCCAGCTGCCGACCCGGAAGCGGTAGTAGTAGACGCGGTCCGGCGCCAGGCCGGTGGGCTCGATGTGCACGGAGTGGTTGAACTCCGGGTGGGCGTCGGCCCGGCCGTGACCGGCCAGCCGCGCGAAACGCTCGTCGTAGGCGACCTCCCACCGGACCGTGACTCTGGCGTTCGGCATCCCGTTGCCGGGCTCGTACGGGCGCGGCGCGAGGCGGGTCCACAGCACGACCGAGCCGGGCTGCGGATCGCCGGAGGCGACGCCGAGGGTGAAGGGGTTCTCGGTGATCTTCCGGGCGTCGGCCTCGGCGGCGTGCGCGGCGCCCGCGGCCGGGACGTTGACCGTGAAGGCGAGTGCGGCGGCGGCTCCGGTGACGGTGAGGAAGCGACGCCGGGCGACGTGGGCGGCGGCGGCCCTGATCTCCTGCTCGTACGGTGCGGTGTGCGTCATCTGGCCCTCCCCTGGCGGCGGTTGCTGAGGACGATTGGACGGCCGCGGGGCGGCGGGCCGCTGACCCGTGTACGACGCAGGCATGACCGCTCGATGATGGTTGGTCCGGCACCGGACGACGCCGGACAATCACGGCACGCGGCACGCACCGCCGACTCTCCGTAGGATTCGGGACATGGCTGAACTGATGGTGCGCGACGGCACCTGGAGCTTCGACGGAGAGGGCATACGCATCGTGCCGGGGCGCGAGCGCGGGGTGCACAAACTGCGCCAGGACCTGGGCGAGTTCACGGTCCCGCTGGCCGCGCTGGCCGGCATCGCCCACGAACCGGGCCGCAAGGCCGGCCGGCTGCGGCTGCGGCTGCGGGACGGCGCGGACCCGCTGCTCCAGGTCACCGGCGGCGGGCTGCCGGACGACGCGAATCCGTATCAGGTCGCGGTGGAGCCGGCGCGGGTGGACGTCGCCGAGTACTTCGTGGACGCGGTCCGGCAGGCGCTGATGCTGGAACAGGTGCCGGACGGGCCCTGTGACCGCTATCTGCTGCCCGGCCCGTCGGTACCGCTGTCCGCCGCCGGGGTGGACGGCGTCGCCACCTTCGACGGGGAACGGGTGCGCGTGGAGTGGCGCTGGAACACCAGTGAGACCAAACGGCAGTGGGGCACGCGGGACTACGCCCTGACCGACATCGAAGCGGTGGAGTGGCGCCCGCCCGTCGGGCTGGAGTCCGGCTTCCTGCGCTTCCGTCCGCACGGCACGAAGGAACGGCTCAAACCGGACCACGACCCCGACTCCATCGAGCTGTGGGGCTTCAAGAAGGAGAGCGGCACCACCGCGCTGCTGGCGGCCGCGGTCACCGCACGGCTGCCGCACCCCTCGGCGCCCGCCGCCCAGGCCCTCCCCGCGACGGCGTCCGTACCCCCCGTGGCCGGGAACGCGGCCGGGAACGCGTCCGCCCCCGCGGCCGCCGCACCTGCCGCCGCCCCCGCCGACGACCACGACGCGCTGCTGCGCCGGCTGCGTGAACTGGGCGAGCTGCACCGCGACGGCATCCTGACCGACGAGGAGTTCACCGCCACGAAGGCGGCGGTGCTGCGGCGCTTCGACACCGGCGGCTGAGTCGCCGCGGCGGGCGGCCGGTTCGCCGTCCGCCGCCGTTTACGCTGCCGCCATGGCACAGAACACACAGCGGGCAGGGGCAGCACAGGCGACGCCGGTGGCGCGGGCCGGGCACGTGGGCGGCACGGCGACCGCGCCCCGGCCCACACTGCCGGCACCGGCCACGCGGGGCGGGCCGACCCCGCAGACCGCGGCGGCGGCCCAGGAGGCACGGGAGGGCGGCGCGGCGCCCCGCAAGGTCGCGGTGGTCACCGGCGCCGGGTCCGGCATCGGGCGGGCCGTCGCCCAGGCGCTGATCCGGGCCAACTGGTCGGTGGCGCTGGCCGGGCGGCGCGCCGAGGCCCTGGAGGAGACCGCCCGCCTGGCCGCTCTGACCGAGCCGACCAGCCCCGCGGTCGTCACCGTGCCGACCGATGTCACCCGCCCCGAACAGGTCGACGCGCTGTTCGCGGCGGTCCGCGACCGGTTCGGCCGGCTCGACCTGCTCTTCAACAACGCCGGCACCTTCGGCAAGGCGGTGCCGCTCACCGAGCTCTCGCACGACGACTGGCGCGCGGTGGTCGAGGTCAACCTCACCGGTGCGTTCCTCTGCGCCCAGGCCGCCTTCCGCACCATGAAGGAGCAGGAACCGCAGGGCGGCCGGATCATCAACAACGGCTCGATCTCGGCGCACGTCCCGCGGCCGCACTCCGTCGCGTACACCGCCACCAAGCACGCGATCACCGGGCTGACCAAGTCGCTGTCGCTGGACGGCCGTCCGTACCGCATCGCCTGCGGTCAGATCGACATCGGCAACGCGGCCACCGAGATGACCGACCGGATGCAGACCGGCATCCTGCAGGCGAACGGGCAGCTGGCGGTGGAGCCGGTGATGGACGCCGCGGACGTGGCCCGGACGGTGGTGCACATGGCGGAGCTGCCGCTGGAGGCCAATGTGCAGTTCGCGACGGTGATGGCGACCGCCATGCCCTATATCGGGCGGGGTTGACCGTCCGTCGGCACGGGCGACGATCACATCGCCTCCACCGGACCGTTTCCGTCCGCCCCCTGCCCTCCGGTCGCTTCCGGTGGCACGCTTACCTCTCACCGCACCACTCGTCTGCCGGGCCGTCGCGTGCGGCGGTCCCGTCCCCATCGGCCGCGCGCCCGGCGTCCGCGGCCCCCGCAGAAGGAGTTACGCGTGAGACGAAACGACCGTGGCGGCACCGCAGTTGACGGCATAGCGACGCGGCGTCCGGCGCGCGGATCCCGGGCCGCCCTCGGCACCCTGACCGCCGCCGGTACGCTGCTGGCCCTGCTGCTCCCCACCGGCCCGGCCGGCGCCGCCACCCCGCAGAACTCCCCCCGCTCCGCCACCCCGCAGCGCACCGCCGGCGCCTTCTGGACCGCGGCGCGGATGCGGTCCGCCACCCCGCTCGACCTCGCCGCGCCGGCGCGGCAGCACCGCGCCGCGGTCCCGCGCAGCGCCCCGCTCACCGTGCGGCCGACGCTCCCCCAGCTGCCCGGGCTGCCGTCCCTGCCCGTACTGCGGCCCACCGCCGCGGCCCAGCCGGGCGGCCCGTGGACCGGCGGCGGCGCGGTCACCAAGACCGCCGGCCGGGTGTTCTTCACCTACCAGGGCCGTAACGCGTCCTGCTCCGGCGACGCGGTGACCAGCGCGAACAAGAGCACCGTGATCACCGCCGGGCACTGTGTGAAGCTGGACGGCGCCTGGCACACCAACTGGGTCTTCGTGCCCGGCTACCACGACGGCCAGGCCCCGTACGGCAAGTGGCCGGCCGCCAAGACGCTCTCCACCCCGCAGTGGACGGCGAGCGAGGACATCAACTACGACGTCGGCGCGGCGGTCGTCGCCCCGCTCGACGGCAAGAAGCTCACCGACGTCGTCGGCGGGCAGGGCCTGTCCTTCAACTCCGGCTACAACAAGACGATGTACGCCTTCGGCTATCCGGCGGCGGCCCCGTACGACGGCACCAAGCTGATCTACTGCAGCGGCACCACCATGAAGGACCCGCTGTTCTCCCACGACCACGGTCTGTCCTGCAACATGACCGGTGGTTCCAGCGGCGGCCCGTGGTTCACCTCGTTCGACGAGAAGACCGGCACCGGGCTGCAGTCCTCGGTGAACAGCTTCGGCTACCAGTTCCTGCCCAACACCATGTTCGGTCCGTACTTCGGCGACGACGCCAAGAACCTCTACAGCACGGCACAGGCGTCCTGACGGAGGCAGCCGCGCCCTGAGGGACGGGCGGGCCGTACGGCGACGGTGCGCTTCCCGGCCGCCGCCGTACGGCCTACCGGAGCGGCTCGTCACTCCCCGTCCACTCCCCCGGACATCACCGCCCAGCCCACGTCCTCGTAGCCGCCGGCGACCAGTGCCGAGGCCGCCACGACGAGCGCGACCAGGGCACCGAAGATCAGGAACGGGCGTGCCCCGTAAAGGAGTTGGCGACCGCGCCGGGGGCCCCGCCCGGTGCGTGTCCGCCGCCGCTGCGGCCCCAGCGCTCCCGGACCCATACCGCGCCGCCACCCCAGGGAGCGGCTGATCCGCCGCTTCCAATACACCAGCCGGTAGTAGTGCTTGAGCACCGCAGCCCCCACCCGTACACCCGTCCCGTACACCCATTCGAGGGAAATCCCCCCGAGAGTACCGGCCGCGGAACCACCCCGCCGCGTGATCGGGCCATCCGCGAAGGGCCCGCCGGGCGCGGCCGTGCACACCCGGCGGGTCCGGCTGACCGGCGGGTCAGCGGGTCACCATCTCCCGCAGGGAGGCGAGGAGTTCGGTGCCGTTCGGGACGCCCAGACCGGTACAGGCGTCCCAGCCGGGACTGGCGTCGAAGTCGCCGTTGCTGCCGACGGTGACGTCCCGGAAGCCGCGGGCGGTGTGCCCGGGGGTGGCTCCGGCGTACAGCAGCGGGTGCAGCATGCCGAGCGGGCGGCCGAGCGCCTCGACCAGACGGCAGGTCAGCGCCGCCCAGAGCGGGGCGACGGCACTGGTGCCGCCGATCACCGAGGGGTGGCCGTCCACCAGCACCTCGTAGCCGGTGGCCGGGTCGGCGACGCCGGAGACGTCCGGCAGACCGCGGCCCGGGCCGCTGCCGTTGTGCGGCACACCGGCCGTGGTCTGCCAGGACGGCAGCGGGAACGCCTCGCTGATGCCGCCGCCGGTGGCGCCGCCGCCGTTGCCGCCCCACACCACTTCGCTGCGCACCAGACCGGAGTCCGGGTCGGCGTCCAGGCGGGTGCCGCCGCAGGCCAGCGCGTGCGGGCTGGAGGCCGGGAAGTCGGTGTGCGGGCGGCCGTCCGGGACGCCGTCGCTGCTGCCGTCGTCGCCGGCCGCGGTACACACCGTCACGCCCAGCGCCGCGGCGTCGGCCAGCGCCTCGTCGAACACGGCACGGGCCTGGTCGGTCCAGAACGGCTCCGCGGCGCCCCAGCTGATGCTCAGCGCGGCCGGGGTCGGGGTGTCGTGGACGGCCTGGCTGACCGCGTTGACGAAGCCCTGGTCGGTGTTGTGCGCGAAGTACACCTTCTGCTCGGCGCCGGGCGCCAGCGCACCGGCGACCTCGATGTCCAGCAGCACCTCGCTGTCGGCGCCGTGCGGGTCACCGGTCGGCTGGTTGCGGGCGGTGCCGACGCCGACCGCCGTCACCTTGGGCATCTTCGGCAGCCCGAGGGACCGGAAGTACTCCGTCAGCTCGTCCTGGGTGAACCCGCCGCCGAGTTCGATGATCGCCAGCGTCTGGCCGGTGCCGTCGGTGTCCGGCGGGAACTGGTAGACACCGGCCAGCTGCGAGGGCTTGTACGAGGTGTGGCGGGCCCGGGCCCGCGCGTGCCGGACATGCGGACGGGCCTGCGGGCGGTCGTCCAGACCGAGCACCGCCACGACCACACCGTCCAGCTCCGCGGGCAGCCGCAGCGGGCCCTCGCGGTGCCGGTGCTCGACCAGCTCACCATGGATGGGGTCGGGGCTGGCCACCCGGGACAGCTGGGTCCCGAACGCGGCCGCCATCTGGTCCGCCGTACCGGACACCTTCATGCGTCTGCTCGCCAGATCGACCTCGTTCACGTCGACGCCGTGGCGGCCCAGTACCTCGCGTACGCGGTCGGCGTCGGCCTGGTCGGCGCCGTACCGCTGGGCCAGCTCGGCCTGCGAGATGGTGTCCGGCCCGGTGATCAGATCCCGGGGGACCTCGGCCCGGCGGCGCAGCATGATCGTGGCGTGGACGGGGGTGGACCCGTCGAGGGAACCGGCGGGGCGCGCCTTGGGGGCGGCGGCCCGCTCACTACCAGGAAGTTGGACAAATCGTTCATTCATAGCACAAAGTATCGACCCGATCACGCCACGTTCGCATGTCGAGCGGGGTCGGGCCCGGTCGGGTGGGCGCGGGCCCGGTCGGGTGGCGCGGGGCCCAGCCGGGCGGCGCTGGTCGGGGCCACGGCCGCCGGTCCGGCGTAGGGTGCCGCCGGGAGGACCGCGATGCGAGAGACCACGAGCCAGGGGACCACGAGCCAGGGGACCACGAGCCAAGGGACCCCGAGGCGAAGGATCGTCCTGATGATGTCGCTGTCGCTCGACGGCTACATCGAGGGGCCGGACCACGACATCGCCTGGCATGTCGTCGACGACGAATTGCACCAGCACTTCAACGACCTGCTCAGGACCATGGGCGGCCTCCTGTCCGGCCGCGTCACCCATGAGCTGATGGCCGGGTACTGGCCGACCGCCGACGCCGACCCGGACGCCCGCGGGCCGATGGCCGAGTTCGCCGGGATCTGGCGGGAGATGCCCAAGTTCGTGTTCTCCCGGACCCTGGAGCGGGCCGACTGGAACACCACGATCGTGCGGGAGGTCACGGTCGAGGGGATCAGGGAGCTGACGGCGCGGCCGGGCGGGGACCTGGCGCTCGGCGGGGCGCACCTGGCCGCGTCCTTCCTTCGGCTCGGCCTGGTCGACGAGTACCGCCTCTACCTCCATCCGGTCCTCATCGGCCGCGGCACCCCGCTCTTCCCCGACGCGGACACCAGGACCCGCCTCCGGCTGCTCGACACCCACGCCTTCGGCAACGGTGTCGTACTGCTCCATTACGCCGGGAACGACGGGCCCGAGGAGGCCTGACCCCACCTGCCGTGCCCGTTCAGGCCCGCGGGCGGTCCCGGCAGGAGAGGGCGTCGATGGTCTCGGCACGCGGCCGGTAGTCGGTCTCCCAGGTCGGATCGGCCTTCGGGACCGACCACAGCGACGTCGAGAAGTCGTGGCTCCAGTTGTTGCTGTTGACGTACTCCCGCAGCGCGTCGCGCAGCCGCAGACAGTCCTTGCGGTGCCCCTTGGCCATCGCGATGCCGTAGTGGTTGGCGGAGCCGTAGGTGAGGTCCGGGACGACCTTGAGGTCCGGGTTCTCCTGCGTGAAGCCGTAGAGGATCATCTGGTCGGTCGAGACCGCGTCGGCCACCTTCTTGACCTTGAGGTCGGTGATGCAACTCGACGCGTCCGGACGCTCGTAGACCGCGATCCGGGCGTACTCCGGCCCCTCCAACGTGGTGGCGGACGTCGTCCCGGGCCAGGTGCAGACGCGCTTGCCGAAGAGGTCCTCGGGCCGGCGGATCCGTTGGTCGTTCCTGCGGACCATGATGCCCTGGTACGTGGACGCGTACGGGCCCGCGAAGTCCAGCGTCCTCATCCGGTCGACGGTGATCGAGAACGTCGCCACGACCAGGTCCTTCTTCTTCTCGGTGAGCACCGCGCTGCGGTCCTCCGACGGCACGATCCCGAAGTCCGGCTCGGCGCCGACCGCCTTGAGGACCTGCCGGGCGACGGTGATGTCGAAGCCGGAGAACTTGTAGGTGTGGACGACGCCCGTACCGGGCTGGTCGTTCTTGGCCCCGACCGACACCTTGCCACCCGCGAAGAGCGAGGGCGGCTCCGAGGATCCACAGGCGGTCGCCACCAGAGCGGTGCATGCGAGCCCGACCAGCCCGGCCAGCCCGGGAAGGGCCTTGGGACGCCGGGACCTCAGCGGTCGGGCGGTGCTGTCGCGTCGTGTGATGCTCATCGGTCTCCCCCGGTCCGACGGTTCCTGCTTCTTACGTTTCTGCGTCAACACTGGTGCGACGTGAGGTTCCTGACGGAACGTCATCGAACGCAACCATCAGCGGTCATGCAGCACCGCGCTCGTCGTCCGCACGTCCATCCGGCAGCCGCGGCCGGTGTGCAGCCGGACGCCGATCGTCACCGTGGCGGTCCGTGCTCCCAGGGCGAAGTCGACGGTGCCGCCGGGCCGGATGTCCGCGGTCCGGTCCGCGGAGCCCGCGGTGAGCAGCGAGAGCGTGGCGCGGGTGTCCGGCAGGCAGGTCGGGCCGGCCGGGTCGTGGTCGGTGAGGTCCAGCGTCAGCCGCAGCGCGTTACGCGGCTCCGCCAGGGCGCGGGCGTCGAGCCGGAGGGTGAGCGTGCGGTGCGCGACGTCGTCCAGCGGCTGGCTGCCCTCCGTACGGACCTGCCCGGTCACGTCGATCTCGCCGTGCGTCCGGACGCTCTGGAAGGCCAGCCAGCCGCCGACCGTGGCCAGTACGGAGACCAGGGACAGTACAGCGGCCAGCCGGGCGTCGCGCGGACCGCGGTCGAGGACGCGGGCCGCGGCGGTGCTCACCGACAGGCCGGTGAGCAGGCCCCAGAGGGTGTACTGGCGGGCCGGTCCGTCCGGCCAGACGGTGCCGGCGATCACCACGGCGGCGCAGGCCAGCAGCAGCGGCAGCCAGCGGGCGCTGGGGTGCATCACCCACTTGATGAAGATGTTCCTGATGTCGTGGGCCGCGATGGAGTGAGCGCCGTGCGAGGTCGTGCTGTGGTGGACGTCGCCACGGTCCGCCGGGCGGCTCATGAACCGTTCCGGGTGTCCGCGCTGCCTCCCATGTGGATGTCGCCGTGGATCTCGCCGGCCGCGATCGAGCCCTGGCCGGTCGCGGTGACGTGGTGGTGGACGGTACGGCCGCCCGCGGACGCGGCGAGCCGGTCGATCTGCCGCAGGAGCCGGTGCTCGTCCCGCCGGTCGGCGGGCTCCGCCAGCCAGCCGGCCACCGCCGCCGCCAGCACCCGGCGCTCGTCGTCGCCGAGGCCCGCCAGCTGCCGGTCGAGCGCGTCCGCCCGTTCCTGGTCGAGAAGCAGCCGGCCGGCGTCGCCGACCGGGCCTCCGTCCGCCCCGTCACCGCGGCGCAGCAGCCGGCGGAAGAATCCCTCCCCGGCCGTGACGGTGCGCTCGGCGATCCGCTGCTGGGCGGCGCTGATCACGGACGTGCCGAGGCTGTTCGCCGCCATGGTCAGATAGGGCGCGATCTCGGCCGATACGGTCGCCAGGTCGGACATCCGGCTCTCCCCACGCTCAGAAGTCACGGCCCCCCGCCGCAACACCCATACGGGAAAGGCGTGTTACCCATGTGAGAGCTGATCCACACCCATACGGTTGAGGGTTTCCACCATGGGCGATCGCCACCTGGCAGCGCTTCGAGCCGCGTCGCGCGCGGGGCGGCAGGGGGCGGCGCGGGACGCTGCCGACCGGGGCGCAGGCGCAGCGGGATGCCGGACGGACACCCGGTGCACCATCAGTACCGGATGGCGACGGGGCGCCCGTCAGTACCAGATGGCGATGGGGCGCCCGTCGGCATCGTGCTCGGGCGGGTCCGGGAGGGAGTGCGCGCGGCCGCGGGCGATCCGGTGGGCCGTCCATGCGGCCGCGGCCGCGTCCAGGACGTCGTCCGGCGGGGTGCGCCCCGCGGCCCCCAGGTCGTCCGGGAGGACGATGCCGGCCGCGGCGAGGAGCGAGCGCCGCGCCATCTGCCCCGCCCAGCTCTTCTTGCGGGCAAGCGGCGCCGTGCCGCCCGCCAGGGCCCGGAACGACACCTCCGGGTGCACTTCGAGGAGCCGGTCGCCCCCGGGTGCCGTCAAGCAGGCGTTCGCCTCACGGAGTTTGGCGGCGAGCCCCCAGCTCTGGCGGCTCAGCCCGGCCCCGGTGAGTTCGCGGCACCGGGCCCGCGCCTCGTCGTACGTCTCCTCCTGCCACACCGTGCGCGGCGGCACCCGGAAGACGCTCCCCCTGAGCGGTCCCAGCAGGGCCGCCGCCTCGGTGTCCGCCCGCCGCCACCCGGTGTCGAGGAGCCCCAGCGGCATGTCCACGGCCACGACCGCGACGTCACCGGACGCGGCAACGGGCAGCAGGGAGCGCAGGGTCGTGACGGCTCGTGCCTGCGCGAACCGGCCGTCGCGGAGCTCGACCGCCAGCCAACCGCCCGGACAGGCGTCGACACCGAGGACCGTCACCATGTCAGCCAGTGTCCGCGAAGGGGGCCGCCTGCTGAAGTCCTACCCTTGACTCAAGGACGCCACCGCTCCCGCGGGGCCGACGCAGGGACGGCACTTCGGGGGTGCGCCTGGGGCATCGCCGCACGTTGCGGGCCGTGAGCCGAGCCGAACGCGTTCCCTGACACGTTCCCTGACAGCCGGCCGCCCCCGGGCCGTCCCGATCGCCGTTCCCGGCGACACATCGCCTTCCCCGGCGACAAGAGGCATCGCCTTCCCCCAGCGACAAGAGGAGTGGAAGGGCATGGTGGCCGCACACGCGCGCAGCTCCGGCCGTGGCGGGCGCACGGTCTCCCGCTCGGTGCTGAGCGTGCACAGCGTCGTCGGTCAGATGTTTCTGTTGCAGTTGGCGGTCATCGTGCTGCTCTGCGTCGGCGCCG
This sequence comes from Streptomyces sp. NPDC059649, assembly GCF_042734445.1. Taxonomy (NCBI): domain Bacteria; kingdom Bacillati; phylum Actinomycetota; class Actinomycetes; order Kitasatosporales; family Streptomycetaceae; genus Streptomyces; species Streptomyces sp. NPDC059649. The sequence goes on from NZ_JBHWDV010000004.1 coordinate 14,249, forward strand.
CGTTCGCGCTCGTCATCGATGCCCAGCACAACAGCACACACGAGGCCGCCAAGCGGTCACTGGGCGTGGCCGAGGCGTTCGCCCATGCGCCGGGGATCGAGGCCGCCATGCGGTCCCGCGATCCCACGGCGGTGCTCCAGCCGCGGGCCGAAGCGGTCAGAGTGGGGTCCGGGGTCGATTTCGTCGTCGTCGTGAACCGGAACGGCATCCGCTACACGCATCCCAAGCCTGAGCGGATCGGCAAACACTTCAGCAGTGATCTGGCGTCGGTGCTGTCCGGTCACACGACCACGGAGACGGCCAAGGGGACGCTCGGACCGCAGGTCCGGGCCAACGTGCCGATCAGGGACCCGCAGGGCCGGGTGATCGGCGCGGTCGTCGCCGGCATCACCACGAAGAACGTCAGCGCCACCCTCAACCGGCAGGTGCCGGTGGCCCTGGCCGCCGCGGCCGCCGCGATGGCCGTCACCGCGGGCGGGACGGCGCTGCTCAGCCGGCGACTGCTGCGGCAGACGCACGGCCTGGGCCCGGCCGAGATCACCCGGCTCTACGAGCACCACGACGCGGTGCTGCACTCCGTCCGGGAAGGCGTCCTGATCGTCGACGAGGACCGCCGGCTGCTGCTCGCCAACGACGAGGCCCGCCGGCTGCTCGACCTCCCCGCCGACGCCGAGGGCCGGCACGTCGACACCCTCGGCCTCGCCCCGCGCACCGCCGCCCTGCTGGCCTCGGGCCGCCCGGCCAGCGACGAGCTGCACTCGGCGGGGGACCGGCTGCTCGCCGTCAACCAGCGTGCCACCGGGCGGCCGGACGGCCCCGGAGGCACCGTCACCACCCTCCGCGATTCCACCGAGCTGCACGCCCTGTCCGGAAAGACGGAGGCGGCCCGGAGCCGGCTGAACGTCATGTACGAGGGCAGCGTCCGCATCGGCTCGACCCTCGATGTGACCCGCACCGCGCAGGAGCTGGCGGAAGCAGCGGTACCGCGGTTCGCCGACTTCGTCACCGTCGACCTGGCCGAGCCGGTTCTGCGCGGCGAGGAGCCGCACGGCACGCGGACGACGCTGCGCCGCACCGCCACCGTCGGCATCCGCGACGACCATCCGCTCTACCCCACCGGCGAACTGATCACCTTCCGGCCCTCGACGCCCCAGGCCAGAGGAATGACGGCGGGGCAGGCACGGCTGGAACCGGACCTGCGCACGGCCCACGGATGGCAGGCCCAGGACCCCGAGCGCGCCCGGCGGCTCCTCGACTACGGCATCCACTCCCTCATCGCCGCCCCGCTGTGCGCCCGCGGCCTCGCCACCGGCGTGGCCAACTTCTGGCGCTCGGGGCGCACCGCACCGTTCGAGGACGACGACCTGGCCCTGGCCGAGGAACTCGCGGCCCGCGCCGCGGTCTGCATCGACAACGCCCGCCGGTACGCCCGGGAACACCACATGGCGGTCGCCCTGCAGCGCAGCCTGCTGCCCCGGGGCCTGCCGGACCAGAGCGCCCTGGACGTCGCCTACCGCTACCTTCCGGCGCAGGCCGGGGTGGGCGGCGACTGGTTCGACGTCATCCCGCTCTCCGGAGCGCGGGTCGCCCTGGTCGTCGGCGATGTCGTCGGCCACGGCGTCGAGGCATCGGTCACCATGGGCCGGCTGCGGACCGCGGTCCGCACCCTGGCCGATATCGATCTGCCGCCCGACGAGTTGCTCACCCACTTCGACGACATCGTGCTGCGGCTGTCCGCCGAAGCCACCACCGAGTCGGGCGTCGAACCCGACGGATCCCGTCCCGCCGCTCCCGGTGACGTCGGCGCCACCTGTCTCTACGCCATCTACGACCCGGTCTCCCGGCACTGCTCACTGGCCCGTGCCGGAAGTCCGACGCCCGCCGTGGTCACCCCGGAAGGCCACCCGGAGGTCCTCGACGTACCGCCCGGCCCGCCGCTCGGACTGGGCGGGCTGCCCTTCGAAGCCGTCGAGGTCGAGCTGCCCGAAGGCAGCCTGCTGGCCCTCTTCACCGACGGTCTCATCGAGAGCCGCGGCCGCGATCCCGACGAGCAGCTCGACCTGCTGTGCAGCACGCTCGCCCGGCCCGCCGCGTCCATGGAGGAGGTCTGCGACAACGTCCTCGACGCACTGCTCCCGGCCCGCCCCGCCGACGACATCGCGCTGCTGATCGCCCGCACCCACGCGCTGGGGGCCGACCGGGTCGCCCGCTGGGACGTGCCCTCCGACCCCGCCGTCGTCGCCCGGACCCGGCGCGACGCGACCGCGCAACTGACGGCCTGGGGGCTGCACGACGCCGTGTTCACCACGGAGCTGGTGGTCAGCGAACTGGTCACCAACGCCATCCGCTACGGGCAGCCGCCGATCCAGTTGCGGCTGATCCACAACCGCAGCCTGATCTGCGAGGTCTCCGACTCCCGCGACACCGCTCCGCATCTGCGCCGGGCCCGCGTCTTCGACGAGGGGGGACGCGGCCTCCTGCTGGTCGCCCAGCTCACCCAGCGCTGGGGCACCCGGCACGCCAAGCAGGGCAAGACCATCTGGGCGGAACAGGACCTGACGGCCCGCTGAACACCAAAGGGCCGCACCTGACAGGTTTCTGACGCCTCGTCATCTCTCGTCTGCCGCCCCGACGTCGTAATCCTTCGGTATCGCCCGTCATCCGTCATGGCGCGTTCTCCCCCTACTTTTGGCCGCCCAAGGACACCGAAGGACACACCCGATCATGACGCCTCTTACCGCGCCCCAGGCCGCCGCGGCGCAAACCCTGGCCCGCTGCCGCGCGTTGGTGCAACCGGCGCTCGTGGAGGCCGTGGAGCGCCTCCATCCGTGGCTGGCCGACATGGCAGCCCACTCTCTCGGATGGACCAAGAAGGAAGGCAGGTTCGTCCCCGGCTCCCAGGGCAAGGGGGTGCGCCAGGCACTCACGGTGCTCTGCGCGGAGGCGGCCGGAGCGCCCGCGGAGTGCGCCGTCGCCGGTGCGGTCACCGTGGAGTTGGTGCACACCTTCTCGCTGGTGCACGACGACATCATGGACGGCGACGAGACCCGTCGGCAGCGGGCGAGCACCTGGAAGGCCTACGGTGCCGGACCCGCGGTCCTGGCAGGTGACGCGATGTGCGCCCTCGCTGCCCAGATCCTCTGCGACTCCCCCGCGGCACAGAGCGGCGCGGCGGTGCGGCACCTGGCCCAGGCCCTGAACGACATGGCGCGGGGCCAGGCCGACGACCTCTTCTTCGAGTGCCGTTCATGGACGGGCGCCGACGCGGTCCGGGTGCCCGAGTACCGGTCGATGGCCGAGCACAAGACCGGTGCGCTGCTCGGGTGCGCCACCGGCCTGGGCGCCGTGCTCGCCGGCGCACCGGCCGCGACCGTCGCAGGTCTCACACGAGCCGGCCGGCATCTCGGAGTGGCCTTCCAAGCCGTTGACGACCTCTTGGGCATCTGGGGGGACCCCCAGGACACCGGCAAACCGGTACACAACGATCTGCGACGGCTGAAGAAGACCTACCCCGTCCTGGCGGCGCTGGCCTCGGGCACCCCGGCCGCACGGCGGCTGGTGGGGATGCTCGAATCGGGCGGGACACTGGACGACGCCGGCGCCCGTCAGGCCGCCGATCTCATCGAGGAGGCGGGCGGGCGTTCCGCCACCCGGAGCGAGGCCCAGCAGCACCTCGACAGGGCCCACGACTGCCTGACGGCGCTCGACCTGGAGCCGACGGCATGCGACGAGATCCGTGCGCTGCTGCCTTTCCTCATCCACCGCCGAGCGTGACCGGGACACGCAATGCGCCGCCGTCGTGGCCGGCCATGCACGCGGTACGAACCCGGGCAGAGTGGCCCCGACCTGCCACGGCGGAGGGCCGGGATGTCCGCCCGCACCGTTTCGACCAGCGGACACCCCGGACCGCCGAGAGCGCTTCCAGGGATAATGCCCACCGGGCAGAACTTCCCGGCAAGTGACCGCCCCTCGGTTCTCGGCCAATGGCTGATGACAGGTGGACATGACTGATGCCGCGGGTCGGAACGTGGGAGCAGGGCATGGGGGGACTGCGGATCGCGGCGCTGGGTCCGCTGCGGGCCTGGCGCGATGGGCGGCCGCTGGACATCGGGCCGGCACAGCAGCGCGCGGTGCTCACCTCGCTGACGTTGCGGTGCGGCCAGGTCGCCTCCGCGGACGAACTGGTGCGGGACGTCTGGGGATCGGACCCGCCGGCCAGCGCGCACGTCGCGGTGCGCAACCACATCTCACGGCTGCGCACCGTGCTGGAGAGCGAGTCCGCCGCGCCCAAGGCCCTGGTCTCCGTCGCCGGCGGCTATGCGCTGCACCTGCCGGACGGGGCGCTGGACGTCTCCCAGGCCGAACGGCTCCATGCCCGGGCGCAGTCGGCCCGGAGCCAGGGGGAGCTGGAGCCGGCCGTCCGCAGCCTGGCCGAGGCCGAGGCGCTGTGGGACGGCACTCCGCTGACGGGAGTGCCCGGCCCCTACGCCCAGCGGCAGCGGGACCGGCTCGTGGAGTACCGGCTCCTCCTCGTCGAGGCGCGGCTGACCCTGGAACTCCAGCTCGGCGGACACAGCCGGGTCGTCGGGGAACTGCTCACACTGGCCGACGAACATCCGCTGCGCGAGGGGCTGCGTGCGCTACAGATGCTCGCGCTGTACCGCTGCGGCCGGCAGGCGGACGCGCTGGCCGGGTTCAACGCGGCCCGACGGCACCTCGCCGCCGAGCTGGGCGTGGATCCCGGCCCTGAGCTGGTACGTCTGCATCAGCGCATCCTGGAGGCGGACCCGACGCTGGCACCGCCGCCGGGTGTGGCCACCGCGTCCCCGGCAGCCGGACCGGCCGCCGGGCCGGACCGGCCGACCTGGGTGCCGCCGGCGCAGGTCCCTCCCGACGTCCCTGACTTCACCGGCCGCGGGGAGGAGAGCCGGCAGGTGCGCGACGCCCTGGCCGGTGCCGTACGGACGGACGCCACCGCTCCGGTGATCTGCGTGATCCACGGCATGGGAGGCGTCGGGAAGACCACGCTGGCCGTGCACGCCGCGCACGCCGTGCGGGAGCAGTTCCCCGACGGCCAGCTCTACGTCGACCTGCGCGGGACCGGACGGGAGCGGGCGAACCCTTATGAGGTGCAGGAGTGGTTCCTGCGCTCCTTGGGTGTGCTGGCCGGCAATGTGCCCAGCGGGCGGGAGGAGCGGACCGCGCTGTACCGTTCGCGGATGGCCGGCCGCCGGCTGCTGCTTCTGCTGGACAACGCCGCCGACACCGAGCAGGTGAGCGCCCTGCTGCCGGGTACCGCCGGGAGCGCCGCGCTGGTCACCAGCCGTACGGCACTGATGTGCCTCCCGGCGACCACCCACACCGCGCTCGAACCGTTCAGCGAGCGGGAGGCCCTTGCCCTCCTGGAGCGGATGGCCGGCAGCGGGCGGTGCCGTCAGGAACAGCAGACCGCCCGCGACCTGGTGCGGGCGTGCGGGATGCTCCCGCTGGCCGTCCGTATCGTCGGCGCCCGCCTGGTGGCCCGTCCGCGCTGGACGCTCGCGACGCTGGCCGAGCGGCTCAGCGACCGCTCGCAGCGGCTGGGCGAGTTGGAGGCCGGCAGCCTGGCCGTCGAATCGGTCTTCCACCTCGGCTACTCGACGCTGGACGACGCGGAGGCGCGTGCCTTCCGGCTGCTGGCCATCCCCGAGGTGCCCGACCTCTCCCCGGCCGCCGCGGCGGCGGTGCTGCGGTGCGACCGGCGGGAGGCCGAGGCGACCCTGGAGTCCCTGACCCACCAGGGTCTGCTGGAACCCGGGGAACCGGGCCGGTACCGCTACCACGATCTGCTGCGGCTGTTCGCCCGCCACCGGACCCTGGACACCGACCCCGCCCCCACGCGGCAGGCGGCCCTGAGCCGGGTCGCCCGCTTCTACCTCGCGGGGACGAGCAGCGCCATGCGTGCCGAGCGGCCCTACAGCCGGCTGCCCGACGCCGCCGATCCGGACGGCATGCCGGGCGCCGCGGCCTTCACCGACGCGCTGCACGCGCAGGACTGGGTGCTGCACGAGCTCCCCGCGATGCTGGCCGTCGCCGGCCAGATCCTGCACCACCCCTATCGGCCGGTGAGCGCGGAGGACACCCGCACCCTGTCGTGCCTTCTGGCGCTGCTCATGCCGTTCACCGATTTCTGTCTGCCGTGGGGTCCCATCCATCAGCTGAGCCATACGCTGCTGCGCGCCGCCGACCACCACGGGGAGCGGCTCGCGACCGTCTTCAGCTGCATCACGGCGTCCGTCGCCTGCGCGCGGATCGGACACCACGAGGAGGCGGTCGCGCTGGCCGCCCGCGCCCACGAGACGCTCGACCCCGCGGACCAGGTACTGGCCCCCCGTGTCGTGTACACCATGGGCGTGGTCGCCGCCGTGCGGCCGGACGGCCTGGAGGAGGCCATCGGCCACTACCGGAGCGCGCACGCCCTGGCGGGTGAGAGCGGCGAGCCCGGTATGGCCGCCCAGTGCTCCGTCAGCCTGGCCCGCGCCCACCTCGCACTCGACCGGCCGCACCAGGCGCTGGAGGCCGCCCGGGACGCCCTCGCCCAGTGCCCGCCCGGGGACAATCCGGTGGGCATCGCCCTGGCGCAACGCGTGTTGGGCGACGTACTGGCGGCACTCGGCCGGTTCGACGAAGCGGTGACGGAGTACGGTACGGCGCTCGCCGTCTGCCGGTCGCACGGCCTGCACGCACAGCGCGCCCATACGCTGCTGGCCCTCGCCTCGGTGCTGGCCGCCGTCGGCCGGCCGGAGCAGGCCCGTACGTGTGCGGCGGAGGCCGGGGCCGCCCTGGCCCAGCTCGGCGACGCCGCGGGCGAGGAGCGGGCGCGGGCCTTCATGAGCCGCCTCCCGGCCGCCGGTTCGTCAGCGCCACCAGCTGCACCGGAGGGCAGCCGGTAGCGAGCACCGACGTTCCGTGCGGCCCGGCGGCCCGGTGCGCGGCGGCCGCGGCGGGCCAGTCCACCTCGACGGTCTCCGGCCGCCGGGTTTCCGCCGGGCAGGGCAGCTCCGGCACGATCTCGTCGGGCAGAGGCGCCGGCGGCGGTGTGCGGACCGGCAGGGGGCTCGGGGTCGCGGGGTCGGCCGGGTCGCCGACCAGACCGCAGCCGCTGACCACGGCCACGGTGAGGGCCAGGGTCGGCGGTATCCATCGGCCAAAGGGCTGTCGGGAGGGGGTAAGTGACGTCATGCCGAGTGCCCGTCCTCGTGCAGCGCGGCGAGGAACCGGTCCATCTCCGGTCGCCAGGCGCGGCGGACGTTGAGCCAGGTCGCCTCGGTGTCCCCGGGGAACCGGAACCGGAAGGTGCTCCACAGGAAGCCCCGGCGGACCTCGCCGATCCGTGTGCGGACCTGCTCGCGCTCGATGTCGTACCGCAGCTTCCCCGGCCGGCTTCGCGCCGCCTGCACCTCGTGGAACAGCACGGAGCGGTCGGTGAGGGTGACGAAGAAGCTGTCGCTGTCGCCGACACCGTCGGACAGCATCGCGGACAGGAACGGATGGCGCCCCGACCCCACGCCCAGGGTCACCACCGGGCGGGCCAGCGGGTCGGACTGCCCTACGGCCTCGGCGACTTGGGCGACGGTGGTGGATTTGATGAGCCCCATGGGTCTCTCCTCGGTAGCGGAAAACGTGAAAGGTGGGGAGTTGATGAAGGTACGTACCGGGGCGCACGGTGACGTCGTGGTCGGTACCGAAGACATTCCGGGGGAGGTGGAACGCAGTTTTTCCGCGCCCTCACCCCGCTTCGTCATAACCTGACTTCGGAACGGGGTTTGGCCAGCGCGCGCGCCAGCCCCGCCCGGCCGTCGATGGCGAGCTTCCCGTAGACGCTGGTCAGGTGGACTTCCACGGTGCGCAGACCGACGAAGAGGCGCTGGGCGATCTCGCGGTTGGTCATCCCCCGGCCGGCGAGGTCCGCCACCCGCCGCTCGGTGGGGGTCAGTGCTCCCACGCCGTGGAAGGTCCGGGTGCGCGGCCGGTCACCGGCGGCACGCAGCTCCGCGAGCGCCTGATCGGCCAGCGTCGTCGCCGCGCACTCATGGGCGACGCTCACGGCCCGCTGCAAGTGCTTGCGGGCCTCGGACAGCCGGCCGACCTTGCGGGCGAGGACACCGCAGTCGGCCAGCGCCTGGGCGTACCGCACCCGCGCGGGCGCGCCGTCGAGGAGCCGTACGGCCTCGCCGAGCAGATCGAGTCCCTCCCGCCCGCCGACCACCACTCCCAGGGCGCGCAACGCCACACCGGTCACCTCGGGCACGCCCCAGACGCGGGCGAGCCGCAGCTCCTCCTCCGCCAGCGCCCTGGCCGCCTCGCCCTGCCGCAGTGCCGCGTACACCAACGCCGCCTCCGAACGCCAGGGAAAGAAACCGGGGTTGGGCATCCCGCGGGCGCAGGTCCGCTCACCGCACAGCAGGAAGTCGGCCAGCCCTTCCTCCAACCGCCCCTGGGCGCAGCGCAGCCAGCCACGCACCATCAGTACGTAGTCGTTGATCCAGTTGCCGTTCAGCCGGCCGCTCAACTCGCCGCGGACCAGCAGGTCGTCGGCGTCGGCGAGCTCGCCCTGCCGGAGCAGCGTTTCCGCCAGCGTCGTGATCGCGAACGTGCTGAGGCCGTTGCACGGGCCGACGCCGATACTGCCGAGTGCGCCCAGCGCGGCCTCCGCGTCGGCCTGGCAGTCCGCGAGACGGCCGAGCCGGCAGTGGATGTTCGCCCGGGTGCTGAGGGCGTGGGCGTAGTGGAAGGCCGAGGTTCCGGGGTGCGCCGCCCGCACGGCCGCGTCGGCGTACGTCAGCGCCAACTCCGCCTCCCCGGCGGCGCCCAGGGAGATCACCGCGCTGGTGTAGACGACGGACTCGTCGTCGTCCGGGTTCATGCCCTGGCTCAGCGCCAGCCGGGCCAGGTCCACCACTTCCCGCGTGGACGTTCCCGCCATGGCCGCGCGCAGGCTCAACAGGGCGGCCAGCGGCCGCTGCACGGGGCTGCCGGCCGCGTCGGAGACGTCCAGCTCCATCAGCCGTGGCACCACGGCCGGGGCCGAGGCCGCCTCGCTCAGGCTGGTGTGGATGAAGTCGATCTCCAGCCGCATGGCCTGGTCGGGGTCCGTCCGCCGGACCGCCTCGGAGGTGCCTCGCAGCGTCTCCAGCGCGTCGGGGTGCCGGTCGAGAGCCAGGAGCGCGCCGGCCAGCGTACGGGCGATGGCGGTCTGTTGCACCGGGTCCGTGGACAGTTCCAGGCTGCGCTCCAGATTGCGGACGGCGACCGGGAGGCTGGAGGTGAGTTCCAGTTCGCCCAGCGTCGCCAGCAGGGTGGCCCGCAGTTCCGCCGTGAGCTCCTCGCGCAGGGCGCGGCGCAAAAAGGCGGCGGCGTGCGCGTCGTCGCCCTGCTCCGCGGCCAGCGTCGCCGCCCGGCCGAGCACCTCCGGCACCCACGGCTCGCCCAGGGGGCTGAGCAGCAGATGGGCGGCCACCCGTATCAGCGGAGCCTCGTGGGCCAGCAGGTGCCGGGCCGCCCGGAGGTGGAGGTCCTTCCGGCGGCTCGGCAGCACCACCGCGGTGACCGCCGCCGGCAGGACGTCGCAGACGAAGGACAGGCCGTGCTCCGTCCCGGTCAGCCACCCCGCGCCCACCAGCCGGTGCACGGCGTCCGCGATGGCCGGCTCCGGCAGGCCGGTGACCCCCGTGATCAGGTCGATGCCCGGCGCACCGCCGAGCACCGCGACGGCCTGGGCCGTGGTCACGGCGTACGGATGGACCTCCTGCATCCGGGTGAGCAAGGCCGGGCCCAGGTCGGCCGGGACATGGCCGGTGATCCGGTCCGCCAGTTCCGTCCGGGGACGCTGCCCGGACATCCGGAGCCCGCGCAGGACCGCGTGCAGCAGGAGGGGGTTGCCGCCGGTGGCCTCCCGGCAGGCGACGGTGAACGGCTGCTCCGGGGCCTCCCCCAGAGCCTGCGCCGCCAGGGCCTCGACGGCGTCGTCGGCGAGGCCGTCGAGGGTCAGCCGGTGCCGGAACAGCGGCTCGACGGCGGCCACGGCAGCAGCGTGCGGATGCGCATCCCCCGGACCGAGCGTGGCGAGGACGACCAGCGGCAGGTTGTCGGCCCTGCGCAGCAGGTACCGCAGCCAGAGGAGGGAGTGCGGATCGGCCCACTGCAGATCGTCGACGGCGATCAACAGCCTTCTCTCACCGGCCAGTCGGACGCACAGCCGGTACAGGCCGCCGAGGGTCTCCGCGTCCTGTCCGGTCACCGTGGACGCCGGCCCGTCCGGCCGCTGCGCCCAGGGGGCGAGCACCCGGGCGGCGTCCAGGGTCCAGTCGCGGAACGGCGGACCCGACGGGTCGTCCGCGGCCAGGTGCTCGAAGAGCCGGCGGACCACGCCGAAGGGCAGGTCGCGTTCCAGCGGGTCCGCGACCGCCGAGACGACGCAGGTTCCGGGGTCCTGGCGGAGGTCCGCCAGGGCGGCCCGCAGCAGTGCGGTCTTCCCGCTCCCCCAACCCCCGCTGATGACGGCGGAGTCACCGCCGGTCCAGGTGTCGTCCCCGAGCAGCCGGCCGAGCGCGCTCAGCTCACGTTCCCGCCCGATCAGCACCGGACCGCGCCCCGTTCCGCGTGGGAAGCGGTCGCTGCGGGGTTGGTCGGCATCTCACACCACGACTGTTCTGGAGGGCGGCCCCCTGCCGGTGGCGGGGACACGCTGTCTTACCTGGCGGTGAGCGGCCGGCCCACCGGCGACATGAAGGGGGGTCACCTCGCCGGGGCCGGCAGCTCTGCCCAGAAGGGTGGCGTCGGCGTGTAAGGAATCGATAATTTTCCGGTAAGGCGGCCGGGACGGCCCGCAACGGACCGCGGCTCAGGCGATCTTTCGGTGCCTTGCCCACTACAGCGGTCCCTTAATCCTTCGGTACGGCCCGTCATCCATCCTGGCCGGTCCCGCCCGACACTTTGGCTGAACAAGGGTCGTGCGGCCGGATGCCGTGCCACACCGCACGGCTGTCCGGAAGCGGCTCATGCCGCCCCGTACTCCGCGCCGACCCGAGTCCCCCTGCCGCTCACCGACCGGCAGGGAGCCCGTTCGCCGTCGCCGTGAACCGGTGAGCCGGTGAGCACCACCGCCCCGTGGCCGGTCCGGCTGCCGGGCCCCACCGAGCCCCACCACTGGAAAGGCCCATGACCACGCACGCCTCCCCTCCCGGCATCCCCACGGCCGACGCGCCCGGCAGCACGGGAGCCCCGCCCGCCACGGACGACCTCACCGCCACGGTGTTCCGGACCGCACAGCAGGGCGGGCCGTTCCGCCGGCTCCGGCGCGCGCAGCGGGTGTTCGCCGTAGTGGCGACCACCGCGGTGCTCAGTCTGTATCTGCTGTACGTCCTGCTGTCCAGCTACGCGCCCGGCCTCATGACCGGCAAGGTCGTCGGCAATCTGAACGTCGCGTTCTTCCTCGGACTCGTCCAGTTCGCCGCGACCTTCCTCGCCGCGTGGCTCTACACCCGGCATGCCAACCGCCGGCAGGACCCGCTCGCGGAGCAGATCAAGGAAGGCATCGAGCAGGCCCGGGTCCGTGCGCACAGCCACGTCTCGGCGGCGGGGACCGCGGCATGATCACTCACCTTCCGCAGACCGCCCTGGCGGCCCCGGGCGCGGACGGCGGCCGTTGGCTGACGATCGGCCTCTTCCTGGCCGTGGTGGCGGCCACGCTGGGCGTCACCCTGTGGGCGAGCCGGCAGACCAAGGGCACCACGGACTTCTACACCGGCGGCCGCTCGTTCTCGGGATTCCAGAACGGCCTGGCCATCTCCGGCGACTACATGTCGGCCGCCTCGTTCCTGGGCGTCACCGGCACCATCGCGCTCTTCGGGTACGACGGGTTCCTGTACTCCGTCGGCTTCCTCGTCGCCTGGATCCTGGCGCTGGTCCTGGTGGCCGAACCCCTGCGCAACGCGGGCCGGTTCACCATGGCCGATGTCCTCGCGTTCCGTCTGCGTCAGCGGCCGGTGCGTACCGCCGCGGGCCTCTCGACCATCGTGGTCTCCGTGGTCTACCTCCTCGCCCAGATGGTCGGCGCGGGTTCCCTGGTGGCCCTGCTGCTCGGCGTCTCCGGCGAAGCGCCCAAGAAGTGGATCATCCTGGGCGTCGGCGTGCTGATGATCCTCTACGTCGTCGTGGGCGGCATGAAGGGCACCACCTGGGTGCAGATCGTCAAGGCCGCGATGCTGATGGCCGGAACGCTGCTGCTGACCGTCCTGGTGATGAGCAAGTTCGGGTGGAACCTCTCCTCGCTCCTCGGCTCGGCGGCCGAGGCCAGCGGCAAGGGCCATGCCTTCCTCTCGCCCGGCCTGAAGTACGGCGCCGGCCCCACCACCAAGCTGGACTTCATCAGCCTCGGTGTCGCGCTGGTCCTGGGCACCGCGGGCCTGCCGCACATCCTGGTCCGCTTCTACACGGTGCCGACCGCCAAGACCGCCCGGACCTCGGTGAACTGGGCGATCGGCCTGATCGGCACCTTCTACCTGATGACGCTCGTGCTGGGCTTCGGCGCGGCGGCGCTGGTGGGGCACTCGGTGATCGAGGCCGCCAACCCGGCGGGCACCACGGCCGCGCCGATGCTGGCCGAAGTGCTCGGCGGCGGCCCCGGATCCACCCTGGGCGCCACCCTGCTGGCGGTGACCTCCGCGGTCGCCTTCGCCACGATCCTGGCGGTGGTGGCCGGCCTCACCCTCACCTCGTCCGCCTCGTTCGCCCACGACCTGTACGCCCACGCCGTGCGCAAGGGGAAGGCGAGTGAGCGCGAGGAGATCAGAACGGCGCGGTGGGCCGCGGTCGGCATCGGCATGGTGGCCGTCGTCCTGAGCATGTTCGCCGACAAGCTCAACACTGCGGCGCTGGTGGCCCTGGCCTTCGCCATCGCGGCCTCGGCCAATCTGCCGACGATCCTCTACAGCCTGTTCTGGAAGCGGTTCAACACCACCGGCGCGCTGTGCAGCATGTACGGCGGCCTGGTGACCTCCGTGGTGCTGGTGGTCTTCTCCCCGGTCGTCTCCGGCACCCCGGCGTCGCTGGTGCCCGGTGCGGACTTCCACTGGTTCCCCCTGGAGAACCCCGGCCTGGTCTCCATCCCGATCGGCTTCCTGGCCGGCTGGCTGGGCACCCTCGCCTCCCGCGAGACCGACCCGGACAAGTACGCGGAGCTGGAAGTCCGTTCCCTCACCGGTGCCGGCGCGCACTGAGCCCCGGCCCCGCGACGCCGTCGCCACCACACCACTTGGTCCCCACCCGACGAACGACTGCAAGGAGCAGCCCGTCGTGAACAACGCAAGCCTGGCGAACCTCCTCCACGAGGAACGGAGGTTCGCCCCGCCGCCCCACCTGGCGGCGGTTGCCAACGTCACCGCCGACGCCTACGCGAAGGCCGCCGCCGATCGGATCGGCTTCTGGGCGGAGCAGGCCCGCCGTCTCAACTGGGCGGTCGCGCCGGCCGAGACGCTGGACTGGTCCGACCCACCCTTCGCGAAGTGGTTCGCCGACGGCAAGCTGAACGTCGCCTACAACTGCGTCGACCGGCATGTGGAGAACGGCCTGGGCGACCGGGTGGCGATCCACTTCGAGGGCGAGCCGGGCGACAGCCGCTCGATCACCTACGCCGAGCTGCAGCGCGAGGTCGCCAAGGCCGCCAACGCGCTGGCGGAACTCGGCGTGGCCGCGGGCGTCCGGGTCGCGATCTACCTGCCGATGATCCCCGAAGCGGTCATCGCCATGCTGGCCTGCGCGCGCCTGGGCGCACCGCACTCGGTCGTCTTCGGCGGCTTCTCCGCCGAGGCGGTCGCCGCCCGCATCCAGGACGCGGACGCCAAGGTCGTCATCACCGCCGACGGCGGCTACCGCCGCGGCAAGCCCTCCGCCCTCAAGCCGGCCATCGACCGTGCGGTGGCGAAGTGCCCCACCGTCGAGCACGTCCTGGTGGTGCGCCGCACGGGCGGGCCGACCGTCTGGTACGGGGACCGGGACCTGTGGTGGCACGACGTCGTCGACCGGCAGAGCGAGACGCACACCCCCGAGGCCTTCCCCGCCGAGCACCCGCTGTTCATCCTCTACACCTCCGGCACGACGGGTAAGCCCAAGGGCATCCTGCACACCACCGGCGGCTACCTCACCCAGGTGTCGTACACCCACCACGCCGTCTTCGACCTCAAGCCGGAAACCGACGTCTACTGGTGCACCGCCGACGTCGGCTGGGTGACCGGCCACTCGTACATCACCTACGGCCCGCTCTCCAACGGCGCCACCCAAGTCCTGTACGAGGGCACCCCGGACACCCCGCACCAGGGCCGCTGGTGGGAGATCGTCCAGAAGTACGGCGTGACGATCCTCTACACCGCCCCCACCGCCATCCGCACCTTCATGAAGTGGGGCGACCACATACCGGCCCAGTACGACCTGTCGTCGCTGCGCCTCCTGGGGTCGGTCGGCGAGCCGATCAACCCGGAGGCATGGATCTGGTACCGGGAGCACATCGGCGGCGGCCGCTGCCCGATCGTCGACACCTGGTGGCAGACCGAGACCGGCGCGATGATGCTCAGCCCGCTGCCGGGCGTCACGGCGACCAAGCCCGGCTCCGCTCAGGTGCCGCTGCCCGGCATCGCCGCGACCGTCGTGGACGACGACGCCAACGAGGTTCCCAACGGCGGTGGCGGCTACCTCGTGCTGACCGAGCCGTGGCCGTCCATGCTGCGCACGATCTGGGGCGACGACCAGCGCTACCTCGAGACGTACTGGTCCCGCTTCAAGGCCGGTTCCCTCCAGGGGGTTCCTCCCCGGACCCCCCTGTACTTCGCCGGCGACGGCGCGAAGAAGGACGAGGACGGCGACATCTGGCTGCTCGGCCGGGTCGACGACGTCATGCTGGTCTCCGGCCACAACATCTCCACCACCGAGGTCGAGTCCGCCCTCGTCTCCCACCCCGCGGTCGCCGAGGCCGCCGTGGTCGGCGCGAACGACCCGACCACCGGCCAGGCCATCTGCGCCTTCGTCATCCTGCGCGGCACCGCCTCGGAGTCCGACACCCTCGTCGAAGAGCTCCGCACCCATGTCGCCGGGGAACTCGGCCCGATCGCCAAACCGAAGCGCATCCTCACCGTGACCGCCCTGCCCACCACCCGCTCGGGCAAGATCATGCGCCGCCTCCTCCGCGATGTGGCGGAGAACCGCACGCTGGGCGACGTCAGCACCCTCACCGATGCCTCGGTCATGGACCTCATCCAGGCCGCCCTCCCCACCTCCCCGGACGAGGACTGACGACCGACGACCCGGCCGTCCACCAGACGACCCGGCCGTCAACGAGCGGTAGCGAGGCCCCGCCGGGGTGTGAGCCCTGGGCGGGGCCTCGCGTCATGCAGCGGCGCGACCGTCGGCGCGCCGGAGGCGTCCGGCCGTCCGTCCGTCCGGCCGGCCGTCCCGACAACGACGACCAGAGAGCCCCACCATGCGTGAAGCAATAGACCGCCTGCTCAGCAAGAAACTTCTCGTGGCAGGCTGCGGAGCCGCCCTGATTTCCGTCGCCGCCATCTCCCTTCCCCTGCTCTCCGACGGGGCCAGTGCGGCCTCCGAGAAGATCTGCCTGACCGGCTCCCTCCACTTCGACTACCGGTCGGCCGAGGACGGACCCGACAAACCGTGGAAGACCAAACCGGTACGCAACGCCAACGTCGAACTGTGGGGCCGGGAGAACGCGTTGGGCAGCGCGCGGAAACTCAACACCCGCGCCCTGCTCACCGATGTCTCCGACGGCGGCTTCCGGGCGTGTTACGCCCCCGAGACCTCACGGGCGATGGACAGGATGTGGGTCCGGGTCTCGGCGGAGAGCAGCAACCTCTGGAAGGTCACCAACGGCAAGGGAACCACCTTCACCTGGAACTCCCCCGTACAGACCGCCGTTTCGGCCAGCAGATCGTTGGGAGCCAGGAAGCCGTCATCCGGTGACATGCGCGCCTGGCACGCCTTCGACACCGCGAACGTGCTGTGGTCGCAGCGCGGCAATCCCAAGAGCAACTGCTGGAGCGCCCGCGAGACCGATGACAACGAATGCACCGAACTGACCATGCAGTGGGCCCCATCGGCACCCTCCGGCACGGTCTACGACACCCAGCACAACACCGTCCACCTGACCGGTGACGCGCCCGACTCCGAGCACACGGTGCTGCACGAGAGCGCGCACTTCCTCCAGCACAGGCTGTTCGGCGGCTGGTTCCCGCAGGTCACCCACTGCGACCGGCACTGGGTCGACAAGGCGAGTTCGGAGACCTGCGCATGGACGGAGGCCTTCGCCGACTCGGCCGCCGCGTACGTCCTGGGCGACTACCAGTACGTCGGGCCGAACGGAGTGCCCATCAGCTTCACCCACGGCCCCACGTACGACAACGGCGACACGGTCCAGGGCAACGTGGGCGGCTCCCTGCTCGACCTGTGGCGCAATGTGGACGGCGGCACCTGGAACCGCACCATCGCACTGCTGAGCACCCACCATGTCTCCACGTTCCGCGAGTACTTCACCGCCCTGAGGCCCACCGCACACCTCGCCACCGACGGCAAGGCACGCCACATCCTGCAGAACCACACCATCAACTACTGAGGACCTGCGGGACGACTTCCTGTCGCTGCTCGGGTCACCCGACATCCTTGTCACGGCCGCACAAAAATGCTGCGAAATCCGCTACGCGATCGTATCGTCTCGTTCCGTGACCTGATTCCGGGGTTTTTCAGCGGTGGCTCGGTCCGTCGCGGCAGCAGGCTGACCGCGGCGTGAAGGTGAAAGCGGATTACTGACCAGCGTGCAATCCGGAATGCAGTGGCTCGATCGCGGTGGGCGATAAAAAAAGTACTTAAGTGCGGCTGAGCACTTCCTTAAGGGCGTATTAAGTCGCCCTATTTCGCGCTGGCGGGTTCTAACGTGCACTAGCACGCAATTTTCGGCTCCATCACTCCGCTGATGAGGAAGAGGAATAACCCCCCATGAACCACCGTCATACCGTCAGTCGTAAGGGAAAGGCCGTCGCGGGTGCCTTAGCCGCCGGCGGCGTCGCCGTCGCTGTGGCCGCGCTGGTCCCGAGTGCCGCGCAGGCGAGTCTGCCCGTCGCGGGCCACGGGGCCGCCGCGAAGACGGCCCCGCGCCCAGCCGCCCGGTTCGCTCCCTACGTCGATGCCACGCTCACACCGCCGTTCGACCTGCCGGCCGTGTCGAAGGCCACCGGGGTGAAGCAGTTCAACCTCGCGTTCATCCAGCGCGGTGGCGGCTGCATCCCCGAGTGGGGCGGCAGCTCCGGCCTCGACGCCAATCCGGTGGCCGCCAAGATCGAGGAGCTGCGCCGGGCGGGAGGTGACGTACGGGTCTCCTTCGGCGGGGCCACGGGCGCCGAACTGGCCACCGCCTGCTCCGACCCCACCCAGCTCGCGGCCGCCTACCAGAAGGTCATCAGCGCCTACCACCTCACCAAGGTGGACTTCGACATCGAGGGCTTCGGCCTGCACATGCCGCAGGTCAACACCCTGCGCTCCAAGGCCCTCGCGCAGCTCCAGAAGGACAACCCCCGGCTGGACGTCACGTTCACCCTGCCGGTCCTGCCCAACGGGCTCACCCCGGACGGGGTCAAGACGCTCGCCGACGCCAAGGCGAACGGGGTCCGCATCAGCGCCGTCAACCTCATGGCCATGGACTACGGCCCTTCGTTCACCGGCAACATGGCCAGGTACGCCATGGACGCCGCCAGCGCGGCGCACGGCCAGATCCAGCGCACGCTGAGCCTGTCCGACGCGGACGCGTGGAAGGCGCTGACGATCACCCCGATGATCGGCGTCAACGACATCAAGGGCGAGGTGTTCACGCTCCAGGACGCCAAGAAGCTGGTCGCCTTCGCCAAGTCCAAGCATCTGGGCGGCTTCTCCCTGTGGTCCGCGACGCGGGACAAGCAGTGTGCCGGCGGCACCAAGGACCAGGCCGACCCCACCTGTAGCGGGGTCGAGCAGAGCGACCACGCGTTCACCAAGGTCTTCGCCTCCTACCAGGGCTGACGGGCGGGCGGGCTCCGATCCGTCCGGAGCCCGCCCTCTGCCCTCGCCCTCCCTCCCCACCACCTGACCGACGAGGGGACGTTCGTCATGCCCACAAAGCGCGCGGCTCACAAGTACCGCAAGAAACACCGCCTCCTGATCACCGTGGCCACGGCGGCCGGCGGCGTCGCCGCCACCGCCATCGGCGTCCATGCCGCGATGGCCGGCACCGAGTCCGGGCCGCAGGCCACGAAAACGACGGCCGCCGCGGCCTCGCCCGATACGCAGGCGACGGCGAGGTCCGCGCCTCGCACGAGCAAGCGCACGACGTACGTGCGCCAAGTGATCGCGCTGGTCAATTCCGAGCGGGCGAAGGCCGGTTGCTCGCCGCTCAAGAACAACGCCCGGCTGCAGAAGGCGGCCCAGCGGCATTCGGACGACATGGCGAACCGTGGTTTCTTCGACCACACCAACCCGGACGGCCTCGGTCCGGGCGAGCGCATCACCGCGGCCGGATACCAGTGGAGTTCCTACGGCGAGAACATTGCCGCCGGCCAGCGGACGCCCACCCAGGTGATGCGGACCTGGATGAACAGCACGGGCCACCGGGAGAACATTCTCGCCTGTGACTCACAGGAAATAGGAGTCGGAATTCATTTCGGTCCCGGCGGCCCCTGGTGGACGCAGGACTTCGGCACCTCGCACTGAACCGCCCCTACCGGATTCCGAATACGGGACTCAATTCCGGATTTCGAAAGCACCGGTTTGCGAAAGCGGCAGGAAACGCTACCCGACCGGCTCGCCGGTCACGCACAGTGAATGGATGTTGTCATGTCAAGAACAAGCGGCATACACAAGTACCAGCGCAAAACCCGCCTCGCCGTGATCGCGGTCGCGGCGACGGCCGGCCTCGCCGGCGGCGCGGTCACCGTCACCTCCGCCATGGCGGGCCCCGGAGCGAAGCCGGCCGCCGAGGCGTCGACCCGGACCGGCGCCTCGCACCAGGAGGACCGCCCCGCCCCGATCGCGGCGGCGCCGAAGAACGACACACGGCGCGGCATGGTCTACGACGGCCTCACTCCGGCCCCCAAGGGCGACAAGTGCGTCGGCATGTACAAGCTGTCCGAGGGCGACCTGTGCTCCCACGGGCCGGACGCGGCCCCCAAGGGCGTGGACATCACCAAGGACGCGGCCCCCGTCGTACGGAACGCCTCGGCGGCGGCGGGCTCCGGCTCCCAGGTCGTCTGCGACGGCGACGGCAAGAAGGGCAACCGCGTCCAGGTGCTGTACGTCCACGCGCCGGGGCAGGACCGGTTCGCCCAGTACCGGGCCTCCTTCAAGAAGTGGGCGGCGGACGCCGACGTCATCTACAACGAGAGCGCCAAGGAGACCGGCGGATCCCGGCACATCCGCTATGTCACCGACTCGGACTGTACGGCCTCGGTGACCAACGTCGAGGTTCCCGCCTCGGCCCTGGGCGACTTCGACGCCACCAACCAGGCGGTGACCGCGCAGGGCCACAACCGGCCGGACCGGAAGTACGTGATGTTCACCGATGCCAATCTGCTCTGCGGCATCGGGACGCTGACCGGTGACGACCGCCCCGGCAAGGACAACCGGAACAACTTCGGACCGTCCTACGCCCGCGTGGACTCCGGTTGTTGGAACGGCCATGTCGCCGCCCACGAGCTGGGGCACAACCTGGGAGCGGTGAACGACAGCGCCCCCAACAGCAGCAAGCACGGGCACTGCACCGACGAGTGGGACCTCATGTGCTACTCGGACGCCCCCGGCGTCGAGATGCGCAACGTGTGCCAGGACCGGAACCACGAAGAGCGCCTGGACTGCCACCACGACGACTACTTCAGCACCGCGCCGCAGCCCGGCAGTTACCTCGCCACGCACTGGAACACCGCCAACAGCCTGTTCCTGATCCCGGACGCGGCCAAGGGCGCCGGGACCGGCCCCGCACCGAAGGCGTCCCACCTCACCGCGAGGTCCGCCGTCCTGACGTGGAAGGCGGTCCCCTCGGCCAAGAGCTACCAGATCCGGCTCAACGGCCGCGACGCCGGCCGGAGTACGTCGACCACGCTGCGGGTGACCGGTCTGCGCGCCGGCACCAGCTACCGGGCCACCGTCTCCGTGCGGGACCGCGACGGACACACCTCCCGGCCCGGCCCCACGGTGACCTTCCGCACCCCGGCGTCCTCCTGAGCACTGATGACCGCCCCCAGGGGCCGTGCGTCAGCGTCCCCGTACCGGAAGGAGACCCCCCACCATGCGTATCCGCTGTTCCGCTCTGGCGACGGTACTGCTGACGACGGGGCTCATCGTCCTGGGCACGGCCGTGCCCGCCGCCGCCCACGGCGACACGATCGCATTCCGGATCGAGACGTCCGGCGGCGGGGACGGCCACGTACGGGCCGTCGCCACGTATGAGAACGACAAGGACCCGGTGACCGAGAAGGTCGCCGGCACCCTGAGCGCCGTCTCCTCGGAGGGACGTACGGCCGGGCCGTGGGTCCTGGTGGCCGTCCCGGGAGCCGAGGCCACCTACTCCACCCGGGAAGCACTCCCCCCGGGCCGGTGGAAGATCACCGTGGAGAGCGGCCTGCCCGACCTGGGCCACGGCGAGGGCCGGGTGACGGTCACCCCCGGCACCCACAGGCCGCCCTCGTCCGGCGACCACGACCCGTCGTCCGAGGCCGTTCCCCAGTCGGCGAAGGGCCGGACTCCGACCGCGGGCCACGACCCGTCACCCCGCAACCGGGCGGACGCCGGCGACGGCTCCCACCCGACCCGGTGGACCGCGGTATGCGCGGGCGTGGGAGGCGCCCTGGGCGCAACGGCCATCTGGTGGCACAAACGCCGCCGGCACGGGGCGCGTTGACCACAAGCACGCTGGCCCCCTACCGCCCCTGATCGAGGTGAAGACCTCCGGTCTGGTGCAGTCGCCCACGGCTGCACCAACCGGAGGTCTTCGTGTCCCACCCCAACGCACAACGGCCCCGACCAGGGCATTCCCCAGGTCGGAGCCGTAATGGCGTGGCGGACGAGTCGGCCTGTACGCCGGGTTCTGTCGCCCCCGGTCCTTGCGGGCCGGGGGGAGACGGCCATCCATCTAGGGCTGTCGTTGCCGGCAGCCTCGTGCGGTCTACCCGCGGACTCGGGCGGGCAGCCCTCGGTCGTCCGCGCAGGGGCATCGCCGATGCCCCCTCTTGACCTTGCTCCGGGTGGGGTTTACCTAGCCCTCCGAGTCACCTCGGAGGCTGGTGGTCTCTTACACCACCGTTTCACCCTTACCGGAGGCCGAAGCCTCCGGCGGTTTGCTTTCTGTGGCACTGTCCCGCGGGTCACCCCGGGTGGGTGTTACCCACCACCCTGCCCTGTGGAGCCCGGACGTTCCTCGGGAGGATCGTTGCCGATCCCCACGCGGCCGTCCGGCCGGCTCGTCCGCCGTGGCGACCATGCTACCCGGCGCGGACCCGGCCCTCGTCCCGGCACCGGGCCGGCCTCTCCTGGCGGAGTGCTTGCTGCCGGAGCACGCCTGCTTCCGGACCCCTCCTCCTGCCGGAGCGCGCTTGACCTTGTCGCAGCGGCAACGTTTCTACTGAACGGCATGAGAATCGGTGAGCTCGCAGGTCTTGTCGGCGTCAGTACCCGTGCCGTCCGCCACTACCACCACCTCGGACTGCTGCCCGAGCCGGAACGCCGGCCCAACGGCTACCGGGAGTACGGGCTGCGGGACGCGGTCGCGCTCGCCCGGCTGCGCCGGCTGACGGAACTGGGCCTCGGGCTGGAGGAGGTCCGGGACGTGCTCGCCGACGACTCCGGGCGCGAGCTGCACGAGGTGCTGGCCGAGCTGGACGCCGACCTGGCGCGCCAGGAGGAGGAGATCCGGGCGCGGCGGGGGCGGCTGGCCGCGCTGCGGCAGCAGGCGGAGGAGCACGGCGGGCTGCCCGCGGAGGGCCCGGTGTCCGACGAACTGGCCGCGGTGTTCCAGGAGATGGCCCGCATGTCGGCGGCGCTCCCCGGACCCGAGCCCGCGATGGCCGCGAAGGAACGGGAGGTGCTGGCGCTGCTGGAGGCGACGGGCGACGGGGCGGGTGAGCGGGTCGCGGGCCTGCTCGGGGACTTCACCGCGGCGCCGGGGGCGATGGCGCGGGCGTACGAGGTGTACGGGCTGCTCGACGAGCTGGCGGAGGCCGCGCCGGACGACCCGCGGGTGGAACGGGCCGCGCGGGCGCTCGCCGACTGCATTCCCGACAGCGTGGTCGCCGAGGTCGGCGGGGAGGACTGGGCGCGCGCGGCCGCCGGGGGCCGGGAGACGGGCGGCGGATTCCTGGCCGCGTACTACGCGCACTTCCCGCCCGCGCAGGCCGAGGCGATGCGCCGGGCGATCCAGCTGGTCGCGGAGCGTGCGCGGTGAGCCGGGGAGGAACGAGCACGGGACACGGGGTGGTGCGGCGGCTGCTGGCGCATGAGGGGCGGTGGCTGGCGAGTCTGGTGTGGTGGGTGGCGCGGCGACGGTTCGGGGTGGCGGCGGGCGAGCGGGCCCTGCCGTACGCGGCGGCGCAGTCGGCGCTCGTCTACGGGCTGACGTTCGTGTGCGTGGTGGAGACGGCCGGGGTGCATGCGATGCTCGGCCCCGTCCCGACGGCGCAGGCGGTGATGCTGGTCGTCGACGTCTACACGGTGCTGATGCTGCTGGGGCTGCAGGCGGCCGCGGTCACCCGTCCCCATGTGCTCGGCGCGGAGCGCCTGCTGCTCCGGGACGGCGCCCGGAGGGAGATCCGCATCCCGCTGGACCGGATCGCCTCCGTCCGGTACGACCTCCGCTTCCCGAAGGACGGGAGGGACGGGAAGGAGAGCGGGGAGGGTGGGGTGTGGGCGCTGGCCGTGGGCGGGCAGACGTCGGTGACCGTCGAGCTGAGCGGGCCGGTCGTCGGGGTGCGGCTGTCGGGGCGGCGTGACGAGGTGCGGACGGTGCGGTTCCACGCCGATGACGCACGGGGCGCGGTGGCGGCCGTACGGGCGGCGGTGGCGCCAGTGGCTGCGGTGCCGTCCGTGGCGGCCGTGGCGGATGGGCGGATCCCGGCCGCGGACGGGCCGGCCCCTGCGGAGGGCGAGCGGGCCGGGGATGCCGCGTAGCGGGAACGTGCGGGTCCGGGCCGGGGCCGGGTACGGCGTCACGCCGGGGTGAAGCGGACCGGTTCGAGGCCCGGTTCGGCCTCCCGGAGGCGGACCTGGATGCGCTGGCCGAGGGGCAGGCCGGGGCCCTCCGGGGCGGCCTCGACGGGGCCGATGACGGCCGGCTCGTAGAGGTGGACGGTGCCCCGGGTGGGGTCCTGTTCCTGGATGTCGACGACCATGGCCTCGAAGGTCTCGCCGACCCGGTCGCGCAGCAGCGCGGCCTCGACGAGGTCGACGCAGGCCCGCTCGACCTGGTTGGCGCGCTGGGTGCCGATCTCCATCTCGTGCGGCAGCCGGGGCAGCACACTGCGCACCCAGTCCGCCGGCTCGTGGCCGGCGAACGCGGCCAGGCACAGCTCGGAGGTGTAGCGGTCGACGAGCCGGCGCAGCGGTGCGGTGGCGTGCGCGTAGGGGGCCGCGACCGCGGCGTGCAGCGCCTCGGAGGCGCTGGGCGGGGTGCCGTCGAAGACGGTGTAGCCGGCGCCGCGCAGCAGGGCCGTGCACTCCAGGAGGAACGCGGCGTGCGCGGCGCGGTGCGGGTCGAGGCTACGGATCAGCGCGGAGTACGAGGTGTGGTGCGGCCAGTCGACGCCGAGCGCCCGGGCGGCCAGCCGCAGCCGGGCGACCGAGCCGTCGGGCGCGGTGGGGAGGGTCCGCAGGATGCCGGTGCCGGCGGCCAGCATCAGTTCGGCCGCGGCCATTCCGGTGAGCAGGGAGATCTGCGCGTTCCAGCCGTAGGCCGGCAGGGGCGCACGGTACTCCAGGTGGTAGCGGCCGTTCCGCTCGACGATCTCCTGCTCGGGGACGTGCAGCGAGATCGCGCCCCGGGCGACCTCCAGCTCCTCGCGCAGCAGGCCGATCTCCCGGAGCAGATCGAGCGGCTCCTCGGCCGTCCCCTCGTCGATGACCCGCTGGACGCCCGTGTAGTCGAGGCGGGCGCGGGAGCGGACCATGGCACGACGGACGGAGGTGGCGACCAGGACGCCCTCGGGGTCGAGGTCGAGCTGCCAGAGGACGGCCGGGCGGTCCTGGTCGGGCAGCAGGCTGGCGGCGCCCTCACTCAGCGCGTACGGGTAGAGCGGGATCCGCTCGTCGGGGAAGTACAGGGTGGTCACACGGTGGTGGGCCTCGGCGTCCAGCGCACCGCCCGGCGTCACGAACGAGGCGACGTCGGCGATGGCGTAGTGGATGCGGAAGCCTCCGGCGGGCCGGCGGGAGAGGAATATCGCCTGGTCGAGATCGCGGGAGCCGGGCGGGTCGATGGTGAAGAGGGGGAGGTCGGTGGCGTCGTCCAGGGCGTGCTCGGTCGCCACCGCGCCGTCGGCGGCCGGGATCCGCGGGGCCCGGGCCGCGCTGTCCGCCTCGGCCTGGGCCGTCGGCGGGAAGTGGTCCGGCAGCTCCAGATCGATCCGCAGCTCCCGCAGCGCCGCGCGCAGCGGTGCCTCGGCTGCGTCGGTCACATGCATATGGCGACGGGGCATGAAACCGAGCGTATGACTGGATGCCCGGGGTGGCGCGCCGTGCGGGGGGCGCGGGGACGCGCATCCGGCGCCCGAGGCGCGCGGGTCGATCGGGGCGCTCGGGGCGGGGAAGCGCGGGTGGCGCCCGAGGCGGGCGGGGCGATCGGGCCGGGGGGAAGCACGGGTGGCGCCCGTGGCGCGCGGGTCGATCGGGGGCGAGCGGTGCGAAGAAGCACGGGTGGCGCGCGTGGCGGGCGGGGCGATCGGGGCCAGCGGGCCGGGGCAGCGCGGGTGCCGCCCGAGGCGTGCCGGGCGATCGGGCCGAGAAGCGCACCCGGCGCGCGGTTCGGCTAGGGCGGCGCGGGTGGGTGTGGTTCTCGGGGCGGGCGGTGCAGGCCATACGCTTTCCGGGGGCCGCACCCCCGCCCGTACCGCCGTGAAGGAGAACACCGTGCTCGTGCTGTTGCCGCCGTCCGAAGGCAAGGCCCCGGGAGCGGCCGGGGCGCCGCTGGACACCGGCGCGCTGTCGTTGCCCGGGCTGACCGCCGCGCGGGAGACGGTCCTCGGTGAGCTCGTCGAACTGTGCGCGGCGGACGAGACCAAGGCCCAGGAGGTGCTCGGGCTCAGCGACGGCCTCAAGGGCGAGATCGCCAAGAACGCGGGGCTGCGGACGGCCGGCACGCGGCCGGCCGGCGAGATCTACACCGGCGTGCTCTACGACGCGCTCGGCCTGGCGTCCCTGGACGGGCCGGCCCGGGAGCTGGCCGAGCGGTCGCTGCTGGTGTTCTCCGGGCTGTGGGGCGCCGTCCGCATCACCGACCGGATTCCGTCGTACCGCTGCTCGATGGGCGTGAAGCTGCCGGGGCTCGGCGCGCTGGGCGCGTTCTGGCGGACGCCGATGGCGGAGGTGCTGCCGGCGGCGGCCGGTACCGGTCTGGTGCTGGACCTGCGGTCGGCGGCGTACGCCACGGCGTGGAAGCCCAAGGGCGAGGTCGCCGGGCGGACCGCGACGGTGCGGGTGCTGCAGTCGAAGACCGTGAACGGCGTGGAGAAGCGCACGGTGGTCAGCCACTTCAACAAGGCGACCAAGGGCCGGCTGGTCCGGGACCTGCTGTCGGCGGGCCGCCCGCCGGAGGGCCCGGCGGAGCTGGTCGAGGCGCTGCGCGAGCTGGGGTACGCGGTGGAGGCCCAGGCGCCGGCGAAGGGCGGCAAGCCGTGGGCGCTCGATGTGATCGTGACGGAGCTCTAGGTCACCTACGTCCCGGGCGGCACCGGGCAGCGCACCACCGCGCCGCCGCCGGAGGTACATTGCACCCTGCGCAACGGTCGTTGCGCAGGGTAGGTGCGAGGCGCACTATGGGCGGCGTGACTCACGCCGCCTCGTCCCGTGCCTCGTCCCCCGCGTCCGCCCCCGGTACCGGCCCCTCGGTCCCGTCGGTTCTCGGGCTCGCCCCCGTCCTCCCGGTCGTCGTGCTGGACGAGGCCGCCGACGCGGTCCCGCTCGCCCGGGCGCTGGTCGCCGGTGGGCTGCCGGCGATCGAGGTGACCCTGCGGACGCCCGCCGCGCTGGACGCCATCCGGGCGATCGCCGACGAGGTCCCGGACGCGGTGGTCGGCGCGGGCACGCTGCTCAACCCGGACCAGGTCGCCGCGGCCCGCGCGGCCGGCGCGCGTTTCCTGGTCAGCCCCGGCTGGTCGCCGCGGCTGCTGGGCGCACTGCGGGACTCCGGTCTGCCCTTCCTGCCGGGCGTCTCGACGGCCTCGGAGGTGGTGACCCTGCTGGACGAGGGCGTCACCGAGCTGAAGTTCTTCCCGGCGGAGGCGGCCGGCGGGACGGCCTACCTCACGTCGCTGGCCGCCCCGCTGCCGCAGGCCCGTTTCTGCCCGACCGGCGGGATCACCCTGGCGTCCGCTCCCGGGTACCTCGCACTGCCCAACGTCGGCTGTGTCGGCGGTACATGGATGCTGCCGGCCGACGCGCTGGCCACCAAGGACTGGGCGAGGATCGAGCGGCTGGCCCATGAGGCGGCGGCACTCCGCGGCTGATCCGCAAGGTCAGCCGCGGAGTGTGCCAGCGCGGAAGTCACCGCAGATGCGACGTCTCGTTCAGCAGCCGCAGTGAGGCGTTGCCGTCCGAGTAGTACGCGACCGCGGACAGCGAGGCGGCGGAGAGTTCCATCCGGAACAGCGACTCCGGCGGGGCGCCCAGCGCCAGCCGGACCAGGGTCTTGATCGGCGTGACGTGGGTGACCAGCAGGACGGTCTTGCCGGCGTACCGGGCCAGCAGCTTGTCGCGGGTGACCGCGACCCGGCGGGCGACCGACGCGAAGGACTCGCCGCCACCGGTGGGCGCCGCCTTGGAGGAGTGCAGCCAGGCGTCGAGGTCCTCGGGGTAGCGCTCGCGCACCTCGGCGAAGGTCAGCCCCTCCCAGGCACCGAAGTCGGTCTCGCGCAGGCCCTCTTCGAGCCGTACCTCCAGGCCGAGCCGGTCGGCGACCGCCTCGGCGGTCTCCCGGCAGCGGCGCAGCGGGGAGCTGACCACGGCCTGGATCGTGCCGCGGGCGGCCAGCGCGGCCGCGGTGGCCTGGGCCTGGCGGTGGCCGGCGGCGGAGAGTTCGGGGTCGGTGCCGCCGCTGCCGGAGAACCGCTTCTCGGGCGTCAGCGCCGTCTCGCCGTGCCGCAGCAGGACGAACGTGGCGGGTACGCCGAGGTCCGGGGCGCCCCAGCCGACCGGCGGGGCGGCCACCGCCTCGGGGGCCGCGGCGGTCTCGGCCCGCTCCGCTGCCGCCTCCGCGCGCTCCGCGGCCTCGTCGGCGGCAAGGGCGGCGGCGCTGCGGGCGGGTGCGGCGGCGGTGGCCAGCGCGGCCCGGGAGTCCCGCGGCTCCCACTGCTTGCCGATCTTCCCGGCGTCCATCGCCTCGTTGGCGAGCCGGTCGGCGTGCTTGTTCTGGGAGCGCGGGATCCACTCGTACGTGACCCGGTCGGCCGGGAAGACCGACCTGGCCTCGGCGGCCAGCGGCTTCATGTCCGGGTGCTTGATCTGCCAGCGCCCGGACATCTGCTCGACGACCAGCTTGGAGTCCATCCGGACCTGGATGCGGGCCTCCGGGTCCAGCGCGAGCGCGGCCCGCAGCCCGGCCACCAGGCCCTTGTACTCGGCGACGTTGTTGGTCGCGGTGCCGATGAACTCGGCGGCCTCGGCGAGCGCCTCGCCCGTTTCCGGGTCGAGGACGACCGCGCCGTAGCCGGCCGGCCCCGGGTTGCCCCGGGACCCGCCGTCCGCCTCGACGATCAGCGTGCGCGGCATGGCCTACAGGCCCGAGTCGGGCGTGCGGACCAGGATCCGGCCGCAGTTCTCGCAGCGCAGGACGGTGTCGGCGGCGGCCGCCCGGACGTCGTTGATCTCGGTGATGTTCAGCTCCAGGCGGCAGCCCTCGCAGCGGCGCTGGTAGAGGCGGGCCGCGCCGACGCCGCCCTCCTTGGCGCGGATGCGGTCGTAGAGCTTCAGCAGGTCGTCCGGGATGTCGGCGACGGTCAGCTCGCGCTCCTTGGTGACCGCGGCGACCTCGGCCTCGATCTCGCTGCTGGCGGCGTTGCGGCGGGCGACGGCGTCGTCGACCTTGGCCTGGATGGCCTCCACCCGGGAGGTCAGCTCGGCGACCCGTTCCTGGGCGGCCTCGCGTCGCTCCATGATCTCCAGGACGACGTCCTCCAGGTCGCCCTGGCGCTTGGCGAGCGAGGCGATCTCGTGCTGGAGGTTCTCCAGGTCCTTGGGGGAGGTGACGGCGCCGGAGTCCAGCCGCTTCTGGTCGCGGGCGGCGCGCTGGCGCACCTGGTCCACGTCCTGCTCGGCCTTGGTCTGCTCGCGGCTGGTGTCGCTCTCCTCGGTCTGCGCGGCGACGAGCAGGTCGCGCTGCTGGGTGAGGTCGGCCTCCAGGGTCTGCAGCTCCGCCAGTTCGGGGAGGTTGTCGCGCCGGTGCGCGAGCTGGGTGAGCCGGACGTCGAGGGCCTGGACGTCGAGGAGGCGGATCTGGTCGGCGGGCGCGGCGTTCAGCGGGGGGCTCCTGTGGTGTGCGTCGGGGTGAAGATCGGGGTGGACGCCGCGTGGGCGGTCCAGGGGTCGGTGACCGTACGGGAGACGTGCGTGCGCAGTCCCCAGTCGTGCCGGTCGGAGACCGCGTCGAGCTGGGCCGCGGCCTGCTCGCACCACGGCCATTCGGTGGCCCAGTGGGCCGCGTCGAGCAGCGCGGGCGGGGTGCTCCGTCCGGTGGTCTGGGTGGCCTCGGACGCCGGGTGGTGGCGCAGGTCGGCGGTGAGGAAGGCATCCACACCGGCCGCCCGGACGTCGTCGAAGAGGCTGTCGCCGGAGCCGCCGGAGACCGCGACGGTGCGGATCTCGCGGTCCGGGTCGCCGGCCGCCCGGATGCCCTGCGCGGTGGCCGGCAGGTGCGCGGCCGCGTACGAGGCGAACTCGGCCAGGGTCATCGGGTGCGGCAGCTCGCAGATCCGGCCCAGGCCGCGGCGGCCCGCCGGATCGCCGGGGTCCGGCACCAGGGGGCCGAGGACGCGCAGGTCCAGGGCGCCGGCCAGGGCGTCGGAGACCCCGGGGTCGGCGGTGTCGGCGTTGGTGTGCGCGACGTGCAGGGCGATGTCGTGCTTGATGAGCGTGTGCACGACCTTGCCCTTGAACGTCGAGGCCGCGACCGTCGTCGTCCCGCGCAGGTAGAGCGGGTGATGGGTGACGAGCAGGTCGGCGCCGAGCCGTACCGCCTCGTCGGCGACCTCCTGGACGGGGTCGACGGCGAACAGCACGCGGCGGACCTCGGCGTCCGGGTCTCCGCAGACCGTGCCGACGGCGTCCCACCCTTCGGCCCGCTCGGGAGGCCAGAGGGCGTCGAGCGCGGTGAGGACTTCAGACAGTACGGGCACGGGTGGAAGGTTACCTCCCGGGCGTGAACCCGCACCGCCGCCGCCCGCGCGCGGGCGCACCGGTGCGACCCGCCCGGGGCGGCCCCGTTGAAGCAGGAAGCACAACCACCCCGGCCGGCACCGGCGAACCGGACATCCGCCACCCTTATGCGTGAAGTGCGGCACCCCTCGTCGACCGGCCGGAACCGCGAAACCTAGCGTCGGTCTGCCGACTGGAGGTGACCACTTCATGACGATCTGCGCCACTGAGGACGCCACGGCACTGGACGGGCCGCACCGCGCGGCCCTGACGATCGCCGCCGACGGCTCGTACGCCGCCCGGCTCGCCCGGCACGACGACGCCGACCGGAGCTGGTTCCCGGAGCGCTGGACGCTGAGCGGCCCGGAGCCGTACGCGGTGCCGCTGCCCGGCAGCCAGCCCGAGGAGCCGGACAGCGAACTGCTGCCGCTGACGGACGGCCGGGTGCTGATCCTGCGCCGGGTCGCCGACCGCTTCACCCTCTCCCTGCTCTACCCGACCGGC
Organism: Streptomyces sp. NPDC059649; assembly: GCF_042734445.1. NCBI lineage: Bacteria > Bacillati > Actinomycetota > Actinomycetes > Kitasatosporales > Streptomycetaceae > Streptomyces > Streptomyces sp. NPDC059649. The sequence goes on from NZ_JBHWDV010000004.1 coordinate 44,426, forward strand.
CCCGGCACCGGCGAACTCCTGCTGGGCACCGTGGAAGCGGCGGAACTGACCCTGCTGCCGCCGACGCCGGGCGGCACCGACGCGTACGCCCTGGCGCCGGGGTGCGGGCACACCGCGCTGTGGCGGGTGCCCGGTGATGCGGGCGGGCCCGAGCGGGTCGCGGAGATCCCCGGGCGCTGTACGGGCGGCGCGTGGCTGGACCGCGGCGGGCGGCTGCTGGCCCTGGACCGGGAGCTGAACGGCCGGACCAAGACCGTGCTGGTCGATCTGGCGCGGGGCGGCGAGACCGGGCCGCTGCTGCAGATCACCGAGGAGAGCAACGACCGGCTGCTGCTGGCCGATCCGGACAGCGGGCTGCTGCTGGTCCGCTCGGACGCGCCGGGCCACGACCGGCTGGGCTGGGGCGTATTGGGCAGCCGCCTGCCGGTGCGGTTCCCGGAGTGCCTGCGGCCGGCCGATGCCGCGGTGACGCCGTTCGCCGTGCAGCCGGGGCAGATGCTGGCGCCGGAGAGCTGTGCGGTGGCGTTCCGGGTGGACGCGGCGAGCGGTACCGGGCTGGGGATCTGGCGCCCCTGGGACCGGCGGCTGCGGCAACTGCCCGTACCGGACGGGTGGTTGGCGGGGACCGGGCTGTGGACGGCGGACGGCGAACTGCTGCTGCCGTGCGCGACGGACACGGAGCCGTGCGGGCTGGCGCGGATGGCCATACCGCTGGAGCCGGTGGAGCCCAGGATGGCGGTGGGGGCGGTCGGGGCGGTGGGGACGGTCGAGGCGGTGGGGCCGACGGAACCGGTGGGGCCGACGGCATCGGTGGGGTTGGCGGAGCCGGTGGGGCCGACGGAACCGGCGGGGCCGACGGAACCGGCGGGGCCAGCAGCAGGGGCGGAGCCGGTGGGGCCGGTGGGGTCTGTACGGGCGGTGGCGGGCGGGGAGACCGTAGGTGGCGGGGGGATTGTCCCGGATGCAGCGGATGCCGACAACGGCTCCACAGCATCTGCACAACCGAAGGCCGTCCGCACGGAACCGCAGCACTCCCCCGCACATCCCCCTATGTGCAGGCCAGTTCCGCTGCAACAGGCGCCTCTCGGGGCCCGCCGGGCCCGATGGAGCGTGATTTCCCACCCCGTTAAACTTTCGGGTGGGGGCTACGCAGCCGGTTGACCGGTCACCGGTGACGCCGCTCGGGGTACGGCCTCGCAGCGGCCGGGCGGGGTCCCGACGCGTACAGCAGCAAGCGATCCGACGGAGTGACTCTTCCCATGTCCGAAGCCCGAACCGACACGACCCAGGCGCGCCCCCAGGAGGCATCCGCCCAGGCCGCCGAGGCTGCACACTCCGGCAGGCACCGTGGCCCGGCCGCCACGGAGGAGTCCGACTCCGCCGCGCACGGCCGGCACCGCCGGGACAAGCAGCCGCAGGACGCGTAGGGCTGCGGGCGCGAGGGGCCGCGGGCCGGCCGCCCCGGCCCACCACAGCGCCGCAGAAGCGGCGCCGCAGAGGCCGCGCCTCAGGAGCCGTGCTTGAGGGCCAGCACCTCGCCCGCCGCGAACGTCTCGTGCGGCGGGCGCTGTGCGTAGTAGGGCGTCAGCAGCTCGTCCAGCTCCTCGAAGGTGAAGGCCTCCTTCGCGGTGTCGAACTTGGCGGCGATCCGGGGCCGTTCGGCGATCGCGACCATGCCGCCGTGGACGACCAGCAGCTGACCGTTGACCCGGGCCGCGGCCGGTGCGGCGAGATAGCCGACGAGCGGTGCGACGTGCTCGGGGGCCAGCGGGTCGAGCCGGCCGTCGGTGGGTTCGCCGAAGCCGGCGAAGACGTCCTCGGTCATCCGGGTGCGGGCGCGCGGGCAGATCGCGTTGGCGGTCACGCCGTATTTGGCCAGCGCCAGCGCCGTGGAGGTGGTCAGGCCGACGATGCCCCCCTTGGCGGCGGCGTAGTTGGGCTGGCCGGCCGAGCCGGCGAGGAACGCCTCCGAGGAGGTGTTGATGATCCGGCCGTGCACCGGGCCGCCGGCCGCCTTGGACCGCTCGCGCCAGTGCGCCGCGGCGAAGCGGGTGGTGTTGAAGTGGCCCTTGAGGTGCACCCGGATGACCGAGTCCCATTCGTCCTCGGTCATCGAGAACACCATCCGGTCCCGGAGGATGCCCGCGTTGTTGACGAGGATGTCGAGCCGGCCGTAGGTGTCGATCGCCAACTGGACGAGTGCGCGGGCCTGTTGGTGGTCGGCGACGTCACCGACGTGGGCCAGCGCACGGCCGCCCGCCGCGCGGATCTCGGCGGCCACGTCCTCGGCGGGGCCGGCGGAGGACGCACCAGAGCCGTCGCGGCCGGGTTGTCCATAGTCGTTGACCACGACCGCCGCGCCGAGCCGGGCGAGTTCGAGGGCCTCGGCGCGCCCCAGTCCGCGGCCGGCCCCGGTGACGATCGCGGTCAGACCCTCAAGTGGCTGTGGCGGCGACTGCGGCTGTGGCTGTGGCTGTGTCTGTGCCATCTGGCGCTCCCGTCCTCTCGGTCTTCGTGCGGCGGCTCTCGGGTCTCGCTGTCAGCCGGTCAGATCTCTATGCAGGTGCGCAGTGCCGTCCCGGACCGCATCTGGTCGAGGGCGTCATTGATCTCCGTGAGCCGGACGCGGTGGGTGATCAGCCCTTCGAGGTCGATCCGGCCGGCCCGCCACAGGGCGATGGCCCGCTCGTAGGAGCGCAGGACGTCCCCACCGCCGTAGAGGGACGGCAGGATCCGCTTCTCGTCGAAGAACAGCTCGAACATGTTGACCTGGAAGGTGTCGTCCATGGCGCCGGCGCCGACCACGCACAGGGTGCCGCCGCGCCGGGTCGTCTCGTACGCGGTGCGGGCGGTGGCGGACCTGCCGACCACCTCGAAGACGTAGTCGAAGCCCTCGCCACCGGTGAACTCGGCCTTGGCGCCGGCGAGTTCCTCCGGGGCGACGGCCTCGGTGGCGCCGAAGCGCAGGGCCGCCTCGCGCCGGGCGGGCACCGGGTCGACGGCGACGATCCGGGCCGCGCCACAGGCCCGGGCGCCCTGGATGACGGAGATCCCGACGCCGCCGCAGCCGATGACCGCGACCGAGGAACCGGCCGCCACCTGCGCCGTGTTGAAGGCCGCGCCGAGCCCGGTGGTGACGCCACAGCCGATCAGCGCGGCGATCTCGTACGGGACGTCGTCCGGGATGGGCACCGCGCAGTTGGCGGCGACCACCACCTCCTCGGCGAAAGTGCCGGTGCCGGCGAACCCGAAGACATCCCCGCCGGGCCGCCGGAAGTTGGGCGTGCCGGCGTTCATGAACCCGGCCAGACACAGGTGGGTCTGGCCTCGTTTGCAGGACGGACAGCTGCCGCAGGCGGGCAGCCAGCACATCAGCACCCGGTCGCCCACCGCCAGACCGGTGACCCCGTCGCCGACCTCGACGATCTCCCCGGCGCCCTCGTGGCCGGGGACGAAGGGCACGGGCTGCGGCAGCACCCCGTTCATCGCCGAGAGGTCGGAGTGGCACAGTCCGGTCGCCCGGATGCGGATCCTGACCTTGCCGGGCCCGAACCCCACCGCCTCGACGTCGTCGAGGACCTCCAGCTTGTCCTGCCCGGTCTCGTGCTGTACGGCTGCGCGCATCTCACGGCTCCCCTCGGAGACGACAACTCGGCGGCGGCAAAGCGATGGCTGAGCGATGACTGAGCGATGACACCGAACGGTGGCTGAGCGGTGGCTGAGCGGGGGCACTGAACGGTGGCTGAACGGTGGCTAGTTGTGCTCGACGAAGGTGTCCGCCAGTACCGCCGCGTCGTCCCGCTCGGGCGCCGTCACCGACACCTGGATCCGGCCGGGTTCACGCCACAGCCGGATGCGGAGCGTCTCGCCCGGGAAGACCACTCCGGCGAAGCGCGTGCCGTACGACCGGACCCGGGAGACGTCCCCGTCCAGCAGGGTGTCGACGACCGCCTTGAGCGTGACGCCGTAGGTGCACAGCCCGTGCAGGATCGGCCGGTCGAAACCGGCGAGCTTGGCGAACTCGGGGTCGGCGTGCAGCGGGTTCCAGTCGCCGGAGAGGCGGTAGAGCAGCGCCTGGTCGGCGCGGATCCGCCGGTCGGTGGTCAGGTCGGGGGCGCGGTCGGGGAGTTCGTGGCGGGCGGAGGGGCCACGGTCGCCGCCGAAGCCGCCCTCGCCGCGGACGAAGATCTGGGTGTCGCAGGTCCACAACGGCCCGTCGTCGTCGGCGGCTTCGGCGCGCAGCACGATGACGGCGGCCTTGCCCTTGTCGTAGACGGCCGGGACGGACGAGGTCTGGGTGGCGCGGCCGTGCACCGGCAGCGGGCGGTGCACGGTGACGGTCTGCCCGCCGTGCAGGACGGCGGCGAGGTCGACGTCGATGCCGGGGGCGGAGAGCCCGCCGGCCAGGGCCATCCCCCCGCCCGCGACGGTGGCGAAGCTCGGTAGGACGTGCAGCGCGCTCTCCAGGGTGTAGCGCAGTTCGTCCGGGTCGGTGGCGGCCCGCGGTTTCTCGGGGGTGGCGGCGCCGGCGCCGATGCCGAGGTGGTAGAGCTGGACGTCCTTGTGGTCCCAGGCGAGTTCGGTGGTCCGCGGTTCGGCGGAGGTGGCCTTGGCGACGTCGATGGGCATGGGGGCGGTTGCTCCTTCACCACGGTGGAGTTCGGTGGAAGACCCCGGCCCGGCCGTCCGCACCGTCGGACGGGCCGGGGTCGTCACTGGTCGGCGCGGACCGCGCGGGTCGGCGGTGCCGTACGGGACACCGGCCGGGCGCGGCTCGCGCGCCGGCCGGCGGACCGCACGGGACATCCGCCCACTTCTAGAACGCGTTCTAGCCGATGGCCTTCATGTATAGCCGATTCGTCGAGCACCGGGAAGGCCCCTGACGGTTTGTCAGAAACGCGTCGGGCTCCGGGTCGCAGCCGGGGTCCGCAGCCGGGGTCCGCAGCCGTGACATTTGTCAGTGGGCATCACCCACATTCGCCCCTGCCCCGGCCCGCGCACGCTCCGTAACGTCATGGACAGGAACCGACCGGAGGGGCAGAGATGACACCGGACACGACAACAGACACCACACCGGATACGACACCGGGCAGGAAGCGGACGACGGCGCAGGGGGCGCCGGTGGTGCGGGGCGGCGGCGGGACGGCCGTGGCGTTCTCCGGCGTCACCCGGAGTTACGGCGCGGTGCGGGCCGTGGACGGCATCGACCTGCGGATCGCCGCGGGCGAGACCGTGGCACTGCTCGGCCGCAACGGCGCCGGCAAGTCCACCACCCTGAACATGCTGCTGGGGCTGCTACCGCCCTCCTCGGGCACGGTGCGGCTGTTCGGCGGCGAACCGGAGACCGCCGTACGGGCCGGCCGGGTCGGGGCGATGCTGCAGGACGGCAAGGCCATCCCCCGGGTCACCGTCCGCGAACTGGTCGGCTTCGTGGCCGCCACCTACCCGCGGCCGATGGACGTCACCGAGGCGCTGGAGCTGGCGGGCCTGGCCGAGTTCGCCGGGCGGCGGGTGGACCGGCTGTCCGGCGGCCAGGCCCAGCGCGTGCGGTTCGCGGTGGCGCTGGCCGGCAACCCCGACCTGCTGGTCCTCGACGAGCCGACCGCGGCCCTGGACGTGGAGGCCCGCCGGACGTTCTGGCGCGCGATGCGGGCCTATGCCCGGCGCGGCCACACCATCGTGTTCTCCACCCACTACCTGGAGGAGGCGGACGACCATGCCGACCGGATCGTGGTGATCGACCGGGGCCGGGTGGTCGCCGACGGCAGCGGCGAGGCGGTCAAGCGGCGGGCCGGCGGGTCGCTGGTCTCCTTCGACCTCGCGGGCGCGCCGACCGCACCGCTGTCCGGGCTGCCCGGCGTGCACACCGTGGAGGTCCGCGGCGACCGCGCCCTGTTGCGGACGGCGGACTCCGACGCCACGGTCCTGGCGCTGGCCGGACTGGGCCTGGTCCGCGGCCTGGAGGTCTCCGCCGCCAGCCTGGAGGACGCCTTCCTCGCCCTCACCTCCCCCGAGACCCCGGACGTCGCCGCCCCGGACCGCGACGCTCCGGACCGCGACGCTCCGAATCTCGACGCCCCGCCTCTCGCCGCCCCGAAGGAGACCGTGTGATGCTCGCCTACCTCCGTCTCGAAGTCCGCCGTACGCTGCGCGACCGGGGCTTCGTGATCTTCGGCATCGGGATGCCGGTGCTGATGTACGTGCTGATGACCAACATCGGCACCGGCCCCGGCGGCGCGGACATGGGGTGGAAGACCGCCTCGATGGTCGGCATGGCCGCGTACGGCGCGCTGGGCGCGGCGATCGGCACCGGCACCGGCGTCGCCGAGGACAAGCAGCTGGGCTGGCTGCGGCAGCTGCGGATCACCCCGATGGGGTCGCTGCGCGCCGTGGTGGGCCGCGGGCTGACCGGGTCGGTGACGGTCCTGCCGGCCATCGCCGCGGTCCTGCTGGTGGGCGCGCTGGCCAACGGCGTCCGGATGCCGGCCTGGCAGTGGGCCGCGCTGGCCGGTCTGCTGTGGGTCGGCACCGCCCCGTTCACCCTGCTCGGGCTGGGCAACGGCTACCGCCTCTCGGCGCAGTCCACCGGTGTGGTCAATACGGGCTGCATGCTGCTGCTGTCGATCGTCGGCGGACTGTGGTTCCCGCCCGAGCTGTTCCCCGGCTGGCTGCGCGCCCTGTCGTCCTGGACGCCCGGCAACCGCTTCGCCGAACTCGGCCGGAGCGTCACCGAGGGCGGCGCACCGAGCCTGGCGGCAGTGGCGGTGCTGGCCGCCTGGCTGACAGTCTTCGGCGGATACGCGGTGTACGCGTACCGCCGGGCCGCACGGACCGTGTGACCGGCGATGGCGATGGCACGGATCTGGGAATCGACAGTGCGGCAGAAGACAGAGCAGGAGCAGGACCCGGCCGGCGGAACGCCCGGCCGGGCGACGGGGACGGACGGGGCAGCGGGGACGGACGGGGCAACGGGGACGGACGGGGCGGCCGACGGCGACGGTACGTCGTGTGCGAAGCGGCCCGGCGGAAAGCTCGACAAGGGCCCGGGCAAATACAGCTTCCTGCCCTGGCTGCTGATGGGGCTGGGCGCGTTCTCCAACATCGTCCAGGGCAGGACCGGCAACCCCTGGCTGGCCGGCCTCGGGCTGCTGGCCTTCAACTCCTTCTACCTCACCGTCATCTGGTCGGCCTTCAGCCCCCGGCTGCGCGACACCCGCTACCCGGTCGTCGCCCTGGGCGTGCTCGCCGCCATCACGTTCGCCATCGCGCTCGGCTTCGGCGGCAGTTGGTTCCTGTTCTTCCCGCTGCTGTCACTGGCCTCCGGTACGGTCCGCGCGCTGCGCGGCAAGAAGCTCGCGGTGTGGCTGATCGTGCTCAGCGGTGCGGCCGGATTCCTGTCCGGGCAGGCCGGCGACCCGAGCGACGCGTTCGGCGTCGGCTACGGCACGTTCCTCTCCGGCATGGTGACGTCCACGGTGCTGAGCCTGTTCGACACCATCCAGGAGCTGCGGGCCACCCGGCAGGAACTCGCCCGCAGCGCCGTGGAGAAGGAACGCCTGCGCTTCTCCCGCGACCTGCACGATCTGCTGGGACACACGATGTCCCTGGTCGTGGTCAAGGCCGAGGCGGTGCGCCGGCTGGCACCGCGCGATCTGGACGCGGCGCTCGCCCAGGCCGCGGACATCGAGGCGGTCGGCCGGCAGGCGCTGACCGAGATCCGCGAGGCGGTCACCGGCTACCGCGAGGGCAGCCTCACCACCGAACTGGACCGGGCCCGTTCGGCGCTGGAGGCGGCCGGCATCGAAGCCGTCGTCCGGCAGTCCGGGCCGCCGCTGCCCCCGCAGGCCGGTGCGCTGCTGGGCTGGGTCGTCCGCGAGGGCGTCACCAACGCACTCCGGCACAGCGGCGCCACCCGCTGCGAGATCGCGGTGCACGCCGACGAGGAACGGGTCCGGCTGACGATCACGGACGACGGCCGGGGTCCCGTAAGCTCCGGTGCGACCCCGACGGCCGGCCGGACCTGGCTCCGCGACCGCACCCCCGGGCCCGACGGTGACACCGCCGGTACGGCCCCCGCGGACGGCACCGCCGCCTCACCCGGCACACCGGGCCCGCCCGGCGGCACCGGCCTGAAGGGCCTGACCGAGCGACTGGCGGCGGCCGGCGGCACCCTGCACAGCGGCCCCGACGGCCGACGCGGCTTCCGGGTGACGGCCGAACTGCCGGTGGGGACGGGGGAGACGACGGAGACGGAAGGGTTGACCAGGTGATCAAGGTCCTGCTCGCGGAGGACCAGGGGATGATGCGGGGCGCGTTGGCGCTGCTGCTCGACCTGGAAGAGGACATGCAGGTCGTGGCGCAGGTCGCGGCGGGCGACCGGATCGTACCGGCCGCGCTGGAGGCCCGCCCCGACATCGCGCTCCTGGACATCGAACTCCCCGGGCGCAGCGGGCTGGACGCCGCGGCCGATCTGCGCGCCGCGCTGCCGTCGTGCAAGGTCCTGATCGTGACGACCTTCGGCCGGCCCGGATATCTGCGCCGCGCCATGGAGGCCGGGGCGTCCGGCTTCCTGGTGAAGGACGGCCCGGTGGAGGACCTGGCGGCGGCGATCCGCCGGGTCCTCGCCGGGGAGCGGGTGATCGACCCCGGGCTGGCCGCGGCGGCGCTCAGCGCCGGCCCCAATCCGCTGACCCAGCGGGAACGGGACGTGCTGACCGCCGCGGTGGACGGCGCGACCGTCGCCGACATCGCCGGCAAGCTCCACCTCTCCCAGGCCACCGTCCGCAACTACCTCTCCGCGGCGATCGGCAAGACCGGCACCCGCAACCGTATGGAGGCGGTACGGGCGGCGCGGCAGAACGGGTGGCTGTAGCGGGAGGGAGGCCGGGGCCGGGGCCCCGCCAGGGGGCCGAGCCCCACCCTGGACCTTCGCCCAACCCTGCGTCACCACGCCCAGCCCTGGCTCAGGCCCTCCAGCCCTGGGCCACGTCCGTGCGGCGGCGCGGCAGGGCGAGCAGCATGAGCAGGATGCTGCCCAGCAGCACTCCCGAGCCGACCTGGAAGGCCAGCCCGTAGCCGTCCGCCAGGGCCGCCTTCGTGCCGTGGCCCGCCTCGATGCGGGAGGCGGCGACGGTGGACAGGATCGACAGGCCCAGGGCGCCGCCCATCTGCCGGGAGGTGTTGATCAGGCCGGAGACCAGGCCCTGGTCGGCCGGGTCGGCGCCGGAGGTGGCGATGGCGGCGACCGGGGTCGCGGTCAGGCCCGCGCCCAGTGCCATCAGGATGCCGGGGCCGAGGATCGTGCCGAGGTAGGTTCCGTCGACGTCCATCGTGCCCTGCCAGACCATGCCGGACGCGGAGATCACCGCGCCGGTGACGGCGAGGGACTTGGCGCCCAGCCGGTTCATCAGCCGCGGCCCGACCGTGGACCCGAGGACGATGGACAGCGAGTGCGGGATGAAGGAGAGCCCGGCCTGCAGCGGCTGGTATCCGAGGACGTTCTGGACGTAGAGCGACAGGAAGTACCACATCGAGAACATCGCGGCGCCGGCCAGCACCATCGCCGCGTTCGCCGAGGAGACCGAGCGCAGCCGGAACAGCCCCAGCGGCATCAGCGGCGCCTTGGCCCGTGCCTCGACGGTGAGGAAGGCGGCGATCACGACCAGCCCGGCGGCCAGCGGTAGCAGCGCCGACGCCGCCCCCCAGCCGTCCGTCTCGGTCTGCACGATCCCGTACGCGACCAGTCCCAGCCCGCCGGTCACCAGCAACGCACCGGGCACGTCGAGCCGTCGGGCCGCGCCCTGCCGGCTCTCGGTGAGCCACAGCGCCGCGCCGGTCAACACCAGTGCGCCGACCGGGACGTTGATCAGCAGCACCCAGCGCCACGACAGGTACTCGGTGAGCAGCCCGCCGACCAGACCGCCCACCGCGCCGCCGCCGGCGCCGACCGCCGTCCAGGTGGCGATCGCGCGGGTACGGGCCGGGCCGGCCGGGAACGACGTGGTGAGGATGGTGAGGGTGGCCGGCGAGAGCACGGCGGCGCCGACGCCCTGGACCGTACGCGCCGCGATCAACTGCCAGGGCTGCTGGGCCAGTCCGCCGCCCAGGCTGGCGAGGGTGAACAGCGCCAGCCCGAGGACGAAGATCCGCTTACGGCCGAAGAGGTCCGCGGCCCGGCCGCCGAGCAGCATGAAGCCGGCGAAGGTGATCACGTAGGCGTTGACGATCCACTGCAGGCCCAGCTCGCTCAGGCCCAGCCCGGTCCGCATGGCGGGCAGTGCCACGTTCACCACGGAGACGTCCAGGACGACCAGGAACTGTCCGGCGCAGACCAGCAGCATGACCAGCCAGGCGGGTGCGGCGCTGCGGCGGGCGGCCGTGGACAGGGTGGTGGACTCGGCTATCGGGGGCATGCGGACATGCTCGCACCCGCCCCGCACCCCCCGCATCGGGATATCGGTGCATACGCCACCTGACGGGGGACCTAGGTCGGTGGGCGGAGAGCGGGGGCGGGGCGGGCCGGCGGGGCGGGCGCCCGAAGAAGGGCGGGGCGAAAGGGGGCGGGGCGCGGGGCCCGTAGGGGTTGGGGGTGGCGGTCCCCTAAGGGTCGGGAGGGCCCCCGAAGGGCCAACTACCCGTCCCAGGAGGAGAGTTAACGCTCACCTGCGGAGCAGCGTCACCACCGCCGCACCGCCCAGGCCGATGTTGTGGGCCAGGCCCACGCGGGCGTCGGGGACCTGGCGGGCGCCGGCCGTGCCGCGGAGTTGCCAGACCAGTTCGGCGGTCTGGGCGAGGCCGGTGGCACCCAGGGGGTGGCCCTTCGAGATCAGGCCGCCGGACGGGTTGACCACCCAGCGGCCGCCGTACGTGGTGGCCCCGTCGGCGACCAGTTTCCCCGACTCGCCGTCCGCGCACATGCCCAGCGCCTCGTAGGTGAGCAACTCGTTGATCGAGAAGCAGTCGTGGAGCTCGATGACGTCCACGTCCTCGATGCCGAGCCCGGACGCCTGGTAGACCTGCCGGGCGGCGGCCCGCGACATCGGCTTGCCGACGACGTCGATGCAGGAGCCGGAGGCGAAGCTCTCCTCGGTGTCGGTGGTCATCGCCTGGGCGACGATCTCCACCGCCCGGTCGGCCAGCCCGTGCGCCCGGACGAACCGCTCGGAGGCGACGACCACCGCGGCCGCGCCGTCGGAGGTCGGCGAGCACTGGAGCTTGGTCAGCGGGTGGTGGATGACCTTGGCGGCCAGTACCTCCTCGACCGTGTGGACGTCCCGGAACTGGGCGCGGGGGTTGTGCGCGGAGTGCCGGTGGTTCTTGGCGCCGACCGCGGCCAGTTGCTCGGCCGTGGTGCCGTACCTCTCCATGTGCTCGCGGGCCGCGTTGCCGAAGATCTGGGCGGTGGGCGGGGTCCGTTCGAAGCCGTGCGCGGCCGCCATGACGCCGTAGTGGCGGGCGACCGGGGACGTACTGAAGTCGCCCGCGTCCGCGCCGCCGCCGAGCGCGCCGCGTCGCATCTTCTCGAAGCCGAGTGCCAGGACGCAGTCGTTGAGGCCCGAGGCGACGAACTGACGGGCCATCATCAGCGCCGTCGAGCCGGTCGCGCAGTTGTTGTTGACGTTGTAGACGGGGACACCGGTCAGGCCCAGCTCGTACGCGGCGCGCTGGCCGGCCGTGGACGGCTGGTGGCAGTAGCCGACCGGCACCTGCTCGACGGCGTCGTAGCCGATCCCGGCGTCCGCGAGCGCCGCCCCGCCCGCCTCCTTGGCCATGTCCCAGTACTGCCACGCGCGGGTCTCGGGCTTCTCGAAGTTCGTCATCCCTACGCCGACGAGGTACGCCGTGCCTGCCATTTCGGTCCTCCTGGTGAGTCACCGGGCGTCGTGCGGGGTCAGAAGAGGGCGGGGTCAGAAGAGGGCGGGGTCGGATGAGGGGGCGGGGTCAGATGAGGGGGCGGGGCTCCGGGTCGCGGGGCAGTCCGAGCAGCCGCTCGGCGACCACGTTCCGCTGCACCTGGGTGGTGCCGCCGGCGATGGTCAGACAGCGCGACATCAAAAAGCCGTGCAGGGCGCGTTCACCGGTGCCCTCGCGCACCGCGCCGTCCGGGCCGAGGAGTTCCAGCGCCAGTTCGGCGACCTTCTGCTGGTGCGGGGTCTGCACCAGTTTGCGGATGCTGGCGCCGGCGCCCGGTTCGAAGCCGGAGACCTGCTGGAGCGTGGTGCGCAGCGTGATGCAGGCCAGCGCGTGCGCCTCGGCGGCCAGCGCGCCCACCCGGGCCCGTACGGAGCCGTCGAGGCCGGCGGTGCGGTCGAGGAGGGCGGTCAGTCCGGTGTCGAAGGTCAACTGGTCGGCCATGTGGACGCGTTCGTTGTCCAGGGTGGTGCGGGCCACCTTCCAGCCGTTGCCGGTCTCGCCGACCACGGCGTCGGCCGGCAGCAGTACGTCGTCGAAGTAGACCTCGTTGAAGAGCGCCTCGCCGGTGATCTCCTTCAGCGGGCGGATGTCGATCCCGGGGGTCTTCATGTCGACGACGAAGAAGGTCAGCCCCCGGTGTTTGGGGGCCTCCGGGTCGGTGCGGGCGAGCAGGATGCCGTGGTCGGCCCACTGGGCGGCCGAGGTCCACACCTTCTGTCCGTTGATCCGCCAGCCGGGGCCGTCGGGCCCGTCCACCCGCTCGGCGCGGGTCCGCAGCGCGGCCAGGTCCGACCCGGCCTCCGGTTCGGAGAACAGCTGGCACCACAGCATCTCCCCGCGCAGTGAGGGCATCAGATAGCGCTGCTGCTGTGCGGGGGTGCCGTGGGCGAGCAGGGCGGGCACGACCCAGGTGGCGATGCCCAGATCGCTGACGGTGACGCCGGCGGCGGCCAGTTCCTGCTGGACGGCCAGTTGCCGGAGGGGGCCGGCGCCCAGTCCGTAGGGCGGCGGGAGATGCGGTGCGGCGTATCCGGTGGGAGCCAGCTCGCGGCGTGCGGCGGCGGGGTCGAGTCCGCGTACCCGGTCGATGACCTCGCGGGCCTCGGTACGGAACTGCTCGGCCGCGTCCGGGAGTTGGATGCTCAGCGGGCGCCGGGCGCCGTCGGCGGCATACCCGGCGGCGCGCAGCCGGTGGGTGTCGCCGGCGCCGAGCAGCTGGCGGGCCACGGTCGCCCGGCGCAGATGCAGATGGACGTCGTGTTCCCAGGTGAAGCCGATGCCGCCGAGGATCTGGAGGCAGTCCTTGGCGCAGCTGAAGGCGGCGTCGAGGGCGGTGGCGGTGGCGAGGGCGGCGACCAGGCCGCGGACCTCGGGCGGCTCGCGGTGGGCGCGGGCCGCGTCCCAGGCCAGGGCGCGGGCCTGTTCGCAGCGGACGAGCATGTCGGCGCAGAGGTGTTTGACGGCCTGGAACTGGCCGATGGGGCGGCCGAACTGTTCGCGGGTCCGGGCGTGTTCGGTGGCGGTGGCGAGGGCCCAGGCCGCCGTCCCGCAGCTCTCGGCGGCGAACAGCACCCCGGCCAGGTCGCGGACGAGGGCGTCGTCGATCGCCATCAGCCGGTCCGCGGGGACCGGGACGCGGTCCGCGTGGACCTCGGCGACCGGGCGGGTCGGGTCGGCGCTGTCCTGGACGCGTACGGTCAGCGCCGCGGTGTCGACGGCGAGATGGACGGTCCCGGTGGCGGTCCGCGCGGCGAGCACGACGAGGTCGGCGTCGGCCCCGGCGAGGACGGGTGGCGCGGTGCCGTCGAGGACGTAGCCGTCGGGCGTCCCGGTGGCGGTGAGCGTGCCGGGGCCGAGCGCCACCGCGCCGATCAGCCCGCCGGTGGCGAGGGCCCGTACCAGGTGCCGGTGGGTGCCTGTGTGGTGGAGCAGGGCGGCGGCAAGGACGGTGGGCAGGTACGGGCCGGGGAGTGCGGCGCGGCCCAGTTCTTCGAGGACGACGGCGAGGTCGAGCAGGTCGCCGCCCCCGCCGTCGGCCTCGGGGAGGTGGAGGCCGAGCAGTCCCTGGGCGGCGAGGCCGTCCCAGTGGGCAGGGCGCCCGGTGCGGGCGGGTGTGGTGTCGAGGAGTGTGCGGACCTCTTCGGGCGGTACGGCCCGGCGGGCCCAGCCGCCCGCCGCCTCGGCCAGGTCGCGGTGGTCCGGTGTGATTCCGATGCCCATGCGGGGCAGACTAGAACACGTTCCAATCTGACGGAAGGTCAGATGAGCCGGAATGTTCCGACCGGCGGACCGCGCCCAGGTGTCGCAGGGGGGCCACCCGTGGCACACGGGAAACGGCCGGTGGCACACGGAAAACGGCCGACGGCGGACGGGAAACGGTCCGATGAATTCCGGTACGGAATGCCTTTTGCCGCCCCGGCGGTTTCCGGCCCACACCTTTCCCGTTTCCGGACATCCGGGAAACGTCCGGCGATAAACCGGCGGGAACGGCCGGGAATCCGCCGGCGCGACTCCCCCGCCCGGCCCGGCCGGCCGGAAAACCGCACGAAAAGGCGAACCCCCGCACGGCCGCCCCCGGCCCGTACGGCACGATGAGCCTCCGACCGCACGACCAGGAGGAAGCCCATGTCCGCTCCCACGGCGCCGACCGCCCCGCAGCCGGAGATCCTCGCCGCGTTCGAGGCGGCGAAGGGCTTCATGCCCGTGGACGAGGGGCTCGCGCTGTACGCGGCGGCGGCCGGGGCGGCACGGCTGGGGCTGCCGCTGGTGGAGGTCGGCACGTACTGCGGCCGGTCCACCGTGCTGCTCGCGGACGCGGCCCGGGCCGCCGGGGTGACGGCCGTCACCGTCGACCACCACCGGGGCAGCGAGGAGCAGCAGCCCGGCTGGGAGTACCACGACCCGTCCGTGGTGGACCCCGAGGTCGGCCGGATGGACACCCTGCCCACCTTCCGCCGCACCCTGCACGCGGCCGGGCTGGAGGACCACGTGATCGCCGTCGTGGGCCGTTCCCCGCAGGTCGCGGCCGTGTGGGCGCGGCCGGTCGGGCTGGTCTTCATCGACGGCGGACACACCGACGAGCACGCCACCGCCGACTACGAGGGCTGGGCGCCGCACGTGGCGCCGGACGGGCTGCTGGTCATCCACGACGTGCACCCGCACCCCGAGGACGAGTTCACCGGCCAGGCGCCGTACCGGATCTATCTGCGGGCGCTGGGCTCCGGGGCGTTCACCGAGGTCTCCGCGCAGGGGACGCTGCGCGTCCTGCGGCGCACCGGCCCGGGCAGCTGATCCGGGCCGCGGGCTACCATCGCGGAGATGTCGAACGGCAGTACCTTCCCCCCGCCCCGCCGCCGGCGCGGCACCGTACTCCTCGTGCTGGCCGCCGTGGCCGTGGTCGCCCTGGGCGGCTGGCTGTTCTGGCGGCAGGCGGGCGGGCACGGCGACCCGACGGCCCGCGGCGGCACGCCGACGCCCGGCCGGACGGCGGGGAGCGGCTCCGGTACCGGCGGCACTCCGGACGGGCGCGCGGGCCGCGGCGCCACCCCCCGCCCGGGCGGCACGGGTGATCCGCACGGCAGCCTCAAGGGCATGACCGTGGTGATCGACCCCGGGCACAATCCCCGCAACAGCCGGCACACCGGGCAGATCGCCCGGCTGGTGAACATCGGTACCGCGCGCAAGGAGTGCGACACCACCGGCACCGCCACCAACGGCGGCTACGCGGAGGCGTCCTTCACCCTGGACGTGGCCCGCCGGGTCCGCACCCTGTTGGAGCACCAGGGCGCCAAGGTCGTCCTCACCCAGGACGGCGACCGCCCGTACGGGCCGTGTGTGGACGAGCGCGCGGCGATCGGCAACAAGGCGCACGCGGACGCCGCGGTCTCGATCCACGCCGACGGCTCGGCCGCCGGCAACCGCGGCTTCCACGTCATCCTGCCCGCGCGGGTCTCCGCCGGCCCGGCGGACACCGCGGCGATCACCGGTCCGTCGCGGCAGCTGGGCGAGCGGCTGGCCGACCGCTTCCGGACGGTAACCGGAAGTTCGCGGTCCAATTACGTCGGCCACGGCACCGGGCTGGATGTCCGCGGCGATCTGGGCGGGCTCAACCTCTCCACGGTGCCCAAGGTGTTCATCGAGTGCGGCAATATGCGCGACGCCAAGGACGCCGCGCAATTGACCGACGGGCACTGGCGGCAAAAAGCGGCCCGCGGGATCACCGAGGGCATTACGGACTTCCTGACGCGCTGACCACCTACGACGATCGCACCCCCGGCCGGATAACGCATCGAAACCAACAGGCCGACCCGCCGGATTCGGCGATAGGTTCCCCTTTACGATGGGTGGTCACCGCCGTGCCTCGCACCGCGCGCACCGCGACAGCGACGAATAGACCACGAAAGAGACAAAGGACCCTTACGTGAACATCCGCTCCCTCACTAGAGGCGACGGCGTGGTGATCGGAGCAGCGGTGCTGCTGTTCATCGCCTCGTTCCTCGGCCTCACCGGCGCCCCGGACTGCACCGGCCCGTTCGCCAAGTACTGCGAGGCCCAGGACTACAGCAGCAGCAACGCCTGGTCCTCCGTCTCCGTGCTCATGAGCATCTACCTGGCCGGCGTGATCGGCGCGGCGATCATCGTCATCAGCCGTGCGCTGCCGCAGCCGCGCAAGATCGCCGGTCTCGACCTCGGCCAGTTCGGTGTCGCGCTGACCATCTTCGCGGCGTGGACGGCGTTCTGGTCCCTCATCGACGCCGGCAGCGCCGGCGCCGGCCTGATCGTGGGTCTGATCGCCGCACTGGCGCTGGCCGGCGGCGCGGTCGCCGGTCCGCTCGTCCCGGCGCTGAAGGTGGAGCTGATCGGTGCGCCCAAGCCGCCGGCCGCCCCCTACGGCGCGGGCCCCAACCCGGGGTACGGCTACCCCGGCGCCCAGCAGCAGGCGGCGGGCCAGGGCTACGGCTACCCCGGTCCGGGCGGCCAGCAGACCGGCCAGACGCCCGGTCAGCCGGCGGCCGACGCGACGGCCGGCGGCGCGGCGGGCGCGGCCCCCGCGGCCGGCGGCGCGGCGGACTTCGCACCGTTCTGGTTCGCGGTCCCCGTCGCCCGCCCGCTGTACGGCGAGGACGGTTCGCCGTCGCCGATCGCCGAACTGGCGCCCGGCACCTGGTACCTGGCGGTGGAGCAGCGCGGTCAGGCGCTGATCGCGCAGACCCAGGACGGCCGCCGCGGCGTCCTGCAGGACACCACCGGCATCCAGCGCGGCTGATCCGCCACCACCGTCCCCCAGCGGTCCTTCCACGGCCCCTCGCCTCCCGGCGGGGGGCCGTTGCGCTGCCCGCACACCGGTCGTACAGTGCGCGCACGACAGTGAGCTGACGGTGCGTCAGCTCGTATACGGGTGAAGGCCCGGGACGTCCGTAGCGGAGAGAGGCGGTCGCCATGCGACTCGGTCTGGCACTGGGCTACTGGGGCCGCGGCCCCGACCCCCGGCACCTCGAACTCGCCCGTGCCGCCGAACGCCTCGGTTACGACTCGGTGTGGACCGCGGAGGCCTGGGGCTCGGACGCGTTCACCGCCCTCACCTGGATCGCCGCCCACACCTCCCGTGTCCAACTGGGCACCGGCATCGCCCAGATGGCCGCCCGTACCCCCACCGCCACCGCGATGCACGCCCTCACCCTCGACCACCTCTCCGGCGGACGGCTGCTGCTGGGCCTGGGGCTGTCCGGGCCGCAGGTCGTCGAGGGCTGGTACGGGCGGCCGTTCCCCAAGAGCCCGCTGACCGCCACCCGCGAATACGTGGACGTCGTCCGCCAAGTGCTGCGCCGCGAGGGGCCGGTGGAGTCCGACGGGCTGTTCCATCCGCACCCCTACCGCGGTCCGGACGGCACCGGCCTGGGCAAACCGCTCAAGCCGATCACCCACCCCCTGCGCGCCTCGGTGCCGGTCCTGCTCGGCGCGGAGGGGCCCAAGAACATCGCCCAGACCACCCGGATCGCGGACGGCTGGCTGCCGCTGTACTGGTCGCCGCAGCGCACCGGCGTCTACGAGGAGTCGCTGGCGGGCGCGCCCGAGGGGTTCCGCATCGCGCCGATGGCCCGCGCGGTGGTCTGCGACGACGTCGCCGAGGGCCTGTGGCCGGTCAAGGCGATGCTCGGCTTCTACATCGGGGGCATGGGGCACGCCGCCCGGAACTTCCACGCCGACCTGATGGCGCGTATGGGATACCCAGAGGAGGCCCGACGCATCCAGCAGCTGTTCCTGGAGGGCCGCAAGGAGGAGGCGATACGCGCCGTTCCGGACGCGTTCGCCGATGAGATCTCGCTGGTCGGCCCGCGCGAACGGATCGCCGAGCGGCTGGAGTCGTGGCGCGCGGGCCCGGTCACCGACCTGCTGGTCACCGCACCGGACCCGCGCACGCTACGGGTGCTGGCCGAGCTGAACTCCTGACGCCCGGCGTGGGCCGCTCACTCGAACGAGGCGTACGTCAGCCAGGTGTCGAGCAGCGCCCGGTCCCCGAGCACCTCGACCCGGTCGCTGTCGGCGGGCAGCCGGCGGTAGAGGACGCAGAGCAGGTCCGTGAGCGGGCCGCGCAGCGCGACCGCCGCCTTCTCGTGCGCGCGGCGGTGGGTGAACCGGTCGCCGGTGAGGTCGAGCAGCCATTCGGCGTTCAGCCCGTCCGGCGTGTCCGTGGCGTGCAGGTGGAGCGTGTGGCCGGGCCCGAAGGGCGTGACGCCGTGCGCCGCGAACCGCTCGGCGGCCTCCGGCAGCGCGCACAACTGGAGCCACTCCTCCAGGCAGTCGGCGGCCACCTCCTGCGGCACGTCGAAGGGGACGCCGGCGGCGAGCGCGGCGTCGATGCGGTGGACGACCGTCTCATGGGTCATCCGGCGGGCCCAGAAGCGGGACCGCTGCACCGGCGGCGCCCAGGTCCACACCTCCGCGTCCGGCCCGGCCTCGCGCAGCGCCGCCACGGTCTCCTCCGCGCCCTGGGCGAGCCAGGCGTCCAGGGCCGCCGCGTCCTCCCCCTCGGGCCCGGGCGTGCCCGGCACCTCGTCGGGCCCGATGCCCTGCTCCGCGCGGGTGGCGACGATCGTGCCGGCCCAGCGGTGCGCTCCGCCCACGTGCCGGGCGAGGTCGGCCAGCGTCCAGTCGGGACAGGTCGGCACGGTCACGGAGAGGTCGGCGCTGCGCACGATCTCCCGCAAGCGGTCGGTCTCGTCGAGGAGTTGGGAACAGTAGGCGTCATGGCTGAGGGAGCCCTGGAGGGGCGCGGGGTGAGTCATGCGGCGCACAGTAGTGCGCATCGCGGACCCGGGGCGTCCTATTTGACGCGTGCCGGGTCCGCCGATGCCGCGCCGCGCCTATCGGCAGCAGTCCGGATCGAGCCCGGTCGGCAGCCGTTCGCCGCCGAACACGAGGGTGGTCGCCTCGTCACCGCCCACCGCCGCCACCGCGAGCAGCAGCGAACCGGCCGTCCAGGAGGTGCGTTCGCGCGGCCAGATCGCGTCGTCGTCGAAGACGTAGCCGGTCCAGTACATGCCGTCCTCGGCGCGCAGGTGCTGGATCCACTTGAGGATCGTCACGGCCCGCTCGGACTCCCCCATCGCCCACAGCGCGAGCGCCAGTTCGGCGCTCTCGCCGCCGGTGACCCAGGGGTTGGGCAGGACGCAGCGCACGCCCAGGCCGGGCACCACGAAGCGCTCCCAGTCGGCGTCGATCCGGTCCCGGGCCGCCTGGCCGCGGACCGCGCCGCCGAGGATCGGGTAGTACCAGTCCATGGAGTAGCGGGCCTTGTCCAGGAACCGCTCGGGGTGGCTGCGTATCGCATGGCCGAGCCTGCCGGCCGCCAGCTCCCAGTCCGGCTGCGGCTC
Source organism: Streptomyces sp. NPDC059649 (assembly GCF_042734445.1). NCBI lineage: Bacteria > Bacillati > Actinomycetota > Actinomycetes > Kitasatosporales > Streptomycetaceae > Streptomyces > Streptomyces sp. NPDC059649. The sequence goes on from NZ_JBHWDV010000004.1 coordinate 64,213, forward strand.
CTCGCGCTGTTCGGCGAGCGCCAGGGCGCAGCGCAGCGCCTGGTAGATGGAGGACGAGCCGGTCAACAGCGCGTCGCGGACCGGGGTGCCGTCGTCCTCGCGCTTCCAGCCGATCTCCCCGCCGGGCTGCTGCAGTTCGAGGACGTACTCGATCGCGGCGTGGACCGCGGGCCACATCCGGTCGAGGAAGGTCTCGTCGCCGGTGGACAGGTAGTGGTGCCAGACGCCGACCGCGAGGTAGGCGCAGAAGTTGGTCTCCCGGCCGCGGTCGGTGGGCGCCGCCGCGTCCCCGTCGGCGTAGGCCGCGTACCAGGACCCGTCCGGGTTCTGGTGCCGCACCAGCCAGTCGTACGCGGCCTCGGCGCGCTCGTGCTCGCCGGCCGCGTCCAGGGCCATGGCGGCCTCGGTGTGGTCCCATGGGTCGAGGTGGTGACCCCGGAACCACGGGATGGCGCCGTCCGTGCGCTGGGTCGCGAGGATGCCGTCGACCGTACGGGCGGCCTGTTCGGCGGTGAGCACCCCCGGCAGGACGAGCCGTTCGGTACGCCCGGGACTCGTCACTTGGCGGCCCCGGCGGAGGACTTGGCGGATGCCTTCGTGGCGGGGGCCTTCGTGGTGGACGTGGCGGTCTTCCGGGTGCGGGTGGCGGGCCGGGCGGCCGGCTCCGGGGCCTCGGCGGGCGCGCTCGCCTCGTCGGCGACGGGCGCCTCGGGCAGGTGCGGCTTGGTGGCGTAGACGACGAAGCTCTTGCCGATGACGGGGTTGAGGGCCCGCTCGGCGAGCCGGGTGGCCAGCGGCTTCTTCATGATGTCCCAGACCAGCAGCTTGTGGTACGCCTGCACCGGCAGCGCCTTGTCGTTGTCCACCCCGAAGGCGCACTTGAGCCACCAGTAGGGGCTGTGCAGCCCGTGCGCGTGGTGCGTGCCGTACGGCTCCAGGCCGGCCTCCCGCATCTTGCCGAGGAGTTCGTCGCCCCGGTAGATACGGATATGGCCACCCTCGACCTCGTGGTACGCATCGCTGAGCGCCCAGCAGATCTTCTCCGGCCCGTACCGCGGCACGGTGACCGCGATCCGGCCGCCGGGGCGCAGCACCCGCACCATCTCGGCGAGCACGCCCTTGTCGTCCGGGATGTGCTCCATGACCTCGGAGATGATGACGACGTCGAAGCTGTCGTCGGGGAAGGGCAGGGCCAGCGCGTCACCCTCCATGGCGGTGGCGGACGCACCGGCCGGGGCCTCGCCGGCCTCCTTCATCGCGGCGAACCACTTGGCGACCTCGCGGATCTCGTCGCCGTTCTGGTCGAGGGCGACGACCTGCGCGCCGCGCCGGTAGCACTCGAAGGCGTGCCGACCGGCGCCGCAGCCCAGGTCGAGCACGCGGTCGCCGGGAGCGAGCGGGAATCGGGAGAAGTCGACGGTCAGCACGGCGTTCTGCTTTCGTCCGGCGGTGGGTGGCGGTGGTGCGGCAAACGACGGCGGGGCGCCCGGGAGGCGGTGCCGGGGTGACGGAACTATCTGGGGGCGGCGGCGGACCGGCTGCCCTGGCGGGCGATGGCCTCGCGGTAGCGCTCGGCGGTGCCGAGGGCGGCCTGGCGCCAGGTGAAGCGGGTCAGCACCCGCTCCCGGCCGGCCGTGCCCAGCCGGCGGCGCAGCTCCGGGTCGCCGAGCAGCCGCAGCAGCCCGGCCGCCAGCGCACCGGCGTCGCCCGGCGGTACGGCCAGACACGTCTCGCCGTCCGGCCCGGCGACCTCCGGGATGGCGCCGCCGGTGGTCGCGAGCAGCGGGGTGCCGGTGGCCATCGCTTCGGCGGCGGGCAGCGAGAACCCTTCGTAGAGGGAGGGCACACAGGCGATCTGGGCGGAGCGGACGAGGTCGACGAGTTCGGGGTCGCTGATGCCCTTGACGAACTCGATGGCGCCGGCCAGCCCGAGCCGTTCGATGGCGGCGGCGACCGGTCCGTCGTCGGCGCGCTTGCCGACGACCACCAGATGGGCGTCGGGGTCCTCGGTGCGCACCTTGGCGAGCGCCTCGACGAGGTGGATCAGGCCCTTGAGGGGGACGTCGGCGCTGGAGGTGGTGACGATCCGGCCCGGCACCTCGGGGACGGACGCATCCGGCGAGAAAAGGTCGGTGTCGGCGCCGATGTGCACGACATGGATCCGGTCGGGGCGGACGCCGAGGTCGTCGACGATCTCCTGGCGGGACGAACCGGAGACGGTCAGGACGGACGGCAGCCGGCGGGCGACCCGCTTCTGCATCCGGGTGAAGCCGTACCAGCGGCGGACCGAGGCGCGGCGCTTCCAGTCCGTGGCGGCGGCCAGGTCGAGCCGGCGGTCGACGGTGATGGGGTGGTGGATCGTGGTGACCAGCGGGGCGCCGAGCGCGTCGGGGCCGCCGAGCAGGCCGTAACCGAGGGTCTGGTTGTCGTGCACGACGTCGAACTGGCCGCGGCGGTCCGCGAGATGACGCCGGGCCCGCAGCGAGAAGGTCAGCGGCTCGGGGAAGCCGCCGGTCCACATCGTGCCCACCTCGAGGGCGTCGATCCAGTCGCGGTACTCGCCGCGCTTCGGGGTGCGGAACGGGTCCGGCTGGCGGTAGAGGTCCAGGCTCGGCAGCTCGGTCAGCCGCACGCCCTCGTCGAGCACCGGGTAGGGCTGGGCGCCTATCACCTCGACGGTGTGGCCGAGCCGGGCCAGTTCGCGCGAGAGGTGCCGTACGTAGACGCCCTGGCCGCCGCAGAACGGGTTCCCCTTGTACGTCAGCATCGCGATGCGCAGGGGACGCCCGTGGCCTTCCGAGGAGGTGGTCGCGCTGCGCTCCGGGTGCGCGTGGTCCCGCGGGGCGGCGGCCGAGGAGTCCCCGGCAGGGCGAGGCGCGGCTGCCTGAACGGCCTCTGCGGTCACGCTCGGCCCCCTTCTCACTGGACTTTCGCCGGAGCGTAACCGCTGGCGGTAATCTAGAACAAGTTTCAGAACTGCTGGGCTACTGATCAGTTCACCGAGCTTCGAATCTACCGGCCGAGAACGATGCGAAAAGAGCCGCACCAGGTGATTCGCGCCACCACCCGACCCCCTGCCATGCTGTTCCGGTCGCGGCAGCGGCACTCATCACATCGCGGACAGAACGCCACGGACGGCCACGGAACAGCCATGGAATGGGAACAATGACTACGGAATCCAAGGCAGCCAGGCCGGTGCTTCCCGCGAGTCCTCCCCTGACCGAGCGTCAGGAGGCCCGGCGCCGCCGCATCCTGCACACCAGCGCCAAACTGGCCTCCCGTGGCGGCTTCGACGCCGTACAGATGCGCGAGGTCGCCGAGTCCTCGGGCGTCGCGCTCGGCACCCTCTACCGCTACTTCCCGTCCAAGGTGCACCTGCTGGTCGCCACCATGCAGGACCAGCTCCAGCACATGCACGAGACGCTGCGCAAGCGCCCGCCGTCCGAGCAGGACCCGGGCGCCCGGGTCGCCCAGACCCTGATGCGGGCGTTCCGCGCCCTGCAGCGCGAACCGCACCTCGCGGACGCCATGGTCCGCGCCCTGACCTTCGCCGACCGCTCGGTGAGCCCCGAGGTCGACACGGTCTCCCGGCTGACCACGGCGATCATCCTCGACGCGATGCGCCTGGACGGCCCGCCCACCCCCGAACAACTCTCCGCGGTCCGCGTCATCGAGCACACCTGGCACTCGGCCCTGATCACCTGGCTCTCCGGCCGCGCCTCGATCGCCCAGGTCAAGATCGACATCGAAACGGTCTGCAAACTGATCGACGTCACGTCACCGGGGGCGGGGAAGAGCTAGGGGGCGCCTCCCCCTGGCCCCTCTGGCGGATCGACGTCACGTCACCGGAGGCGGGGACTTGGACGCTTCAGTCCTCCGGAGGGAAGACCGCCGCCCCGCTGTCCACCACGGTGAGCGTGATCGCCTCCACGGGGCACCCCTCGGCCGCCGCCAGTACGCGCTCGTCGGGCTCCGTCTCCGCCGCCACCGGATGGGACTGCCGCGCGGTGTCCAGCCGGAACCCGTCCGGCGCCGCGCCGACACACATCCCCGACCCGATGCACACGCCCCGGTCGACCTCCACCCGCCACCGCTCCGCCGTGCGCCCCTCCGCGTCCGCCATCACGCCCCCGCCGGCAGGTGGATCATCTTGTGCTCCAGATACTCACCGAACCCCTCGGGCCCGAACTCCCGCCCGATCCCGGAGTCCTTGTAGCCGCCGAACGGCCCGAGCATGTCGATGCTGAACGTGTTCACCGAGTACGTGCCGGTCCGCACCCGCCGCGCCACGTCGATGCCGTGCTCGACATCGCCCGTCCACACCGAGCCGGACAGCCCGTAGTCGGAGTCGTTGGCGATCCGTACCGCCGCCGCCTCGTCCTCGTACGGCAGGAGGCAGATGACCGGCCCGAAGATCTCCTCCCGGGCGATCCGCATCCCGTTGTCGACCTCGCCGAAGAGCGTCGGCTCGACGTACCAGCCGGTGGCCTGCCCCTTCGGCCGGCCGCCGCCGGTCAGGACCTTGGCGCCTTCCTTCTGGCCGAGCGCGATGTAGTCCAGCGAGCGCTGCTGCTGCCGGCGGGCGACCAGCGGGCCCACCTCGGTGGCCGGATCCAGCGGGTCGCCCACGGTGAGTGCGGACGCCGCCGCGGTGAAGCGTTCGGCGATCTCGTCGTAGTGGCTGCGCGGCGCGAGGATCCGGGTCTGCGCCACACACGCCTGCCCGTTGATCATCCACGCGAACGGCACGATGCCGGCCACCGCCGCGTCCAGGTCCGCGTCCGGCAGGATCACCGCCGCCGACTTGCCGCCCAGCTCCAGCGTGACCCGGCTGAGGTTCCGGGCCGCGACCTCCATGACCCGCTTGCCCGCCGCCACCGACCCGGTGAACGACACCTTGTCCACGCCCGGATGCCCGACGAGGTACTCACTCACCTCACGGTCCGCCGGCAGGATCGACAGCACCCCCTCCGGCAGCCCGGCCGCGGTCGCGATCTCCGCGAGGAGGTACGCGTCCAACGGGGTCTCCGGCGACACCTTCAGCACCACCGAACACCCGGCCAGCAGCGCCGGCGCCAGCTTGGCGGCGGCGGTGAACTGCGGCACGTTCCACGGCACCACGGCCGCCACCACCCCGGCCGGCTCCCGTCGTACGAGGATCGGCCCCAGCACCCCGGCCCGCCGTTCCTCGAACGGGAAGTCCCGGGCCACCGTGAGCGCCGCGTCCCAGGCCAGCACCGAGGCCAGCGACTGCACCATGACGCCCGAGGTGTACGGGGTGCCGTTCTCGGAACTGATGACCCGGGCGATCTCCTCACTGCGCGCCGCGAAGGCGTCCTTGATACGGGTCACCACCTCGATCCGGTCCGCGAGCGGGGCGTTCGCCCACACCCCGGACTCGAAGGAGGTGCGGGCCGCGCCCACCGCACGGTCGACATCGGCCCGCGCGGCGTGCGGGACCCGGCCGATGACCTGCTCGGTGTGCGGCGAAACGACCTCGATCGTGTCCCGGCCGGCCGGATCGACCAACTCACCGCCTATGTAGAGCTTTCCGTGCTCGACGAGGTCGCTCATGGCTGCTGCCGCCTCCCGACGATGACCTGCTGTGGCCTGCTGGCGCCTTACTGTTCCTGACGGATCGTCAGGCATGCTCCCGCGTCAGAACTGTTACCAGTTCCAGTGGGAGGAGTCCACGGCACGGACCGAATCCGATACCCGTCAACTCACCACAGTCGACGGCCACTTACCCGGTCACCTGAAACCCGTTCTAGTTATAGTGAAGCCGGTTTCGACGAGAGGGGACCCGCGATGGGCGCGCAGGTGATCGACCACAAGGGCGGGGTGTGGAGCATCGCCGTCCCCATCCCGGACAATCCGCTCGGCCACACCCTCGTCCACCTCCTGGAGACCGATCGCGGGCCGGTGCTGATCGATACCGGATGGGACGATCCGGACTCCTGGGACACCCTGGTGGCCGGCGTCACCGCCTGCGGCTTCGCCCTCACCGATCTCCACGGGGTACTGATCACCCACCACCACCCCGATCACCACGGCCTCTCCGCCAAGGTGCGGGAGGCGTCCGGCGCCTGGATCGCGATGCACGCCGCGGACACCGCCGTCGTACGCCGCACCCGCGCGGCCGTTCCCGGGCAGTGGCTCGACTACCTGATCGCCAAACTCTCCGCCGCGGGCGCACCGGACGAACATCTGACCCCCCTACGGGAGGCACGCGCCAAGGGAAGGAGCGGCCGCCGGCCTCACAGCCGGCAGGCCGCACTGCCGGACCGCGACATCGCGCCCGGCGACCTGCTCGACCTCCCCGGGCGCCGGCTGCGCGCCATCTGGACCCCCGGGCACACGCCGGGCCATGTATGCCTGCACCTGGAGGAGGAGCATCCGGCGGCCGGTCCCCGACAGCACGAGGGCCGACCCGGTCCCGAACAACACGAGGGCCGACAAGTGGGCGGTTTCGGGCGGCTGTTCTCCGGTGACCACCTTCTCCCCGGCATCACCCCGCACATCGGCCTCTACGAGGATCCGGACGACGCCACTGGCACCGACCCCCTCGGCGACTACCTCGACTCCCTCGAACGCATCGCCCACCTCGCGCCCGCCGAGGTCCTGCCGGCGCATCAGCATGCCTTCGCCGATGCCGGCGCACGCGTACGCGAGCTCATCGCCCACCACGAAGAGCGGCTCTCCGGACTGAGAGCACTGCTCCGCGAACCGCTCACCCCCTGGGAGCTCGCGGTGCGGATGGAGTGGAACCGCCCGTGGGAACAAATCCCTTACGCGTCGCGGAACATCGCCGTCTCGGAGGCCGAGGCGCATCTGCGCCGTCTGGTGAAGCTGGGACAGGTGGAGCAGGTGGAGCGGGCGACGGACGGGGGCCCGGCGCGCTACCAGGCGGTGTGACCGAACCGAACCCGCAGGCGGTGCAGTCGAAGCCCCTGGCGCGGCGCGGGAATTTTAGTAGCCCCAGGCAACCAATTGCGCTACCCTCCTGCTCACTACCTCTTCACCTCTTCTCTCCTCACTCCGGAGGCCCCTCATGGGCGAGTTGCGCGGCGTCGCCGCCACGGCACTAGGTGTGGCCCGGATCCGTGCGGCCGAAAGTGCCCGCCCGGACCGGCTCTTCGACGATCCGTACGCCGCGGCCTTCGTGGCCGCCGCCCCGCCGCCACCCACCGCCGCCGCGCGGGCGGACGACGCGGAGGTGCCCGCCGCCCGCCGGGAGGCGTTCCACCGCGGGCTGTTCCGGCACATCGTGCTGCGCACCCGTTTCTTCGACGACTACCTGACCGCCGCCGCCACCGCACACGCCCTCCGTCAGGTGGTGGTCCTCGCCGCCGGCCTCGACACCCGCGCCTACCGGTTGCCGTGGCCCGACGGCCTACGCCTCTACGAGGTCGATCTGCCGGAGGTGTTGGCCTTCAAGGAGCGGGTGCTGGACGAGCAGGGAGCCCGGCCGCGGTGTGCGCGTACCGCCGTCACCGCCGATCTCCGCACGGACTGGCCCGCCGCGCTGCGGGCCGCCGGTTTCGCGCCGGACGAGCCGACCGCCTGGCTCGTCGAGGGGCTGTTGGTCTATCTGTCGGCCGAAGAGGCCGCCCGGCTGCTGACCACCCTCGGCGAACAGTCCGCCCCGGGCAGCCGCCTCGCCTTCGCGGGCTCCGGGGACTTCCGCAACAGCCCGATGATGGCCGGCGGGCGCGCCCTGCCGTCGATGCGGGAGATCAGCGCACTGTGGAAGGGCGGGCTCGACGAGCCGGCCGACGACTGGCTGGGCCGGCACGGCTGGCAGCCGCGTACGTACGCCCACGAGACGCTCGCGGCCTCGTACGGGTACGGGCCGGCCTCGGGCGCCCGTCCCGGCAAGGCCGACGCCGACGGGGCGGACGGGACGGACAGGGCGGACGGAGCGGACACGGTGGATGGGGCGGACAGGGCGGACGGGACGGACGGCCGTGGTGCCTTTGTCGTGGCCGTACGCGCCGACCGTGAGATCCCGGCCGGTTAGCACACCTGGAGGCGCCCCGATCGACCGTGGGGTCCTCCCGCCCGGCCGGCGGACCCGAGGACGCGGCCCGCCCTCCCGCTGCCCCTCCCCGTGCCGGTGGCCCCCCACCGGGGGCCGGTTAAGGTGTGCGGGACAAGTCATCCGTACCCGATCGGGGGAAGCCGGTGGAAATCCGGCGCTGACCCTCCCCCAAGCTCTCGGCTTCGCTCGAACCCGGGGGCACCCCATCCGTGAGGACGGCCGGTCGCGCCTCGCGCGGCATCCGGCCGGCCGAGCCGGAGCACCCGATGGGGCACGGCCAGGCTCGCGCCACCGGCACCGCCACCGTGCGGAGGGCCGGTGCGCGGCACCGTCGAGGTATACGGAGCCGAGCCCGGTGCCCCCGCGTCCGATCCACAGGATCGGTGTGCGGGTGGTCGGCCGAGCGCGGCTTGCGTGCACCGCCGCGACCCGACCCGAGAGGCACCGACCCGATGGCCCCCATGGCTTCCATGGCTCACCAGGCCCCTTCGACGCACCCCGTCGCCTTCCTGGCGCGCCGCGCCGCCACGGCGCTGGCGGCCGCGGCGGTCCTGGGCGCGGCCGCTGCCCCCGCCGCGTTCGCCGACGCAGCGCCCGCCGCCCCTTCCGGGTCCCCGCAGAAGCTGCCCGCCGGGCTGTACGGCACCAAGGACCCGCAGTACGACGGCGTCTGGCGGCAGTCGCTCGCGCTGCTGGCGCAGCACACGGTGGGTGTGCGGCCGGCGGCTGCGGCGGTGGACTGGCTGGTGGGGCAGCAGTGCGCGGACGGCTCGTACACCGCGTTCCGGGCCGACCCGGGCAAGGCGTGTGACGCCAAGACGATGCGGGACACCAATCAGACGGCCGCCGCGGTGCAGGCGCTGGCCGCGCTCGGTGGGCACGGCAAGAGCGTGACGAAGGCCGTGGACTGGCTGAAGTCGGTGCAGAACGACGACGGCGGCTGGAGCTCGATGTCCGGTTCGCCCAGCGACGCCAACTCCACCTCGGTGGTCATCGGCGCGCTGGCGGCGGCCGGTCGGAAGCCGGAGTCGGTCACGTCGAAGAAGGGCGGCAAGACCCCGTACGACGGGCTGCTCACCTTCCGACTGGGCTGTGACACCAAGGAGGAGGGACGCGGTGCGTTCACCTTCCAGCTCAAGGGCGCGGCGCCGAACGCCGATGCCACCGCGGCCGCCGCGACCGGCGCGCTCGGCAAGGGTTTCGTCGTCAGCCCTGAGGCCGGTGCGGCCGACGCTCCCGTCAAGTCGCTGACCTGCAAGGGCGGTGCGGAGGACGGCGCCGGCAAGGGCAAGCAGGCGGGGGCGGCGGCCGACCGGGCGCGGGCCGCGGACGGCGGCGCCGCCTACCTCGTCGATCAGCTCGGCAAGAACGGACAGCATCTGCTGTCCGCGATGCCGGGTGCGGAGAAGCAGCCGGACGTCGGCAACACCGCCGACGCCGTGGTGGCGCTGGCGGCCGGTGGCCACCGGTCCGCCGCGCAGCGGCCGCTCGCGTGGCTGGAGAAGAACGCCGCCGGCTGGGCCCGGCAGAACGGTCCGGCCGCCTACGCGCAGTTGGTGCTCGCCGCGCACGCCACGGGAACGGACCCGCGTGCGTTCGGCGGCACCGACCTGGTGTCCGCCCTCAACGCCACCGGCCCGAAGCCGGCCACGGTGTCCACGAAGGCCGAGACGTCCGGGAAGGACGAGCAGAGCGACGAGGGCAAGGGCGGGGGCCTCGGCGTCGTATGGGTCGTCGCGGTCGGTCTGGCCATCGGTGCCGGTATCGGCTTCCTGCTGAGCGGCCGTAAGAACCGCACGAAGAACGACCTCTGATGCGTCGGGCACTCCAGGCGGCGCTGCTGGCCGGCGCCCTCACCGGTCTGGCCGGCGCCCTCACGGGTCTGGCCGCGGCCCCTGCCCAGGCGCAGGAGTACCGCTACTGGTCGTTCTGGAACGGCGGCGGCAAGGACGGCTCGTGGGCGTACGCGACGGAGGGGCCGGCCACCCTGCGGCCGGCCGACGGTGCGGTCGAGGGCTTCCGCTTCGCCGTCAGCGCCGATTCCGCCGCGGCCGGAAAGCCGCGTACGGCCGCGGACTTCGACGCCGTCTGCGGTACGACGCCCGCCGCGGACGGCCGCAAGCGGATCGGCATCGTCATCGACTTCGGCACCGCCGCGGACGCCCCGGATGGCGAGCGGCCACCGAAGGGGCGGACCGCCTGCGCCCAGGTGTCCGAGGACGCCTCGGCCGGTGAGGCCCTGGCCGCGGTCGCCAAGCCGCTGCGCTACGCCTCCGACGCGCTGCTGTGCGGGATCGCCGGCTACCCGAAGTCGGGCTGCGCGGACCAGGTGAAGGACTCGGACCGAGGCGCCGGCTCCGGTTCCGATTCCGGTTCCGGTGGCTCCGGTTCCGGTTCCGGTTCCGCCGACTCCGGCGCCGACCGAACGGAGAGCTCCGACAAGGCTCATGAGGCTCAGGGGTCTCATGACTCCGACAGCGGGCCGTCCGCCGGTCTGCTCGGCGGCGGTGCGGCCGTCCTCGTCCTCGGTGCGGCGGCCGGGTGGCAGGCGCGCCGCCGGCGCGGATGAGCGCCCCGCAGGCGACCCGGGCCACCGCGCTGCACGCCGGCGCATGGTGGCTGTGGGCGCTCGGACTGGCCACCGCGGCCTCCCGGACCACCAATCCGCTGCTGCTCGGGCTGCTGGTGGGGGTGGCCGGTTACGTCGTCGCGGTGCGGCGCACGGACGCGCCGTGGGCCCGGTCGTACGGCGCGTTCGTGAAGCTGGGGCTGGTGGTGATCGGTATCCGGCTGGTCTTCGCGTTCGTCCTCGGCTCGCCGATCCCGGGTACCCACACGCTCGTCACGCTCCCCGAAGTGCCGCTGCCGGACTGGGCGAAGGGCGTCCGGATCGGTGGCCGGGTCACCACGGAGGGCATGGTCTTCGCCCTCTACGACGGGCTGAAGCTGGCCACCCTGCTGATCTGTGTCGGTGCCGCCAACGCGCTGGCCAACCCGTCCCGGTTGCTGAAGTCGCTGCCCGGCGCGCTGTACGAGGTGGGCGTCGCCGTAGTTGTCGCGATGACCTTCGCCCCGAATCTGGTCACCGACGTCCAGCGGCTGCGGGCCGCCCGCCGGCTGCGCGGCCGTCCCGACCGGGGGTTCAAGGCGCTGCTCCAGGTCGGAGTTCCGGTGCTGGAGGGCGCGTTGGAGCGTTCGGTGGCGCTGGCCGCGGCCATGGACGCCCGCGGTTACGGCCGTAGCGCCCGGGTCCCGCGTGCCGTACGGCGGACCACCTCCGCGCTCACCCTCGGCGGGCTGCTCGGCGTCTGCGCGGGCACCTACGGCCTGCTCGGTGACACGGGCGCCGGCTACGGGCTGCCCTTGCTCCTGGCCGGGCTGGCGGCGGCGCTGGCCGGGCTGTGGCTGGGCGGCCGGCGTTCCGTGCGCACCCGTTACCGCCCCGAACCGTGGGGTCCGCGCGCCTGTTTGGTGGCCGGCTCGGGCATCGCCGTCGCCGCCCTGACGATCTGGGCCGGCGACCACGCCCCCGCCGCCCTCCACCCGCCCGCCTATCCGCTCACCGCCCCGGTCCTGCCCCTCTGGCCCGCCGCCGCACTCCTCGTCGGCCTCCTCCCCGCCGTCGTGGCCCCGGCCCCGCCCCCGCCCACCACAGTCACCACCACGGACACCACCAGGACCGCCCGGACCGCCCGGACCGCCCGGACCGCCCAGAAGGAGCCCAGCAAGTGATCCGGTTCGAGCAGGTCTCGGTCACCTACGGGGACGCCGCCGCGCCGGCCGTCCAGAACGTGGACCTGACCGTCCCGGAGGGTGAGCTGTGCCTGCTGGTCGGCCCCTCCGGTGTCGGCAAGTCGACGGTGCTGAACGCCGTCTGCGGGCTGGTACCGCATTTCACCGGGGGGACGCTGCACGGCCGGGTCACCGTCGACGGCCGTGACACCCGCACCCACAAGCCGCGCGAACTGGCCGATGTGGTCGGGACGGTGGGCCAGGACCCGCTGGCGCATTTCGTCACCGACACCGTCGAGGACGAGCTCGCCTACGGCATGGAGTCGCTGGGTCTCGCGCCGGACGTGATGCGCCGCCGGGTCGAGGAGACCCTCGATCTGCTGGGCCTGGCCGAGCTGCGGGACCGGGCCCTGGCCACCCTCTCGGGCGGCCAGATGCAGCGGGTGGCGATCGGTTCGGTGCTCACCACCCACCCCAAGGTGCTGGTCCTGGACGAGCCCACCTCGGCCCTGGACCCGGCCGCCGCCGAAGAGGTGCTCTCCGTCCTCCAGCGTCTGGTCCACGACCTCGGGACCACGGTCCTGCTCGCCGAACACCGGCTGGAACGGGTCATCCAGTACGCCGACCAGGTCATCCTGCTTCCCGCTCCCGGTGCGCCGCCGGTCATGGGCCCGCCGGCCGACGTCATGGCGGTCTCCCCGGTCCATCCGCCGGTGGTGGGCCTGGGCCGGCTCGCCGGCTGGTCCCCGCTCCCGCTCTCCGTACGGGACGCCCGCCGCAAGGCCGCTCCCCTACGGACGCGGCTGGCGGCCGTCACGCCACCGCGGCCGGTCGACGCCACGGAGGAGCGGGAGGCCGCGCCGGTCGCGGAGGTCACCGGTCTCGGCGTGCGCCGGGGGCGGACCGAGGCGCTGCACCGGGTGGACCTGTCCGTCCGGCGCGGTGAGACCGTGGCCCTGATGGGGCGCAACGGCGCGGGGAAGTCCACGCTGTTGTCCACGCTCGTCGGGATGCACCAGCCGTCGTCCGGCGCGGTGCGCGTGGGCGGGCTGGTGCCGCACCGCACCGGTCCGCGGGAGCTGCTGCGGCAGGTCGGTCTGGTCCCTCAGGAACCCCGTGACCTCCTCTGCGCGGACACCGTCGCCGCGGAGTGCGCGGCGGCCGACCGGGACGCGTCCGCGCCCGCGGGCAGGTGCCGGGAGCTGGTCGGGCGGTTGCTGCCCGGGGTGCCGGATTCCGTGCACCCGCGTGATCTGTCGGAGGGCCAGCGGCTGGCCCTCGCGCTCGCGGTGGTGCTGACCGCCCGGCCTCCGCTGCTGTTGCTCGACGAGCCCACCCGCGGTCTGGATTACGCCGCCAAGGCCCGGCTGATCGAGGTGTTGCGCGGTCTCGCGGCCGAGGGGCACGCCATCGTCCTGGCCACCCATGACGTGGAGCTCGCCGCCGAGTTGGCGCACCGGGTGGTGATCCTCGCGGACGGTGAGGTGGTCGCCGACGGGCCCACCGACGAGGTGGTCGTCTCGTCGCCCTCGTTCGCCCCACAGGTCGCCAAGGTGCTCGCGCCGCTGCCCTGGCTGACCGTGCCCCAGGTGGCCGGTGCCCTGGAGGGCGCCGTATGACGGCCGGCCGCCAGGCCCGGGCGGTGCGGCTCGGGCCCCGCTCCATCGCCGCGCTGGTCCTGGTGTCGGCCATCGGCGTGGCGGCGTTCGGCTGGCCGCTGCTGGCCGGCTCGGCGTCCGGGCTCGCCCATTCCCAGGACGCGCCGTGGCTGTTCGCCGCGCTGCTGCCGATGCTGCTCGCCGTGGTTCTGGCGACCATCGGCGACACCCCGGCCACCGCTGGGCGGTCCGCCGGTCTGGACGCGAAGGCGATCGCCATGCTCGGCGTGCTGGCGGCGGCCGGGGCCGCGCTGCGTCCGCTGGGCGCCGGGACGGCCGGGGTCGAGCCGATGTTCTTCCTGATGGTGCTGTCGGGCCGGGTGCTCGGGCCCGGCTTCGGTTTCGTGCTGGGTTCCGTGTCGATGTTCGCCTCGGCGCTGCTGACCGGCGGGGTCGGCCCCTGGATGCCGTTCCAGATGCTGTCGATGGGCTGGGTGTCGATGGGCGCGGGGCTGCTGCCGGGGGCCGACCGGCTGCGCGGCCGCCGTGAGTTGGCGCTGCTCGCCGCCTACGGTGCCGTTTCCGCGGTCCTGTACGGCCTGGTCATGAACCTCCAGGGCTGGCCGTACATCGCGGGCATGGCCTCGGGCGTCTCCTTCGTGCCCGGCGATCCGCTGGACCAGAACCTCGCCCGCTACGTCGCCTACTGCCTCGCCACCTCCCTCGGCTGGGACCTCCCGCGCGCCCTGGTCACCGTGGTCCTCACCTGCACGCTGGGCGGGACGGTCCTGAAGGCGCTGCGCCGCGCCACCCGCCGCGCCGCCTTCGACGTCCCGGTCTCCTTCGAGGAGAAGCGCCCTACAGCCGCTGGATGATCGTCGCGGTCGCCAGCGCTCCGCCCGCGCACATGGTGATCAGCGCGAACTCCTTGTCCGCGCGTTCCAGTTCGTGCAGGGCGGTGGTGAGGAGCCGGGCGCCGGTGGCGCCGACGGGGTGACCGAGTGCGATGGCGCCGCCGTTCACATTGACCTTCGCCAGGTCCTGGTCGAAGACCTGGGCCCAGGAGAGCACGACGGAGGCGAAGGCCTCGTTGATCTCGACCAGGTCGATGTCCTTGAGGGACATCCCGGCCTTGCCGAGCACCGCGCGGGTGGCGTCGATCGGGCCGTCGAGGTGGAAGTGCGGGTCGGAGCCGACCAGGGCCTGGGCGACGATGCGGGCCCGCGGCCTGAGCTTGAGGGCGCGGGCCATCCGCTTGGAGGCCCACATGATCGCGGCGGCGCCGTCGGAGATCTGTGAGGAGTTGCCGGCCGTGTGGACGGCGGTCGGCATGACGGGCTTGAGGCGGGCCAGCGCCTCCATGCTGGTGTCGCGCAGGCCCTCGTCGTGGTCGACCAGCCGCCACATGCCCTGGCCGGCGGCCTGTTCGTCCTCGGTGGTGGGGACCTGGACGGCGAACGTCTCGCGTTTGAAGCGTTCCTCGGCCCAGGCGGTGGCCGCGCGTTCCTGGGAGATCAGTCCGAGGGAGTCGACGTTCTCGCGGGTGAGCCCCCGGTGGCGGGCGATGCGTTCGGCCGCCTCGAACTGGTTGGGCAGATCGACGTTCCACTCGTCGGGCCAGGGCTTGCCGGGACCGTGCTTGGAGCCGCTGCCGAGCGGTACCCGGGACATCGCCTCGACACCGCAGCCGATGCCGACGTCGATCACCCCGCCGGCGATCATGTTGGCGACCATGTGGTTGGCCTGCTGGGACGAGCCGCACTGGCAGTCCACGGTGGTCGCGGCGGTCTCGTAGGGCAGGCCCATGGTCAGCCAGGCGTTGCGGGCCGGGTTCATCGACTGTTCGCCGGCGTGGGTCACGGTGCCGCCGACGATCTGTTCCACGCAGTCGGGCTGGATGCCCGTACGGGCGAGCAGTTCGCGGTAGGTCTCGCCCAGGAGATAGGCGGGGTGGAGGTTGGCGAGCGCGCCCTGGCGCTTGCCGATCGGGGTGCGTACTGCTTCGACGATGACGGGTTCCGCGGCCATGACTGACTCGTCCTCTCCTCGCGTCCGCGGGCGTCCCGGAACCCACGGAACAAGAACTAGTACGCGTTCTAGTTCTGCGAACAGTCTCGTGAGCCGCCAGCCGGGGCGCAAGGGGCATGCAACACCCTTGTCCGTAACGGGAATCGCCGAGACCCTTGCCACTTGTAGAACTCGTTATTACCTTCACCGCGACCCCGTACCTGATGCTCCGTCAGAAACACGATGGCCCATGGACCAGGAGTCGCCCATGCCATGTCCAGCGCTGCCCGAGGGGTTCGACTTCACCGATCCCGACGTCTACCGGTCCCGCGTCCCGCTCCCGGAGTTCGCGCAGCTGCGGCGGACCGCGCCCGTGTGGTGGAACGCCCAGTCGCACGGCATCGCCGGCTTCGACGACGACGGCTACTGGGTCGTCACCCGCCATCAGGACGTCAAGGAGGTCTCCACCAAACCGGACGTCTTCTCCGCGAACCTCAACACCTCGATCATCCGGTTCAACGCCTCGATGACCCGGGAGCAGATCGACGTCCAGAAGCTGATCATGCTCAACATGGACCCGCCCGAGCACACGCGGGTCCGCCAGATCGTGCAGCGCGGATTCACCCCGCGTTCCATACGGGCACTGGAGGACGCGTTGCGCCAACGGGCCACCCGGATCGTCGCCGGGGCCCGGGCGAACGGCTCGGGGGACTTCGTCACCGACGTCGCCTGCGAGCTGCCCCTCCAGGCCATCGCCGAACTCATCGGCATCCCCCAGGACGACCGGGCCCGGATCTTCGACTGGTCCAACAAGATGGTCGCCTACGACGATCCGGAACTGGCCATCACCGAAGAGGTCGGCTCCAACGCGGCCATGGAGCTGATCTCGTACGCGATGAACCTCGCCGCGGCGCGCAAGGAATGCCCGGCCCAGGACATCGTCAGCCAGCTGGTGGCGGCGGAGGACGAAGGGAACCTCGGCTCCGACGAGTTCGGCTTCTTCGTACTGCTGCTGGCGGTGGCCGGCAACGAGACCACCCGCAACGCCATCACCCACGGCATGCACGCCTTCCTCACCCACCCCGAGCAGTGGGAGCTCTACAAACGCGAACGCCCCGCCACCGCGGCCGAGGAGATCGTGCGCTGGGCCACCCCGGTGGTGTCCTTCCAGCGCACCGCCACCCAGGACACCGAACTGGGCGGCGCCCGGATCAAGAAGGGCCAGCGGGTCGGGATCTTCTACTCGTCCGCCAACAACGACCCCGAGGTCTTCGACCGCCCCGAGGCCTTCGACATCACCCGTGACCCCAATCCCCATCTGGGCTTCGGGGGCGGCGGACCGCACTTCTGCCTCGGCAAGTCGCTGGCCGTACTGGAGATCAACCTGATCTTCCAGGCCATCGCGGACGCCATGCCGGACATCTCGCTGACGGGCGCTCCACGGCGGCTGCGCTCGGCCTGGCTCAACGGCGTGAAGGAACTCCGGGTGCAGTACGGCTGAGACGCTGAGCCGTGCCGCTCGCGGCTTACGGCTTGTGGTGGGTGGTTCGTGGATCGCGTTTGTGGCTTGTGGCTTGTGGCTTGCGACGTGTGACGTGCGGCGCCCGGTGGTCGGCAGGGACCGCCGGGCGCCGCGATATGTCCGAAAACGGTTTGCCGCTCAACCTTGCCAGCCGTCAGGGGCAGACCTACATTCGAACTCGCCAGTAAGTAACCGCGGGTAACTCGGCCTTCCCCCCTCACGCGCCGCGCCCGGTTCCCCTGCGCACCTCCACGCACCGCACCTCCACGCACCGCCCCTCCCCCCACATGTCGCGACAGCGCGCTCCACCGCTCTCCGAAGGGGACCCACACCATGAAGGACGCTCACGGCAGACCTGTCACGGGACGCACCAGCTGGCGGAAGTTCGCCGTGCTGGCCGTTCCGGCCCTCGCCGGCACCGCGGCCCTGGGCATCGCCCTGGCCAACGGGGCGCTGGCGGCGTCGTTCGCCGTATCGGGACAGCAGTTCAAGGTGTCCGCCGACAGCCTCACGGGCGAGGGATTCGCCCAATACGGCAGCGTGGACGCGAACGCCAGGGGGGATCTCCTGCCGGTCGCGGTCACCGCCATCACGTCGGCACGACTGCACCACCTCTGCCAGTCGGTGGTCACCCACCTGCCCGTCATCGGTGACATCTCACTCAACCTCAGTGCCGGTACGGGCAGCACACCCGTCGAGGCCAGCAATCTGTTCGTGGACGCCACCCAGCTCTCCGGCAACGCGTCCTTCCACGGCATCGAGATCGGCCGGGACGCCTCCACGCTGGACAAGGGCCCGGCCAGCGCCCAGGGCATGCAGGACCTCTTCGCCCAGCAGGCCGACGACGTCAGCATCAGCAAGCTCCGGCAGACCGCCTGGGCGACCAATGCCGGCACCTTCAAGCTGTCCGGCCTGCGGATGAAGATCTCCAAGGGCACGAAGGAATGCTTCTGACCTGGCGGCGCTGGCGGACGGGACGGCCCTTCTGGGGCGGTCTGGTGGCCGTCGTCGCCGGCGCCGAGATCTGCGCCATCCCTCTGGCACCCCTGAAGATCATGCTGCAACAGGGCATCGCCGGCATCCCGTCCGTCCTGATGGGACTGGTGATGATCCTGATGGGACTCTCCGCGTGGTTCGCGCCCCACTACCGGGGGCTCGCCGGGGTGCTCACCGTCCTGTGCGCGGCGGCCGCGCTGGTGATGTCCAACCTGGGCGGCTTCCTGATCGGCACGGTCATCGGGATCCTCGGCGGCTCGATGATCTTCGCCTGGCAGCCGAGCGAGGCGACGGCGCCCCCACCTCCCGCTCCGTAACACGCCTCCTGGAACCACCCTCCGGCCGCTCCGGCCCCCCTCTGGAAGGAACCCACCATGATGCGTACTCACCTCACCCCGCACCCGAGATCCAGCCGGCCCCGCACGTCCCGCGCACGGGCCTTACTCGTCGCCGCCACCGGGAGCGCCGCGGCGCTCGGCCTGTCGGCGGGGGTGACCGGTCCGGCGATGGCACAGCCGGCCGGGACCACCGCCGCCGCCACGACCGTCAGCCCCGCCGGTCACGCCTTCACCGCCACCCTCAGCGGCAAGGCCACCTTCACCGCCGGCTCGGTGACCGTGACCTGTACGACCTCGACCTCCAGCGGCCAGGTCCCGGCGGCGCCCGGCAACCACAACGACGGCGGGCCGGTGAGCAGTTCGACCACCCCGGCCACGTACGGCTCCTGTACGACGAGCATGCCCGGGGTGAGCGCGACCGTCAGCACGACCGGCACCTGGGGCGTGGCCATGCAGAACGGGACACCGGTGACCGCCGGACTGACCATCCCCTCGGGCGGGTTCGTGCTCAGGACCAGCGGTCTGGCGTCCTGCACGGTGACCGCGGCGCCCACCTCGGCGGCCACCGTCAACGGCACCTGGACCAACGGGGCACCGTCCACCCTGGTCTTCACCAACGCGTCGGTGCCGGTGAAGGTGGTGGGCGGGTTCGGCTGCCCGACCAGTGCGACCAGTTCGACGTTCAACGCCACCTATCAGGTGCGCGACACCACCGACCCGGCGTCCCAGATCACCGTCACCGGGTGAGGGCGGCGGCCGCCACCGTCACCAGGGCCACCACCACGGTCAGGGCACTCACGCACGCGGTGACCAGCCGTCGCCTGAGAACCCGGTAAACACCCTCGTATTCGGTCCGCAGACTCGCGCTGCGGACCGCAATGCGTTCCAGATAGGCCCGCGAGGTCTCGTGCTGGTCCTGGCAATAACGGACCGCCACTTCCTGCCGCTGGGTGTCGGTGAGCCAGGGCAGGCCCGCACAGAAGGCCTCCGCACGGGTGCGGGCGCGGTCCTTCTCCGCCTCCCAGAGCAGAAAGCCCTCGATTTCGTTGACGGACCGGTCCAGATCCCGTTCGCGGTCCCAGGTCCTTTCCTCACCGGTGCGGATGCGCTCGCTCATGCCCGGGCCTCGATTCCGGTACCGGACCGGTCGTCGGAATCCCTTGTATCCGTGAGTTCCCGGGCGATCTCCGGGTGGTGCAGATCGAATGCCGGGGATTCGGAACGGATACGGGGCAGCGACCGGAAGTTGTGCCGCGGCGGCGGGCAGGAGGTGGCCCATTCCAGCGAACGGCCGTATCCCCACGGGTCGTCGACCTCGACCTTCTTGCCGTATTTCGCGGTCTTCCAGACGTTGTAGAGGAACGGCAGGATCGACAGGCCGAGGAGGAAGGAGAAGATGCTGGAGACGGTGTTCAGCGCGGTGAAGCCGTCGGCCGCCAGATAGTCCGGGATACGGCGCAACATGCCTTCCGCGCCGAGCCAGTGCTGGACGAGGAAGGTGCCGTGGAAGCCGATGAACAGCGTCCAGAAGGTGATCTTGCCGAGCCGCTCGTCGAGCATCTTGCCGGTGAACTTCGGCCACCAGAAGTGGAAGCCGGAGAACATCGCGAAGACGACCGTTCCGAAGACGACGTAGTGGAAGTGCGCCACGACGAAGTAGGTGTCGGAGATGTGGAAGTCCATCGGCGGCGAGGCCAGGATGACACCGGTCAGACCACCGAAGACAAAGGTGATCAGGAAGCCGACCGCCCAGAGCATCGGCGTCTCGAAGGACAGTGAGCCCTTCCACATCGTGCCGATCCAGTTGAAGAACTTCACCCCGGTCGGCACGGCGATCAGGAACGTCATGAAGGAGAAGAACGGCAGCAGCACACCACCCGTGACGTACATGTGGTGCGCCCACACCGTGACCGAAAGACCGGCGATCGAAACCGTCGCCGCGATCAGACCGATGTAACCGAACATCGGCTTCCGGGAGAACACCGGAATGACCTCGGAAATGATGCCGAAGAACGGCAGCGCGATGATGTAGACCTCGGGGTGTCCGAAGAACCAGAAGAGGTGCTGCCAGAGGAACGCCCCGCCGTTCGCGGCGTCGAAGACATGCGCACCGAATTTACGGTCCACCTCCAGCGCGAACAGCGCCGCCGCCAGCACCGGGAAGGCCAACAGGACCAGCACACCGGTCAGCAGCACGTTCCAGGTGAAGATCGGCATCCGGAACATCGTCATGCCGGGCGCCCGCATGCAGAGGATGGTCGTGATGAAGTTGACCGCCCCCAGAATCGTGCCGAAACCGGAGAAGGCCAGACCCATGATCCACATATCGCCGCCGATTCCCGGGCTGTGGGTCGCGTCCGAGAGCGGTGCATAGGCGAACCAGCCGAAGTCCGCCGCCCCTTGCGGGGTCAGGAATCCGCCCACCGCGATGAGTGAGCCGAAGAGATAGAGCCAGTACGCGAACATGTTCAGCCGGGGAAAGGCGACATCGGGGGCACCGATCTGCAGCGGCATGAGCCAGTTCGCGAAACCGGCGAACAGCGGTGTCGCGAACATCAGCAGCATGATCGTGCCGTGCATCGTGAATGCCTGGTTGAACTGCTCGTTCGACATGATCTGGTGGCCCGGCCGGGCCAGTTCGGCGCGCATGAACAGCGCCAGCAGACCGCCGACGCAGAAGAACGCGAAGGCGGTGACCAGATAGAGCGTGCCGATCGTCTTGTGGTCAGTGGTCGTCAGCCACTTCAGGGGGAGCTTCATGCCCCGTTGGTGTCCGGGACCGCCGCCGCCTTCACCGCCAACGGGTGCGTGGCCCTTGGCCGACGGGGTGGGATGTGTCACTCGGTGCGGGTGTGAGGATCGGGGGCATGCCGGACACCAACGGTTCATGAGCACGGACGACGCCTTCGCCGAGGCCTATCGCGCGCACTACTGGGCGGTCAGCCGCTACGTGGCGCGACGGCTGGACGGGCAGGCCCATGAGGTCGAGGAAGTGGTGGCGGAGGTCTTCTCCGTAGCCTGGCGGCGCCGCAGCGAGCTCCCCGAGTCCCCGCTGCCCTGGCTCTACGGAGTGGCCCGCAACTGCCTGGCCAATACGGTGCGTGGGCTGAGCCGCTACCGGCGGCTGCTGAACCGTCTCGGCAACCACGAGGCGGCGCACCAGCGGCAGACCGTGGAGAGTCCGGACGCCGAGCCGCCCGGCTCATGGGTGCACGAGGCGCTGGCCCGGCTCTCGCCCGCCGACCAGGAGGTGCTGCGGCTGACCGCCTGGGAGGAACTGACCATCGAGGAGCTGGCGGTGACCCTCGGGTGCGGCAACGGCGCGGCCGCCATGCGGCTGCACCGCGCGCGCCGCCGCCTGCGCGCGGAGATCGACCGTACGCGGACGACCGTGTCCGCACGGGCAGGAAACGACGGCAATGGGGGCCGCAATGGGTGACGAACTGGAGCTGCTGCGGGCGGCCGATCCCGCACCGGCCGGCGCGGGCCGCTGGCGGGACCGCCCGCTGGACGCCCGCGCCGAAGCGGGTCTCACCCGGCTGCTGCACCACACGCGCACCCGCCGGGCCGGGCGCCGGCTGATGCTGCGCGCGGAGGCGGCGCTGCTCGCGCTGGTGACGGTGGTCTGCTTCCTGCTCTCCGACGCCGGCAGCAGCCCCGCCGCCGCGGCGCCCCGGCCGCTCGTGCCGCACGCCGACACCCGGCCGGTCCCGCTGGCCGAACTGGCCCGCAGGGCGGAGGCCAGGGCCCGCGCGGCGGCACCGGGGGACGGGCCGCACCGGGGCAGCCATGTGCAGAGCTGGTACCTGAGCATGCAGGAGGGCCCGGACGCGGCGCCGCCCGTTACCGTGCCCGAGGAACGCATCACCCGGTGGAAAGCGGACGGCAGCGGCTCCGAACTGGTCGTGGCCACCGACCCCCGGCACCCGGGCCGTCCGGTCATCCATGACGACGACGGCCACTGGCGGACCGTCAGCGACGGCAAGGTCCTGCACCGCCAGACCTACCCGGCGGGCTCCGAGGCCCAACACGGCGGCCTGGCCTCCCGTACACGGCCACCGACGGACCCGGCGAAGCTGCGCGAGCAGCTGGGGTGGCTGTACGGCGGGGCGGGCGGCACCCGTACGGCCTCCGCACTCCTACAGGCGCTCTCCTCGTTCCGCGGCGAGTGGACCCCGGGGCCGCGCGAAACGGCCGCCGTCGTACGGATGCTGGCGGATGCCGGCGGCCTGCGTCCGGCCGGTTCGGTCACCGACCGGCTGGGGCGGCGCGGTGAGGCCTATGTGTACGACGGGACGGGCCTGCGGCACATGGTGATCCTCGATCCGCGGACCGGCGAACTGCTGGGTCTGGAAGCGACCTTCACCACGGACCAGCCGGACTTCAAGGTGAAGGCGGGACAGGTGATGTCGTACGAGGCGTGGATGCCGTGACCGGGCGGCCCGGGCTCCCGAGTGGCGGGGCGGCGCGGTATGGCCGATCCTTGAGGGGACGCGACGATCCCGTTTCGGCGCGGCGGTGCTGTGTGTGCCGCCGCGCCGTTTCGCGTGGGCGCGACGGCGGTACGTACCGGGATCCTTCGGGTGGTCCATGTCACATCCCGGCGGATGGTTGCAGGCAATCCCCGCGAGATGGATCACAGACCAAAGTCCCGCACATTGCTCGGCAAAACGGAGTTTCCCCTGCAAGGAGCGGGTATACGACCGCCTGCGCGGTCATCCGCGCACTGTCCGTGATGAACCGTTCTGCCCCTATGGTCGACCTTTGCCCGCCGCTCGACGGCGGGCCTGCCCGTCGCTGCCATGGCGGGCCATGTCCCGCCACCCCGGTGGCGGGCGGTTCCTGTAGTCGTCCCAGAGAGCGCAGGCGAGCGAACACGTGCCGACGCAGTCCCCCGTCGCACCCGGCCCCCGTCCCCCCGTCGGCAGTCGTGCCGATGCCGCATCCGGTCCGCGCCAGGACCGGCAGGCAGCAGCACCGCAGCGGTCCTCACCCAAGGTGACCGTCGTCGACCCCACGATGGTCAAGCGGGCGGTGTCGGCGGCCGCGCTGGGCAATGCGATGGAGTGGTTCGACTTCGGCGTCTACAGCTACATCGCGGTCACTCTCGGGCACGTCTTCTTCCCGTCCGGGAATCCGACCGCGCAGTTGCTGTCGACGTTCGGCGCGTTCGCGGCGGCATTCCTGGTGCGTCCGATCGGCGGCATGGTCTTCGGGCCGCTCGGTGACCGCATCGGCCGCCAGAAGGTGCTGGCGATCACCATGATCATGATGGCGGTGGGCACCTTCGCCATCGGCCTGATCCCGTCGTACGCCACCATCGGCGTCGGCGCACCCATCCTGCTGCTCGTCGCCCGCCTGGTGCAGGGCTTCTCCACCGGTGGCGAATACGGCGGCGCCTCGACCTTCATCGCCGAGTACGCGCCCGACAAGAAGCGCGGATTCCTGGGCAGCTGGCTGGAGTTCGGCACGCTGGCCGGTTACGTCGGCGGCGCCGGCCTGGTCACGCTGATGACGGCCCTGCTGTCCACCGAGGACCTCACCTCCTGGGGCTGGCGGATCCCGTTCCTGATCGCCGGCCCGATGGGCATCATCGGCCTCTACCTGCGGATGCGGCTCGAAGAGACCCCGGCCTTCGCCCAGTTGGAGAAGGAGGCGCGGACGAAGGAGAAGGCGCGCCGCGAGGCCGAGAAGCGGATCGGCGTCCGCGAGATGGTCTTCGGCCAGTGGCGGTCGATGCTGCTGTGCGTCGGGCTGGTGCTGGTCTTCAACGTCACCGACTACATGCTGCTGTCGTACATGCCGAGCTATCTGACCTCGGAGCTGAAGTACGACGAGACGCACGGTCTGCTGGTCGTGCTCGGGGTGATGGTGCTGATGATGGGCGTCCAGCCGTTCGCGGGCCGGCTCTCCGACCGCTTCGGCCGCCGCCCGGTCATCGCCGCGGGCTGCGCCGGCTTCCTGGTGCTGTCGGTGCCCGCGCTGCTGCTGATCCGCCAGGGGTCGCTGCTCGCCATCGCGCTGGGCATGGCCGCGCTGGGGCTGCTGCTGGTCACCTTCACCTCGACGATGCCGGCCACGCTGCCCGCGCTGTTCCCGACCAAGGTCCGCTACGGCTCGCTGTCGATCGGCTTCAACATCTCGGTGTCGCTCTTCGGCGGCACCACGCCGCTGGTGGTCACCGCCCTGATCGGCGCGACCGGCAACAAGATGATGCCCGCCTACTACATGATGGCGGCGGCCGTGATCGGCGGGATCGCCGTCTGGCGGATGTCGGAGAGCGCCCGCCAGCCGCTGCCCGGCTCCCCGCCGGCCGTCGAGACCGGCGCCGAGGCGCAGGAGGTCGTCCAAGCGGCCCGCCGCGCGGCGACCGCGGGCGCGGCGACCGCGGCGAACTGATCGCGGCGAACTGATCGCAGGGGTACTGAACGGGCCCGGCCGGAGACCTCCGGCCGGGCCCTTCGCGTCAGTCCCTCCGCGTCGGTCAGCCCATGAAGTCGGCCAGCTTCGCGGCGGCCCGGGATGCCGCGGGGCGTAACGCGCCATGCGGGAAACCAGCGGGTACCGGGGACGACCGTCGAGGACCGACGGGAACCAGCCACCCCCTCCCCACCGTCTGCGTCGACAGACAGGAAGAGGGCGGGGGGCGAGATGGCGCTGGCGACGGTCCGGCCACGGGCGCGACGGGCCGCGGCGGCGCGGGACGGCGGACGGCGGCGGGCGCACCGGCAGGCGCTGCTGGTGGTCCTGATGCTGCTGGCCGTCCAGCTGGTGTCCCTGGCCCGGCCCGCGTACGCCTGTGGTTGCGGGGCGATGGTGCACGACCCGAAGACCACCATGGCGGTGGGCCGGGAGACCTCGGTCGTCCGCTGGGACGGGACCACCGAGCAGATCGTGATGAGTCTGCAGGTCAACGGCACCGCCCCCGACGCCGCGTGGATCATGCCCGTACCGCACCGGGCCACGGTGAAACTGGGCGACCCGGCGGTCTTCGACCGGCTCGGCACGCTGACCGAACCGGCCGTCGCACAGCGCCACTACTTCTGGCCGCACGGTGGCGACTGGCCCTTCGGGTCCAACGGGGACGCCGCCGAGGCCCCGCCGCCGTCGGCGGGCGCCCCCGGTGTCGGGGTCGTGGGCCGCGAGCGGCTGGGCCCGTTCGACGTCGCCCGGCTGACCGCCACCGACCCCCGCGCCCTGCGCAGCTGGCTGAAAACGCACGGTTTCCACCTCCCCGCCCCCCTGGCGAGCGCCCTCCGCCCGTACGTGGCCCAGCACTGGGAGTACGTGGCGATCCGCCTGGCACCCGCCGAACGGCACCGCACGCTCTCCGGCACCCTCGACCCCCTGCGCCTGTCCTTCGCCAGCGACCAACTCGTCTACCCGATGCGGCTCTCCGCGTTGGCGACGACCCCGCAGTCCCTGGGTCTCTACGTCCTCGCGCCGCACCAGATGGAGCCGCGCAGCACGATCGGCGGGTCGCGCCCCGAGGTCTTCTTCGCGGGCCGCATCCACCCCGAGGGCCCGCTCCGCGACCTCGCCGGCCCCCGGCCCACCTTCCTCACCGCCATCGACCAGAGCTTCCCGCAACCCGACCGCATCACCGGCGACCACGAACTGCGCCGCACCGCCCACGACACCCCGTACCGGCGGGTCAGGTACGAGTACGCACTGCTGAAGGTGGCCGGTGTCCCGGCCTGGATCGTGACGGTCGGCGGGACGCTGTTGCTCCTCCAGGCAGGAGCGGCAGCACTGGCCCTGGGAGTCGCCGCCCGCAGACGCCGCCGCTCAACCCCCACCACCAGCTGAACGACCCCGCCACCAACTGAACGAACCCCCTGAACGAACCCCCGACCGTCGCCCCTTACGCCCCCTTGTCAGTCCCGTACGGCACGATGGGGGCATGAGCATCGTGAAGATCAACGTTCTGACCGTCCCCGCCGAACAGCGGGAAACCCTTGAGAAGCGCTTCGCTTCCCGCGCCCACGCGGTGGAGAGCTCGGACGGCTTCGAGTGGTTCGAGCTCCTCCGCCCGGTCGAAGGCACCGACGACTACCTGGTCTACACGCGGTGGCGGGACGAAGAGTCGTTCCAGGCGTGGATGGAAGGGCCCATGAAGGCGGCGCACCAGGGCGGCAGCGACCGGCCGAAGCCCGCTGCCAGTGGATCCACCGTGTGGTCCTTCGAGGTGGTGCAACAGGCCGCGCCGAAGGCCCCCTAGCGGCAGAGGAGTTTCTGGGTCCCGTCGATGTCCCTGGGCCCCGTCATCCGGATGATCCGGTCGCTGCGCCGATGATGATGAGGATCAAGAAGATCGCGTAGCCGACGCAGCCGATGATGCCGGTCACCAGCCCGGTGATGGCCAAGCCATCGCCTTTTTCCCTGGTGCGCTGCACCTCGCTGCGCGCTCTGGTGCCCAGGACGATTGCCAGCGGCCCCGTGATGATTCCGATGAAGGGAATGACGAGCGACGCGATCCCGGTAACCATCGACGCCACAGCCTTACCGTTCGTGCTGGGCTGTGGCTGGGGCTGGTATTGCGGATACTGAGAAAACTGGCCCGGCTGACCCTGCGGGTACTGCTGGCCCTGCGGGTATTGCTGGCCTTGCGGGTACTGCTGGCCCTGCGGGTACTGCGGGTACTGCTGCTGGGGAGATCGGTCCTGAGGATCCTGGGGCTGCTCACTGCTCATGGCGCCTCCCTGCTCCTGTGGTGCCTTGTCCGCCCTTCCCCCCTGCCGCAAACGGACAGATATACGCTCCTACGACGGTCTCTCGGACATACCGGGCCTGCAACTTGATCGCGGGGCCGGTTCGCATTCAACCGGTTCGAGATTCGCCTTCAACCGGCTCGAGTCCTGCCGTGAAGGCCACGCGAGTCTTCTCTCGAAGGCCACGTACGGGTTGCTGGGCGGCGTGCCGTGCGCATCCCCCTCTGCCCCCTCTGCTCCCCTCCGCCTGTCCCTGCCGGCCCCGCGCCGCCGTCGTCGGCCCGGCATCAATTCCGTTGCGGCCGGGGCCGTCCCGGCCGCAACATGGGCGGCCATGAGTGACGCCGCCACGCTCCGCACGCCATGGACCCTCTCCGTCGAGCCGGTTGAGTCGCCGGATGCACGGATGCTGCTGCGGGAGTACTACACGGAAGTGGCGGACCGGTACTTCACGCTGCATGAGGACCGTCTCTCGACGCCGCGGGAGATCGACGAAGGAGTGGCGGAGTATCCCGTCGCCGATCTCGCGCCGCCGCACGGCGTGCTGTTGGTGGCCCGCCGCGGCGGTGAGACGGCGGGCTGCGTCGGCGTACGGCTGCTGGACCCGCGCACGGCCGAGCTCAAGCAGATGTTCGTCCGGCCCGCGCTGCGCGGCCTGGGTGCCGGTGGCCGGCTGCTGACGGCCGCCGAGACGGCCGCGGCCCGGCTGGGCGCGGAACGGATCCGGCTGGACACCCGGCTGGATCTGACGGAGGCCATCGCGCTCTACCGGCGGCACGGTTTCGTCGAGATCGCTCCGTACCACGACGACATCTACGCCGAGATCTTCTTCGAGAAGCGCCTCACCGACGGTGGCGACGACGATCCGTCCGCCGACCCCTGCTCCTGCTCCTGACCCCTGCCCCTTGCCCCTTGCCCCCTGACGGCATCTCCCTGCCCCTGGCGGCATCTCCCCGCGCCCGGCGACTCACCGTGTGAGGTTCGGGGGCTGTGGTGGCCGGGGGGAGGTGGCGGGGCGCGGCATCGGCTGCCGGGCGTGGCCGACGTACGGCTCCTCCGCGTCCGAGCCGCACAGCTCCGCCGTCAACTCCCGTACGAGCTCGGTGAGGTCGGTGGGCCGGTCCTTGGTCCACCAGTCCCCCAGCATCTCGGCCAGCGACTCCTGGCGGGCCGCCGACAGCCGCTCGGTGACCTCCCGCCCCCGGTCGGTCAGCAGCATCAACAGCCCGTCACGGGTGGCCAGTCCACGCTCCTCGACCTGGCGGACGCTCTCGGCGAGCACGCCGAGCGGGACGGTGCTGCGTTCCGCGAGCAGCCCCGGTTCGACCGATCCATAGCGGTGGATCCGCAGGAGCAGCCAGCTGGCGGCAGGTTTGAGGTCGAGGCCGGCCCGCTCGGTGATCTTCTCGTAGATGTGCTTGCGCCCTTCCATGCTGCCGAGTTTGGACAGCGCACGGGCGCACTCCTCGCGGGACGACCGCTCCACGGGGTTGGACGACAGCACCTCGCTGGTGTCCGGGGCCGTCACGCTGCTGCGCAGCGGCTCCTCCTTGAGGAACCAGGCCAGTACGAACGCCACGAAGACGACCGGCACGGCGTAGAGGAAGACGTCGGTGATCGAGTTGGCGTAGGCCTGGAGGACACCGGCCGCCTGCCGGGCCGGCAGCCGGGCGACGGTCCGCGGGTCCTGGGCGATCTTCGACGGGTCGACGCCGGGCGGCAGTTGCTGCCCGGCCAGTACGGCCGCGATCCGGGGCCCGAGCTTGTTGGCGAAGACCGTACCGAAGAGGGAGACGCCGAACGAGGCCCCGATGGAGCGGAAGAACGTGGCGCCGGACGTGGCGACGCCGAGGTCCTGGTAGGCGACGGCGTTCTGCACGATGAGCACCAGCACCTGCATGACCAGGCCGAGTCCGAAGCCGAAGACGAAGAAGTAGCCGCTCATCTCGGCGACGCCGCTGGACGGTTCGAGCCGGTGCAGAAGCAGCAGTCCGAGCATCACCACGGCGGTGCCGGCGATCGGGAAGACCTTGTAGTGGCCGGTGCGGCTGACGATCTGGCCGGAGGCGGTGGACGAGAGCAGCATGCCGAACACCATCGGCAGCATGTGCACACCGGACAGCGTCGGCGACACACCCTGGACGACCTGTAGGAACGTCGGTAGGAACGTCATCGAGCCGAACATCGCGAAGCCGATGACGAAGCCGATGACGGCGGTGAGCGAGAAGGTGCGCAGCCGGAACAGGCGCAGCGGGATGACGGGTTCGGCGGCCCGGCGCTCGATGAGGACGAAGGCCACCAGCAACACGACGCCCAGTACGCCGAAGCCGATGATCTGCCATGAGCCCCACGGGTAGCTGACGCCGCCGAGCGAGGTCATCAGCACGAAGCAGACGGCGACCGCGGCGATGGTGACGGTGCCCAGGTAGTCGATCCGGTGCGGGGTGCGGTGACGCGGGATGTGCAGGACGGCGGCGATCACGGCGAGCGCGACGATGCCGATCGGCACGTTGACGTAGAACACCCAGCGCCAGCTGAGGTGGTCCACGAACAGCCCGCCGAGCAGCGGTCCGAGGACGCTCGTACCGCCGAAGACCGCACCGAACAGCCCTTGGTACTTACCGCGTTCACGGGGCGGCACGATGTCCCCGACGATCGCCATCGACAGCACGATCAGACCGCCACCGCCCAGGCCCTGGACGGCCCGGAACGCGATCAGCTGGCCCATGTTCTGCGCGATGCCACACAGCACCGAACCGATCAGGAAGATCACGATGGCGGTCTGGAACAGCCTCTTGCGTCCGTATTGGTCACCGAGCTTGCCCCATAGGGGCGTCGCGGCCGTAGAGGCCAGCAGGTAGGCGGTGACCACCCAGGAGAGGTGGTCCAGTCCGCCGAGTTCGCTGACGATCGTGGGCAGCGCGGTGGCGACGATGGTCTGGTCGAGCGCCGCGATGAGCAGGCCGAGCAGCAGCGCGCCGATCGCGACGAGAACCGTCCGCTGCGACCGGCGCTCACCCGGGACGGCAGGAGCGCTGATGTCGGGCGCCATGTGCGTCTCCTTTGGTGCGGGGGGGAGGCGGCGGGTGTCGGGAAGCGGGATGGGGATCGGGGTCAGGGTCGGGGGTGGGGTCGGGGTCAGGGTCCGGGGTGGGGTCGAGGTCGGGGTCCGAGGCGGTCGGGAGTGGGTGCCCGGCTTGGGGGCCGGGTGTCCGGCTTGGAACCGGTGCCCGGTTTGGAACCGGGTGCCCGCGTTCCGGGCTTCCAGACGTCCTTGCGGACGTCCTTGCGGACGTCTGCGGACCTCCTTGCAGACGTCGTCCATCGCGTTCCATGGTGGGTGGTTCCGACCGATATGGCCCGCCGAGCGATGATCGGCGGCTCCCGTCGGACGGCGGACACCTCGGGTATGCCGGGCGGATGTCCGCGAGCACCTGCGCGGGCCGGGACGGCGTCTGGATAATCGCTGCCTGTTCGGGCCTCCAGGGAGGAGCGCACTCGTGACGGCATTACGGACCTGCCCGCACTGCTTGGCACCCGTACGGAGCAACGGCCGGCCCACGTGCCTGTGTGCGGCGGCCGCTTCGGACGACTTCGATCCGCTGCACATACGCCCGTACGTCTCACTGACGGGGCACCCCTCGGTCAAGGGGACGGAGACCGACTACGGGGCGGGCCCGCTGACCAATGGGACGGCGGACGCACTGGAGGACTTACCCGGGATCAACGCCGCCGCCCACATAGCGAACGACGCGCCGCCCCTCCCCGGCCCACCAACCCCAGCAAACCCAGGGACCACAGGGACCACAGACTCCGCCTCCGCCGCGGAGCCCTTGGGGCCTTGGATGCCCTCGGAGCCCTTGGTGCGCCGGGCACGTCGCCTCGCCGGACCGAGTTCGAGGACGTACCACTCGACCCCCGAGGAACCGTTCCCCGACCCCGGCCCCGACCCAGTCCCCGCCGCCCCGGCGGCTCCCCTCCCACCCGATCCCCCACCACCCGATCCCCCACCACCCGGTGCCGTTCACCCATCCCCCTCTCGTCCACCCCAGCGCCGGCGCGCGCTGCCCGCCGCACTGGTCGCGGCCGGCGCGGCGGTGGCCGCCACCGCGGCCCTGATCAGCACCGATGCGCTCTCGGCCAGCAAACAGGACCGCGCCGCCCCACCCGACCGCGGCACCACCTCCCCCACCGCCGCCTTCCCCACCAGCGAGGACCCGGACCCCTCGCCCACCCGGCACGGCATCCCCTCTCCCCCGTCCCCCGACCGCTCGCCCTCCCCGAGCGCCACGGGCATCGGCACCCCCAAGGCCACCGTGAAGCTCTCCCGTACGGCCGTGCCGCCCCCACCCCCGCCCACCAGGGCCTCCGGCAGCGTCACCGACGCCCCCGGTGGCGACGATCCGAGCGCCGCTCCCACCGGGCCGATCGTGCTGCGCGAGGGTTCCAGCGGCCCGGAGGTGACCGAGCTCCAGGGGCGGCTGCGCCAGCTGGCCCTCTATCTGGGCGCCGAGGACGGCCGGTACGACGCGGACGTACGGAACGCCGTCTCGCGCTACCAGCGGACCTACGGCGTAACGGGCGACCCGGACGGCGTCTACGGCCCGCGAACCCGGCAATCCCTGGAGGCCCGCACCCGGGAGCCGTAGGAGCCCAGTGGCCCGGCCGGGCCACCTCGCAGCCCACCCCCGGTTGTCGCACCCGGCTCCGGTTTTGTATCGTGGCAAAACAAAGTGGTTCCGCCCGCACTCCCTGACCGGCGGGCGGAGCCGCTTGTCCTCCCTGCGCTCGTACGGTTCCGCGCCGGCCGAGCCAGCCGTAGCGCCCAGGAGCCCCCGCCGATGACGGCAACCACCACGCTCACCGCCCGCGCCCTGCTGCTCGACATGGACAGCACGCTCGTGAACTCCGAGGCCGTCGTGGAGCGCTGCTGGCGCCGCTGGGCGGCCGAGCAGGGGCTGGACGCCGACGAGGTCCTCGCGGTCGTCCACGGCCGCCAGGGATGGGCCACGATGGCCGCGCTGCTCCCCGACCGCCCGATGGAACTCCACCTGGCGGACAACCGCCGGATGTTGGAGCAGGAGACCGCCGACATGGACGGCGTGGTGCCGGTCCCCGGCGCGCCCGCCTTCCTGGCCGCCCTCGCGGACCTGCCGCACGCCCTGGTGACCTCCGCGGACGTCCCGCTCTCCGACGCGCGGATGGCGGCGGCCGGGCTGCCGATGCCCGCCATACGGATCACGGCGGAGAACGTGAGCGCCAGCAAGCCGGACCCGGAGGGCTTCCTCAAGGGCGCCGCGGAACTGGGCTTCGCCCCGGAGGACTGCCTGGTCTTCGAGGACTCCGAGGCGGGCATAGAGGCGGGCCGCTCGGCCGGTATGCGAGTGGTCGGCGTCGGCGCCCGCGCCGCGGCGTACGCCCCCACCGCCCACGTCCGCGACCTCACCCAGATCCGCATCGAGGCCCTTACAGACGGCCACATCGCGGTCCACATCGAGGCCTGAGGGCCCGATTTCAAGCGGAGGCCGCTCCTCCTTACCCCGCCCGCCCCCGACTTCAGACGGCGGTCCTCGGTCCTCGGTCCTCGCCCGTCCCCCGGCTCAGGCGGCGGTCGCTCCTCCTCACCTCTCCTCACCCGGGAACAGACGGCGGTCACCCCCTCCTCACGCTTCCTCCTCCGGGGACAGGGGACAGACGGCGGTCACCCCTCTCACCCGTCCTCCCCCGGGGATCAGACGGAGGTCGCCCCTCGTCAGCCGCCCTCGACCCGCGCTCGGCCCGCCCTCGGCCCCTCCTCACCCGCCCACCCCCCGAAGGGGGGTGGGCGGCGGGGAAAGAACCTCAGCCCGCCGTCAGCGCCTCGTACAAGCTGAACGCCGCCAAGAGGGCCATCACGCCCGCCGCGATCTTGGTGATGAGCCTGAGCGGGACGTGCTTCATGAGCGTGCGGCCGCCGAGGATGCCCAGGCCGGCCACCGCCCACAGGCCCAGCACCGCCCCCACGCCGACCGACAGCGGATCGTCGTAACGGGCCGCGAGGTTGGCGGTCATGATCTGGGTGAGATCGCCGAACTCGGCCACCAGGATCATCATGAAGCCCGCCCCGGAGACCTTCCAGAAACTCTGGTCGGCGGGCTTGGTCACCTCTTCCTCGTCGTCGTCCTTCTTGAACAGCAACACCGCCGCGCCCACCAGGAAGAGCACCCCGACCACGCCCTGGACGACGCGGTGCGGGAGCAGGGTGAGCACGCTGCCCGCCGCGATCGCGAGCGCGACGTGCAGCAGGAAGGCGGCGGCGACCCCGGCGAAGACGTACGAGGCGCGGTAACGGGTGCCGAGCATCAGTCCGGCGAGGGCGGTCTTGTCGGGCAGTTCGGCGAGAAAAATGACGCCGAAGACGACGGCGGCGACGGTCAGGCTGAACACGGGGTGGAATACCTCGATCGGTTGGGCCGCGCCAAAAGGGGCCCGGAAAGGGGTCGCTTCGGCACGGCAGCGTCGAACACTGCGGCCGAAGGTCTCGCTGGCGCGTTGCGTATCCGCTCGTCGTATCCGCTCGCGGTATCCACATCGCGCTCCGGGCGCCGGCCCACCACGAGGGCGGGCAGTATGTCGACGGTCCGGCGGAGAGCTACTCCCCTTCTGCTGTCCTCAAGGGTACGCGGTGCAGCAGCCCACGCGCGACCAGCTCCAGCACCACCGCACAGGCCGCCGCCTGCACCGCCAGCAGGGCGACGAGCACGAACAGCTGCACCGCGCCCGCCTGTACGGGCGAGGCGCCGCCCAGCAGCATGCCGACGAACGCCCCCGGAAGTGTGACCAGCCCCACGGTCCGGGTCTGGTCGAGCCCCGGCAGCAGCGCGTCCGACGCGGCGGGGCGGGCGACCTCCATCCGCGCGTCCCGGTCCAGCAGCCCCAGCGCGAGCCCCGCCTCGAACTCGCCGCGCCGGGTCTCCAGCTCGTCCAGCGCCCGCCGCCCGCCCAATACGGTGGCGGTCAGCGCGCCGCCGATGAGGATGCCGGTGACGGGGATGAGGCTGAGGCCCCGCGGCGGCACCAGACCGGTCGCCAACAGCACCCCGACAACCGGGACCACCCCGGTGGCGATCGGCACGGCGGCCCACCACCAGGTGCGGTTCTGGGTGATCCGCCGGCCCGCGGTCCGTACCGCGACCGCAAACATCAGCACCAGGAAGCACAGCAGCCACGGAAGTGCGCGCACCACCCAGCCGATGAGGTAGGAGACCGCGGCGAGTTGCGCCGCCGCCCGTAGTCCGGCGACCGCAATGGCGCGGGCATGGCCGAGGTGCGCCAGTGCGGCGACGGTCACGGCGGCGACCAGGAGGACGGCGAGGACGACCCCGAGGGTGGCATTGACCGGCAACAGCACGCGCTCACTGTAGGGCCGACGGCAACGGACCCAGGCACCTCAGCGCCCACACCGGAGTGCCGCCACTCATACCGACCAGAAGGCCACCGCACACCAAACGGAGTGCCGTCACAACGCCGGCCGGAGTGCCGCCACCCACACCGACCAGAGCACCACCACACACACCAACGCAGCGCCACCGCACACCCACCAAAGTGTCGCCCCGCACACCCACCGCAGTACCGCCGTGCACGCCAAGCGGAGTGCCGTCATGCGGACAACCGGAGGGCTCTCACGCACTTATGGCTGTCCGTCAGCTCTTGATCTGTCGTGAGCATGTCGTCACTCTGTTACCTGGTGCCCACCCCACGGCAACCCCACATCACCACCATGGGCCGGCACCGCAGTCAACTACCCCCCACCTCAAGGGAGTTCCGATGGCCAAGACCAGGTCGAAGGTCTACGCGCGTCGCGTTTCCATCGCCGCGGGTTCGGCCGCGGCACTGTTCGGCACGCTGGTGCTGAGCGGACAGTCCGCCCAGGCCGCGCCGCCCAGCCCGCCGAGCGCGGCCACCGCCCGTACGTACCTCACCCAGATCAAGGAGAAGCCCGAGGGACCGCAGGACGGCTACAGCCGCGCCAAGTTCCCGCACTGGATCGACCAGGGGAGCAACTGCAACACCCGTGAGGTGGTGCTCAAGCGCGACGGCAAGAACGTGCAGCAGGACGGCGGCTGTGCGGCCGTGCGCGGCACCTGGGTCTCGCCCTACGACGGCGCGACCTGGACCCGGGCCTCCGACCTCGACATCGACCACGTGGTCCCGCTGTCGGAGGCCTGGAAGTCGGGCGCCGCGCAGTGGACCACCGCCCGCCGCCAGGCACTCGCCAACGACCTGACGCACTCCCAGCTGATCGCCGTCACCGACAACGTCAACCAGGAGAAGGGCGACAAGGACCCGGCGAAGTGGCTGCCGCCGAAGGCGTCGTACCGCTGCCAGTACGCCCGGATGTGGGTGTGGGTGAAGCACGAGTACGGGATGACCGCGGACTCCGCGGAGAAGGCCGCCCTGAAGAAGATCCTGAACGGCTGCTGACTACTGACCGACCGCTGACGGCCCTTGACGACCGCTGACGGCCGTTGACGACCGCTGGCGACTGTTGAGGCCCCCCTGCGGCCTCAACGGCGAACTTGGGGTCATGGGGGACCGCTGGGGCCTGGGGAGGCCCCCTGAGAGCCGCTGAGGCGCACTGGAGAGCCACCAAGGCCCGCTGAGGAGGGCAACTGGCGGGCCGCCCTCGGCGCCCCGCCTCCCCCGCGGCCCCTCCGCTCCCGCGCCCCGACGCCCCGACGCCCGTCGACCGGACACCCCCGGTCGACGGGCGTTTTCAGTGACACCCGCACCCGGCCCCAGCCCTCGGCCCCCCACCACCACTCCACCCCCATCCCCACTCCCACCCCCACCCCCACCCCAAGGATCCATGTGATTCTTCGCGCACCCGGGTGCCGCAGCGGCGCACCGGCCGGTGATGATGGGGCGCACCTCGTCGCCCGCACTCTCGGGCGGCCGCGCCCGCGCGCCGGCCGTCCGCCGCCCCAGGGAGAGCCCCTCTTGGCCGCCGACCACATCGCCGACCGCCGCCCCCGCCCCGTCGCCGCGCTCGCCATCGTCGGCGCGGGGCCGCGCGGGACGAGCGTGTTGGAGCGGATCTGCGCCTCGGCCGCCGAACTGGCCCCGGGCGCCCGGCTGACCGTCCACGTCATCGACCCCGCCCCGCCCGGTGCCGGCCAGGTATGGCGCACCGCCCAGTCGTCCGAGCTCCTGATGAACACCGTCGCGTCACAGGTCACCCTGTTCACCGACGACAGCGTGGCATGCGCCGGCCCGATACGTACCGGTCCGAGCCTGTATGCCTGGGCGGGGTGCGAGGTCGGACCGGACGACTATCCGGGGCGCGCGCTGTACGGGCGCTATCTGGAGTGGGTCTTCCGGCATACGGTGCGGACCGCCCCGGACGAGGTGACCGTCGACGTCCACCGGGCCCGCGCGGTACGGCTGGCCGAGGCCCCCGACGGATCGCAGTCGCTCACCCTGGACGACGGCCGGACCCTGCACGGACTGGGCGCCGTGATCCTCGCCCAGGGCCATCTCCCCACCCGCCCCGGGCCGGAGGAGCAGCGGCTGGCCGCGTACGCCGCCGGACACGGTCTGCGCTATCTGCCGCCCGCCAATCCTGCCGATCTCTCCGCCGACCTGGAGGCGCTGGCCCCCGGCCGGCCGGTGATCCTGCGCGGTCTCGGCCTCAACTTCTTCGACCACATGGCGCTGCTGACGACGGCCCGCGGCGGGCGGTTCGTCCCCGGCACGGACGGCGCGCTGAGGTATCTGCCGTCCGGACGCGAGCCGCGACTGTACGCCGGGTCCCGGCGCGGCATTCCGTACCACGCGCGCGGTGACAACGCGAAGGGCGCGCACGGCCGCCATCTGCCGCTGCTGCTGACGCCGGATGTGATCGCCGCCTTCCGTAAGCGCGCCGACTCCGACGATCTTCCCGACTTCCTGACGGAGGTCTGGCCCCTGGTGGCGAAGGAGGTGGAAACCGTCTACTACGAGGCGCTGCTGGCCCGGCGAGCGACGCCGGCCCGGGCCCCCCAGGCCACGCGGTTCGCCGCCGACAACGAGGGCGACGCAGTTGACGGGGACCAGGGCGAGGACGAGGGCAAGGCCGTTGGCGAGGACCACCTGGACCAGCACCAGGACCAGGGCGAGGGCGGGAGCGAGAACCGGGACGAGGGCAAGGCCGTTGGCGAGCGAGCCGGTACGTCCCGCTGCTTCCGTGAGCGCTTCCTGGCGACCGCGCACCGTAGTGCCGAAGAGGCCGCCGTATTGGACGCGTTCGACATCGCACCTGCCGACCGCTGGGACTGGCACCGGATCTCCCGGCCGCACACGGAGCACGGTTTCGCCGACCGCGCCGCCTTCCGGGAGTGGCTGCTGGACCATCTGCGGGAGGACATCGCGCACGCCCGGCAGAACAACGTGTCCGGCCCGGTCAAGGCGGCCCTGGACGTCTTGCGCGATCTGCGCAACGAGCTGCGGCAGATCGTCGACCACGGCGGACTGGCCGGTGCGTCCCGGCGCGATCACCTGGACCGCTGGTACACCCCGCTCAACGCCTTCCTCTCCATCGGGCCGCCGCGCCGCCGGATAGCGGAGATGGTGGCGCTCATCGAGGCGGGCGTACTGGAGGTGGTCGGTCCCAGGATGGCGGTCCGGACGGGCGCCGCCGACGGGCGCGGGCCCGGTTTCACGGCCGTCTCGCCGGACGTACCGGGGTCGGAGGTGACGGCGACGGCGCTGATCGAGGCCCGGCTTCCGGAGCCCGACCTGCGGCGGACCGGGGACGCGCTGCTGGCCGGACTGCTGGCCGACGGTGGCTGCCGGCCGCACACCGTGGACGGCTACGAGACCGGCGGCCTGGACGTGACGCCGAGCCCGTACCACCTCGTCGAGGCGGACGGGCGGTCCCATCCGCGGCGGTTCGCGGTCGGGGTGCCGACGGAGGGCGTGCACTGGGTGACGGCGGCGGGGGCGCGCCCCGGGGTGGGGTCGGTGACGCTCGCCGATACGGACGCGGTGGCCCGGGCGGCGCTGCGGGCCGCATTGACCACCCCGGAGGTGGCTGGTTCGGACCAAAGCTCACGTTTGACCAAAGGTTGAACTTGCAAGTACTGGTTAGGTACCCCTAACCTATGCTCCACGGTTCCATCGTCCCCAGAAACCGTAGGAGCACCCTCTATGTCCGCACCGCTGAACTCGTTCACCCAGAGATCGACGCCGCACGTGCTCGCACTCTTCCGCGTCGTCGTCGGTCTGCTCTTCGCCTGCCACGGCGCCTCCTCGCTCTTCGGCGTCCTGGGCGGCGCGATGGGCCAGGGCGGCACCGTGCCCACCGGCGCCTGGCCCGGCTGGTACGCCGCGGTGATCCAGCTGGCCGGCGGCCTCCTCGTCCTGCTCGGCCTGGGCACCCGCGCCGCGGCGCTGATCAGCTCCGGTTCGATGGCGTACGCGTACTTCTCCGTCCACCAGGGCAGCGCGCTGTGGCCGATACAGAACGGCGGTGAGGCGTCGGCGATGTTCTGCTGGGCGTTCCTGCTGATCTTCTTCACCGGCCCCGGCACCTGGGCGCTCGACCGCGTCTTCTTCGGCGACCGCACCCAGGAGCCGGCCTCGGCCGCCCAGGGGGAGCCCTCCGCCGCCTGACGCACCACTGGGCAACTGCCCCTGCTTCACGGCCCGTACGGCACTCCGCCGTACGGGCCGTGGCGTCTTCGCGCCCTCCGGCGGGGGCGGACGGGCCGGCCGAAACGGCCAGGCGTACGCTGTATAGCCGTAAAGCCGCCGCTGTCGCACGAGCGACGTCGCGGCGGGGTTCGGACCGGGAGAAGGACGTTGTTGGAAAGCCTGGGGTCCCTCAGCGGCACCCCTTGGTTGTACGTGATCGTCAGTCTTTCGATCCTTCTCGATGTGTTCGTCCCGATCCTGCCCAGTGGCGTCCTGGTGATCGCCGCGGCCACCACGGCCGCCGGCAGCACGGCCGCGACCGCCACCACCGGCAACGCGGTCACCGGCAACGCGGTCAAGATGGCCTCGTCCGTCCACGGTGGCACCCACCTCGCCGAGATCCTCTCCCTGGTGGTCTGCGCCGCCACCGCGTCGGTCATGGGCGACATGGTCGCCTACCGGCTCGCCTGGCGCGGCGGCGACCGCTTCGACCGGGCCATCGGCCGCTCCCGGCGCCTCACCGCCGCCCAGGAACGCCTCGGCGCCGCGCTGACCCGCGGCGGCGGCGGCCTCGTCGTCCTGGCCCGCTTCGCCCCGGCCGGGCGGTCCGTGGTCAGCCTCGGCGCCGGCGTCGCGCACCGTACGGTCCGCGAGTTCCTACCCTGGTCCGCCCTGGCCGGCCTGGCCTGGGCGGCGTACAGCGTGAGCCTCGGCTACTTCGGCGGCCACTGGCTCGGCACGTCCTGGGTGAGCACCGCACTCTCGGTCGTCGCCCTGCTCGCCGCCGGATCGGCCGCCGCCTACCTGATACGCCGCCCGGAACGGCACACCGCCAACTGAGACGGAGGCACGGCAACTGCCCACTGGACGGAGGGCAGGAGCAGGCCGGGGGCGCCGGGTCGAGGCTCGTCTCTCCGCCCGTGCAGGCGGAAACTCATGGCACGTTGTCAGACCCTGCTGCGACGATGAAGGGCATGACCAGCAGCACCGACGAGGCACCCGATCCGTCCCCCGCAGCGGCCCCCTCCGCCGCCCGGTCCACCTGGCAGGCGCGCCCGGAAACCGCCGAGGACATAGCGGCCGTCCGCCGGATCAACCTCGCGGCCTTCGAGACGGCCGAAGAGGCGGATCTCGTCAATGCCCTGCGCCGTGACCGGTCGGCCTGGCTCCCCGGACTCTCGTACGTCGCCGACGCACCGGACGGCACCCCGGCCGCCCACGCCCTGCTGACCCGCTGCCATGTCGACGACGTGCCCGCCGTCGCGCTCGCCCCCTGCGCGGTGCTCCCGGCCCACCAGAAGACCGGAGCGGGCAGCGCCGTGATCCGGGCGCTCCTCGATGCGGCGCGTGCGGCCGGCGAGCGCACCGCCGTCGTGCTCGGCCACCCGCCGTATTACCCACGCTTCGGCTTCGCCCCGGCCACCAGCCGGTTCGGGATCCTTCCCCCGCAGCCGTGGCCGGACGAGGCCTTCCTGGCACTCTCCCTCGACGGCTCCATACCCCCGCGCGGCACGGTCCGGTACGCCGCCCCCTTCGGCATCGACTGACCAAGGCGGCACCTATAGAGAACGGAGCCCATACGGAACAGAGCGCATGCGAAAGAGCCCGCGTACGGAAGAGGGCGACGCATACGGGAGAGTACGGAAGAGAGGGGCACCCATGACGGAGTAGAGTCGAGCGTCACAGCCCGCCCCTCGCAGAGCCGCGCATGCGGCCACGCCACCACGACCGCCCTCCGTGGGCGGCGCGGGCGCCGCTCGCCGGCGCCCCACGGGCCGGGTCCGAACCACACACGCGAGGCACATTTCGGTGAACCAACCGCCGGTCGTCCATTGGACCGAGGCCGATCAGCCCCGTTCCGCCCGTTGGCGCTCCGAGAACGGCTCTCCGCCACCCCGCCGTATCGTCATCGCCGACGATCGGACGCGGGCCAATGACGCCTACAAGCTCGCCTGTGAGGGCACCGCCCTGCTGTGGCGCGGCGACTTCCACAACGCCCGCCAACTGCTGACGGCGATGGCCCGCCGCATCGACCGCCGCCCGCGGAAAGCGCTGCCCGCCGATGCCACCCAGGCGTTCCATGTGCACCGCGCCGCGCAGAACCACCGCGCCCGCATCCTGGGCATGCTGCTGGTCCCCCTCGACGCGTCGTACGCCGTCCCGCTGCACCGCGCCCCCGACGTCCGCGAGGCCTGCACCAGGGCCTACGGGGCCCCCACGCATGAACCGACGCCGCACGAGCCCACCTCGCACGAGCCACCCACCTCGCACAAGCCCGCCCCGGTTGAGGCTGCGCCGGGCGAGACCGCCCCGGATGAGGCCGCCCCGGACGAGGCCGCCGGCGCCGCCGAAGTCCCACCACAGGACGCAGACACTCCCCCCACCGCTTCCCTCGTCTCCCTCCGCGAACTCCTCGCCCTGATCGGTGCCAACGAATGGCGCAGGAAGGGCGTGGAGATCCCCGCGCTCGGCGGCGACCGGATCCACCCCCACTACGGTGTTTTCTCCCCCGCCCGCGGCGAGTACGTCGACCTGGTCGCCGAGGCCCCCCTGCCCTCCCAGGAGCTGGCGTTCGACATCGGTACCGGCACCGGCGTGCTGGCCTCGGTCCTCGCCCGGCGCGGCGTACACCGGATCGTGGCCACGGACCAGGACCCCCGCGCGCTGGCCTGCGCCCGCGAGAACACCGAACGGCTCGGCGTGGCCGACCGGGTGGAGGTGGTCGAGGCCGACCTGTTCCCGTCCGGCCGCGCACCACTGATCGTCTGCAACCCCCCATGGGTGCCCGCGAAACCGACCTCTCCCGTGGAGCGCGCGGTCTACGACCCCGGCAACCAGATGCTGCACGGCTTCCTCCACGGCCTCGCGGACCATCTCACGGAGACCGGCGAGGGCTGGCTGATCCTCTCCGACC
This sequence comes from Streptomyces sp. NPDC059649, assembly GCF_042734445.1. Taxonomy (NCBI): domain Bacteria; kingdom Bacillati; phylum Actinomycetota; class Actinomycetes; order Kitasatosporales; family Streptomycetaceae; genus Streptomyces; species Streptomyces sp. NPDC059649. Next base: position 105,724 of record NZ_JBHWDV010000004.1, read on the forward strand.
TCGCGGAACACCTCGGCCTACGCCCGCGGACCGAACTCCTCGACACCATCGCAGAAGCGGGCCTCACGGTCCTCGGCCGCCTCGACATCGCCCCACGGCACCCCCGCGCCCGCGACACCTCGGACCCGCTCCACGTGGCCCGCATGGCCGAAGTGACCTCCTTGTGGCGCCTGGGCCTCGCCCACCACCCGACGCCCGCAGACAGGCCTTAGCACCTAGCGTTCCGGAGCAGGGCCGGCACGCTGGTCAAACCTTCCGGAACGCTCGTCACCGCCCGTGCCGCTCCCCTACGGCTGCCGCAACCCCGCACACGCATTACGTACGTAACGGCGCCAATCCCCCGCATCGTTACGGATCACCGCCGCCAACCCGCACACGATCATCACCACATCACCGACCTCGGCGTCCGCGCGCACCGTGCCCTCTTCCTTCCCCCGGGCGAGCAACTGGCCGGCGACCGCCTCGGCCTGCGCCCGCCCCTCCCCCGTCGGCTCGGTGGATCCGAACGCCGCCTCGATGGACGCGGACAGCCCACGTTCCGCGTCGAGCACTTCCCCGATGTGCTCGACGAAGGCGACCAACCCCGCGACCGCCGTCGCACTCGCCAGACAGCGACGACGCCCGAACTCCACGATCTCCGCCTGCCGTTGCTCGCCCACGGCAGCGATCAGAGCGGCCCGGCTGGGGAAATGCCGGTAGACGGTGCCGATGCCCACCCCCGCCGCCCGGGCGACCTCCGGCATCTGCGCCTCCTCACCGCGCGCACGGAACACCTCCCGCGCGGCTTCCAGGACACGCGCGCGGTTGCGTTCGGCATCGGCCCGCGGCCTGCGCTGAGGCGCCGAGGAGGCCGAGGAGGCAGAGGAGCCCGAAGCCCCGGAAGGGTCTGAATCTGAAGCGGACACGGAGGAGTGGGGCGAGCCGGAGTGGGAGCGGGAGGGCGAGGGGGACGAAGAGGACGAGGAGGACGAGGAGGGTGCCACACGCCGATGCTACTGCTACGCTCGCAATACGGAATCGGATTCCGGTTCAGCTTCCTTCGGCGAGCGAAAGGCCCAGCACCTCATGCCCCACTCCACGCCTCACCCCACACCCGATCCCGCACCCACCTCCTCCACCTCGCCCACCCCCACAACATCACCCACAACCTCACCCGCACCCTCACCCTCCACCTCGCCCACCCCCACCCCAGCCCGCTTCCTCGTCCTCCAACCCGGCGAACGACGGCCGGGACGCGTCCCCCTGCCGCCCAGCCTGGCCATCAAGGCCCGTACCAGTGACACCGAGGGCCGCCTCGCCATCCTGGAGAACCAGCTCCAGATGGACATCCCGCTACACGTCCACCACCACGCCGATGAGTTCGTCCACGTACTGGAGGGCGAGATGGAGGTCGACATCAACGGGGCCACCCACCGCCTGACCCCCGGTATGTGCGTACTGCTGCCGCACGGCGTACCGCACGCCCTCCGCAATGCCTCCCAGCCACCCGCCCGCTGCCTACAGATCTCGTCGCCAGGTGGTTGGGACGCGTTCATGGAGGACATGTTCGAGGCCGGCCCGGTCGCCATGAAGGACGGCCACCCCGACCTCGACCGCCTCAACGCCATCGGCGCGAAACACGGCATGGAGTACCAAACCTGATATCGACCCGGAAGCCGGACCCGAAACCAGACCTGACCTGACGGCCACACCCAGAGAGGCGCCCCTCCCCGCCCTACCCTCCCCTCAGGCACCATGGGCGCACCATGGACCTCCAGCACCTCCTCGCCCGCGCCCGTCGACTCGCCGGTTCCGCACGCCCCACCGAGCGCCGGCTACTCGGCATCACCGGCCCACCCGGTGCCGGTAAGTCCACTCTTGCCGCCCACCTGGTCGCCGGGCTGGCCGGCCAGGCCGCCCTGGTCCCGATGGACGGCTTCCACCTCGCCGAGGCGGAATTGCGCCGCCTCGGGCGTACGGACCGCAAGGGCGCACCCGACACGTTCGATCCGGCCGGATACGCGGCACTACTGAGCCGTCTGCGCTTCCCCGAGCCGGGCACCGCGGTCTACGCCCCCGCCTTCGACCGCAGCATCGAGGAGCCGGTCGCGGGCAGCATTCCCGTAGCGCCACACATCCCCCTCATCGTCACCGAGGGCAACTACCTCCTCCTCGACTCGGGCCCCTGGTCGCGGGTGCACGAGCTGCTCGACGAGGTCTGGTACGTGGAGCTGGACGCCGAGGAGCGGATCCGGCGACTGATCGACCGTCACGAGCGCTTCGGTCGCCCCCGCGTCGACGCCGAGCGCTTTGTGCACGCCTCGGACGAGGCCAACGCCCGCGTCGTGGCGACCACCCGCGACCGCGCCGACCTGGTCATCACCTTCACCTCCGACGAAGCCCCACCCCCACAGACCACCTGACGCCCCCTCCCCCGACCGACGCCCGCAGCCGAGGCGCCCTACCCGCTCCCCTTCGCTCCACTCCCACCCCCGCCCCCGCTCCCGCCCCCGCCCCTACCCCCACCCACCAGGCCGAGCGCCGACAACGCGCCCCATCCCACGGACACCGCCACCGCCTTCCTCCTCCGGTCACGGTCCGGCAGCGTCAGGCCGAGCAGCACCGCATCCCCGAAGTCCGCCGCCATACGGACGTAGGCGGCGGTGCGCAGCGCCGGTCCCTCGGGCGCCAACACCAGCGCCAGCCCGCTCGCGGCATCCCGCCAAGCCAGCGGACGCAAGGAGATCCGGGTCGCCCGCGCGACCCGTCCCTCCTCATCCACCAGCCCCGAAGGCCGCGCCAACAGATCAGGGATGGCCGACACCGCCACTCCATACACAGCGGTGGCCACCCCCACCACCCTCAACAACCCCACCTTCACCAAGCAACTCCCTTCCATCTCAAGCCACTTCACACCGATTCCAGCCCCTCAATCCCAGCCTCTATAAATCCCTTCCCAAACGACATCAGCGATGTCATCATGACATCATGAGTGTCATTGAGAGGGGTCGGCGCGACGCCGACGACGCCGGACGGGCGACCCCCACCGAAGAATTGCTGTACGGCGTCATCCGCCGCCTGTGGCCACTGCACCGCACGGTCGTCCGCGCGGTGGAGCGCGAGCTCGCGGGCACGGGCCTGACCGCCGGCGAACACGCCTTGCTGGACGCACTGCGCACCGAAGGCCCGCGCACGGTGCCGCAGTTGGCGCGCACCATGGGCCTCGACAGACAGCCGGTCCAGCGCTGGGTGAATCACGCCGCGGAGTTGGGCCTGGTCGTCACGGCCCCCAATCCCGCGCACCGCCGCTCGTCACTGATCGAGCTCACCACGGAGGGCGCGGAGGTGATACGCGGCATCCAGGATTTCGAGTCCACGGAATTGCGGCAGCGTCTGGCCGATCTACCCGCCGCGGACGTACGCACCGCGCTGCACGTACTCGACCGAATCGGCGAGGAATTCCACCACCTGGCGTCCGACGCACCCACGCCCGCAACGCCTTCCGGCACCCACAACACCTCAGACCGTCACGACGGACCTGTCTTGCGCAAAACGGGTGATATCAAGGACACCCCGGACGCCCCCAGCGGCAGCGACACCCCCACCCCTCAACACCCCTGACCAGCCCCACAAGAAAGCCCCCACCCCCTCCGCCCCTCCCTCACAAAGGACGGTCGTGAAATGACCCAGGCCATCACCGACTGGTCCGAGATCGACAACGGGATCGTGCCGATCGAGGACGGCGAGCTGTTCTACGAGACGGCCGGCTCGGGTCCCGCCGTGGTGCTGCTGCACGGCGGCATGCTCGACCAGCACATGTGGGACGAGCAGTTCAGCTGGCTGGTGAACTCCGGCCTGCGCGCGATCCGCTACGACTCCCGGGGGCACGGCCTGTCGTCCACGGTCACCGGCGACTACGCCAACCACGACGACCTGGTCACCCTTCTCGACGCCCTCAACATCCCCCGCGCCGTCCTCGTCGGTCTCTCCCACGGTTCACGGGTCGCACTGGACACCGCGATAGCCCACCCCGACCGGGTCGCGGCCCTCGCGCTCGCCTCCCCGGGGATCAGCGGCCGCGCCTTCACCGATCCTTTCGTCCTGGAGCACATCAAGGAGCAGGTGGCCGCGATCGGCGCACCGGACGGCGCGGAACGCTACGTCGAACACTTCCTCCGGATGTGGGTGGACGGCCCCCACCGGCACCCCTCCGCCGTCCATCCGGGGTTCCGCGAGCGCATGCGCGCCTCGGCCGAAGCCAATGTCTTGGTCCATGCCGACGGCGTGGGCGCCGGCATCCCCCTGGAGGTCGGGGCCATCGACCGCTTGCACGAGATCCGGGTCCCCACCATCGTCTTCGACGGCGACCTCGACAGCACAGACATCACCGCCAACGCCCATGCGATAGCGCTGACCGTCCCAGGCGCCCGAAGAATCCGCATACCAGGCGCCGCCCACATGGTGAACCTGGAAAACACCCCCCTCTTCGACCAGGAACTCCACACCTTCCTCTCGACCCTGGACTACTCCCCCCTGGGCTACTAGCCCCCCACCAGATCCACCGCCGGCCACGCCCCCACCGCGACGCCTCCCAGCCGGCCACGCACCGCACCGCACACATCCGCCTTGCAAGCCTGGCGCAGGCCTCCGACCGGGCGTCCCAGGTCAGCAAGCCTGTAGCGGTGCTGCACCTACCAGGTTCGATCAACCGCCCGCATTCAGCCGAGCTGCGACGGCGGGATGGTGCTTCCTCAGTCCGCTCAAAGCTGCTGCCATCCGGAGTCGCTGATGTCAGCCATCGATGTCAGCGCGCCGAGCTGAGTTCTCCGGGTGCAGGCATGGTGCGTCCAGTGCCGCAGATCATCCGGCCCGGCCCGGGTGAGAGCGGTGAGGGAATGGGCACCCTCGGGCGTCCTTCGTCTTCGTCGGCCCGCCTTGCACGGCCCAGTCGCGGCCCGCGGGCCGCATGCACCCCGCGCATTAAGCCGTTCGGTGGAGCATTGCGTGATAGATCGGGCAGCCGCGCGTTGATCAGAACCCCGGCCGTATCTCATGGGTGGGGAGCGTGATCTGAGTCATACGTGAAAGGACAGAGAGCATGTCGCATATCGCGAAGGCACTTGTGGCGACCGTCGCCGCCGGGGTGGCCGTCACAGGCATGGCCGGCGTGGCCTCGGCCGACGCCCATGCAGGCGGCGCCGCGGTCGGCTCCCCGGGCGTCGTCTCCGGCAACAACGTCCAGGTGCCGATCAGCATCCCGATCAACGTCTGCGGGAACTCCATCAACTTCTTCGCTCTGCTGAACCCGGCCTTCGGGAACACGTGCATCAACGCCGACGTCAAGAGCCACGGCTTCTACCACGACGAGGTCCGCACGCGCTGAGAGCGGCCCCCACGAGCGTCTTTGGGGGTGGGCTCCGGTCCTGGAGTGCAACCCATGGTGGCGGCTGCCCAATGCCTCGACGCGCCGCCCGCCGACGGCGGGCGGCGCGTGCTTGTTGCGCTCGTAGTCGATCCCGGAGCGCTTATCCAAGGTGCTCCCCCGCCAGCCGCTCGTCGAGGACCGAGGCGAGCCGATAGCTGGCTTCCTCGTACTCCTCCCCTGCCGACCTGGTCGACGGCACGGAGTCCGCTGACTCGGCACCGCTGGCCGAGGGGCTGCGTGAGGGGCTGCGTCCGCACGTCGAGTCCCGTAAGCGCCTGCGCTTCGGCCATGTCACCGAGCGCGTCTCAGCCCGCCTGCCGGACAAGGAAGAAGCCGAACTCCTGGCGCTTGTATCAGGGCAGGCCCTGGGCCCTCTTGGTCACGGATGTGCTGCTGCCTGGCGATCGGCAGGAGCTCGAAGACACGTACCGGCTGGGCTAGCCGGCCCTCTTGGCCTGAACGTCTTCGGCTGTCAGGGGCTTACCACCGACTGCCCATTCGCCGCTGGGTGTCTCGGTGATCACGACATGCGTCACCGGTCGCAGTGCCTCGCCTTCGATGGCGATCAGCGCCTCGGAAACGTCTTCGACCATCTTCTGCTTCTCTTCGGGCGTGAACACTCCTGCGATCACCTTGATGTCAATGAATGGCATCGGATGCCTCCCGCATGAGGTGAGATCGAGCCGTCATGCCGCTTTGGACACCAGGGCCGAATGCGGTCCGGGCCTCGCCTCCTCTCCGGGGAGAAGGGGGCCAGCGGGGCCAGCGAAGACGTACTGACGCACTGCCTTTCGTCCCTGCCGGAACAGCGCTCATAGGCGGCGCCTGTCCCTCGTCCCGGCCGGCCCGGTTCACGATGAGCCGCGACGCCGATGCCAACCGCTGCTCTCAACCCTGCGGTGCCGGCGTGCTTCTACCAGTCTCGCAGATCGACTTCGGTGACGGGCGGCAGCGCGGTTCCGCGGTGGTCCCTGCCCGTCGGCCTTGACTGCCTTCGGCCAGCCTCGGGACCTCGGCTGTACCGCTGCGGCTCCCCCATCCCTGTCCTCCTCGCCGCGTTCACCGGACTGCGCTGCGCTTCGGTGAACTGGCGGCATTGCAGCGCCATGACGTCGACCTGGAGCAACGCACGACACGGGCAACACACTCGCCGCGACCGGCGGCGCGACCACCCGTGAGCTGTTGCCTGGCATGGGGCACTCGTCCGTGCATGTGGCACTCGTCCGTGCGGGCGGCGCTGATCTACCAGCATCTGATCAACGGTCGTGATCAAGCGTTGCCGATCACGTGGATGGGCGGCGTGGACGACCGGTCGAAGCCGGACCGGGGCGGCTCGGAGCGGTCGGCCGGCACGTGAGCGGCACGATCCCGATAAGTGGCACGATCCCGGCCGCCCCGCATCCGCAGCCGCAGCCGCAGCCGCAGCCGCAGCCGCAGCCGCAGCCGCAGCCGCAGCAGAAAACGAGCAAGGCCCAGGAATCCGAGTACGTACCGGATGACCTGGGCCTTTGTCGTTTCCGTGAAGAGTGGGCACAACAGGATTCGAACCTGTGACATCTGCTTTGTAAGAGCAGCGCTCTACCGCTGAGCTATGCGCCCTGGCCGAGCCGACAGACTACCTTGCCGTCGGGGCTGGTCTGCAATCCAGTGGGCGAAGTGCGAACTTACCGGCCGGTGTGTTCGTTTCCGGTGGGTGCGAGAATGACATTCGGTCTTGGGGCGATCCGATCGGGGAGAGGGAAGTGACGGCGACACACACGCAGCCGCTTGAGCAGCGAGAACGTCGTCGTGCGCGGGGTGGCCCCCTCCGGGACCTGGTGGGGCTGGTGTTGTTGCCGTTGCCGCTGGTGGCGGCGGTGGCGACGATGTCGTTCGCGGGTGGCGGTACGCGTCGCTGGTTCGGGCGGGGGGAGAGCCAGCGGGCCGACGCGCAGGCCGCGAAGGATGCCGCGGCCGCGGCGTTCTACGAGCTGGACACCGCGCAGCGGGACCTGCGGATCACCATAGAGACGATCACCGCGGTCGACAGTTCGCCGCGGGCGCGCCAGGCCGCACGGGACTATGAGGACTTCGGGCGGCGGATCGACGAGGTCAGCCAGGCGTACATCACCGCGGTCGACTCCCATGATCTGGACCGGGACGATCTGGACGGCGGTGCGGTGGCGCGGGCCCGGGCCGATCTGACCCGTGCCAAGGACGAGCTGAACCGGGTCAAGGGTGAGCTCGACCGGTTCGCGCAGGGGCTGACGCCGCTGCTGCAGTCCGCCGAGACCCAGCTGGCGCAGCTCGCCCCGGCCGTCGAGCGGGCCCGGCAGGCGCTGCTGGGGGCGAGCAATGCGCTGGACACGGTGCGTGCGCAGGGCCTGCGCGCGGACGAGCTCGCGGCCCGGCTGGCCGCGCTCGGGCCGGAGCTGACCAAGCTCAATCAGGGCGCCGGGCAGCACGGCGTCCAGGAGACGATCCGGCGGGCGGAGGACGTACAGCGCAAGGCCGGGGAGGTACGGGCCGAGGCCGAGCGGCTGCCGGCGCGAGCGGCGGAGATCGACAAGCGGCTGGTGTCGTTGCGGACCCGGGCGCAGGCGATCACGACGCGGGCCGGGCAGGTCGAGCCGATCCTCAGCGAGCTGCGCCGGCGTTACAGCGCGGCGTGCTGGCAGGACCTGCAGCACGTTCCGGAGCGGGCGGCGCAGTCCGTCGAGCAGGCCGAGGTCAAGCTGCGGGAGGCGCAGCAGGCGCGGGACGAGCAGCGCTGGGCGGACGCCACGAGCCGGCTGGCGACCGTACGGGCGTTGCTGGACACCACCGACGAAGCGGTGTCGGCGGCCGGTGACCGGCTGCAGCGGCTCGACGCGGTCTCGTTCGACCGGCAGAAGGAGGTCGACCGGACGCGTTTCGCGATCCGGGACGCCCAGCGGCTGGCGATGGCGGGGCGCAGCACCCCTGATCCGCGGCACGCGCAGCCGCTGGACGACGCGGTGGCGCGGCTCGACCGTGCGGTCGCGGGCCTGGAAGGGCGGCATCCGGACTGGTGGCACTTCCTGATGGAGACCGAGGCGGTACGGGAGACGGCCGCCCGGGTGGTGCAGGAGATTCGTGAGGCCCGGGGCGGTACGGGGACGGGAACGGGAACGGCGACGGGCGGCTGATCGACGGCTGGGCGGCTGGGCGGCAGCGGGGCAGCGGGATGATCGGCAGTTGGGCGGCTGGGGGTTCGGCGGTTCGGCGGTTCGGCGGTCGTATCTGTTCGTTGCGCGATGTCGGTCCGTGCGCGATGTCGGTCCGTGCGCGATGTCGGTCCGTACGCGGCGCAGGGGCCGTACCCGGCACAGGACCCAAGCGGTGGGACGGGTGGGCGGCTGGGCGGCTGGGCGGTCGTAGCTGTTCGTTGCGCGGCCCCGTCGCGGATCCGTACGCGGCCTGGCCCGTAGCGCACCCCATTCCGCGGGGCGTCCCCAGGGATATTCCACGGCGCCGACCCGAGGTGCGCCCTCCCCGAGCGATGGCGTGAAGTGGCGGGTGGGCGGATCCTGGAGATTGAGTTGAGTACGGCCCAGTCGGCACCTCTGTGCAAAGGAGGCCGGACATGGCTACTGGGGCTCCTGGCCAGGCTCTGCCCGGGGGGCGGTTCCACCGGGCGAAGCCGAAGCGACGCGCGCGGCTCGATGAGCATCTGCCCGTGGACCACGGGCTGAGCAAGGTCTACCGCATCGGCGCCGGGCTGATGGGACTGGTACTGGTCGCATTCGGCGTCCTCGGACTGACCCACCACATCGGCTTCTTCGACACCGGCGGCGACACGGTGACCGGGCTGCAGACCAACGGCGCCCTGAGCGTGCTCTCGATCATCGTCGGTGCGATCCTCTTCATCGGCATGGTGATCGGCGGGAACTTCGCCTCGAACCTCAACCTCACCTTCGGCATCCTCTTCCTCCTCAGCGGCTTCGTGAACCTGGCGCTGTTGCAGACCGACGCGAACTTCCTCGCCTTCAAGATCCAGAACGTCCTGTTCAGCTTCGTGGTGGGCCTGATGCTGATGGTCTTCGGCATGTACGGGCGGGTCAGCGGCGGCCTTCCGTCCGACAACCCGTACTGGCGCGCCCGGCACCCGGAGGAGGCGGAGCGTTTCGACCGCGGCGAGTGGCGTCCGGCGCCCGGTATGACGGCCGGACGGCAGGCGATGCTCGTCAAGATCCAGGGCGCGCCGCATGCGGGGCGCGGTTCGTTCGGTCCCGGGACCAGCGGAAGTGGCATCCGCCGCAGTACGGGCACGGATGCGCACGGCACCGCCGGAGGCAGTGACAGCAGTGGCAGTGACACCAGAGGCAGTGACAGTAGTGGCAGCGGTACCGGCGGCACCGCACCTGGGGCGTCAAGCCAGTCGAGCGGAACGAGTGGAACAAGCGGTACGAGCGGAACGAGTAGGTCCAGAGGGTCGGGCGGCGCGAGCGGCTCGGGCGGCAACGAGCCGTGAGCCGACCGTGAGCCGGCGTCGCGCGGAGGCGTCAGGGCGTGCCGAGGAGGGATCGGGATTCGGCACGCCCTGACGTCCTGACGTCCTGGACGTCCTGGACCTCGTACGAGGGGATGGGGTTGCCGGACGCCATGGCGTCGTACGCCCGGGCGTCGCAGGACCTGAACGTGTCGTCGACCTGAACATGTCGTCGGCCTGAACGTGTCGTCGGCCTGGATGTGGCGTCGACCTGGATGTGGCGTCGTACACGTACTGGACCGGAGCAAGGAGTGGCAGCATGAGCCGGTCGGGGCAGCCTGTCCCCGCCGCGGGGAGCAGTGTGCAGCACGCGGCGGTCGAAGCGCTCGCCAAGCGGATCCTCCAGGGCACCTACGGGGCGGGCGAATCCCTCGCCATGTCGGAGCTGATGGCGGAGCTGGACGTCAGCCAGACCGTGCTGCGCGAGACGGTCAAGGTGCTGACCACCAAGGGGCTTCTCGGTACCGATCAGCAGCGCGGGACGTTCGTCCTTCCCCGGGCGGAGTGGAACCTGTTGGACACGGACGTACTGCGCTGGAAGCTCGCGGCCGGCGTGTCCTCCGACTTCTTCGCGGACGTGCTCGAACTGCGGCGTTCCATCGAGCCGGCCGCGGCCGCGCTCGCCGCGGAACGCCGTACCGACGAGGACCTGGCGGCCCTGGACGCGGCGCTGAGCACCATGGCGGCGACCGACGACGACCCGGAGCTGCTGATACGCGCCGACGCGGATTTCCACACGGCGCTGCTGATCGCGTCGAACAACCGGTTCTATGCGCAGATGCACCGGGTGATCGTGCCGGTGCTGGTCGAGCGCGACCGCGCGGTGCTCGATGCCGACGGCGTCTTGGAGCACCCGTATGCGGTGCACGCCACGGTCCGCGATGCGGTACGCGATCAGGATGTGGATGGCGCGTACATGGCGATGCTCGAACTGCTCGACAAGTCCGCGCGCGAGCATCCCTAGGCACGGCTGGCTTTTCGGGCGTCCGCTGATGTCCGCTCGTACCGCTGGTGCTCGCTCATACCGCTGGTGCTCCCTCGTACCGCTGGTGCTCCCTCGTACCGCTGGTGCTCCCTCGTACCGCTGGTGCTCCCTCGTACCGCTGGTGCTCGCTCGTACGACCGTTGCTCGCACCGCTACTCCCCCATCCCCCATCCCCCATCCCTCGTCACTCATCCCTCTCCCCCCGTTACGCCCCTCCCCTCACGGGGCAGAAGCCACCGTTGCGCAAGCCATCGAACGGCACGGCCCCGGCCCCCACCAGGCCGGCCCCACAGCTCCGCAGCCAGCTCCGCCCCCAGTTCCACCCACAGCCCCGGAGGGGACCCATGAAGATCAGCCGTATCGAGACCTTTCTCGCCCCGCCGCGCTGGATGTTCGTGCGGGTCGAGACCGATGAGGGGCTGGTCGGCTGGGGTGAGCCGGTGGTCGAGGGGCGGACGGAGCCGGTGCGGGCGGCCGTGGAGGTGCTGGCCGAGTACCTGCTGGGGCAGGAGCCGGGGCGGATCGAGGACCACTGGCAGGTCATGACCAAGGGCGGCTTCTACCGCGGCGGGCCCGTCCTGTCGTCCGCCGTCGCCGGGCTGGACCAGGCGCTGTGGGACATCAAGGGCAAGCGGCACGGCCTGCCCGTCCACCAGCTGCTGGGCGGGCCGGTCCGCGAGAAGATCCGCACCTACGCATGGGTCGGCGGCGACGAGCCCGAGGCCATCCGCGACGCCGTCACCGCGCAGACCGAGGCCGGCTTCACGGCCGTCAAGATGAACGGCTGCGGCCGGATGAGCCCGGTGGCGACCCGCGCCGAGGTACGGGCGTGCCTGCGGCGGGCCGAGACCGCACGGGAAGTCCTCGGCGACGACCGGGACTTCGGTCTCGACTTCCACGGCCGGGTCTCCCCCGCCAATGCCCGCAGGCTCCTCCCCCTGCTGGCCGAGCACGCTCCGATGTTCGTCGAGGAGCCGGTGCTGTCCGACTACATGCAAGCCCTCCCTGATCTCGTCAACGCCTCCAACATCCCCCTCGCGCTCGGTGAACGTCTCTTCACCCGACGGGAGTTCCTGGCTCCGCTTCAGGCCGGGGTGGCGATCCTCCAGCCCGACATCTCGCACGCCGGGGGCATCTCCGAACTGCGCCGGATCGCCGCGCTCGCGGAGACCTACGGGGCGCAGCTCGCCCCGCACTGCCCCCTCGGGCCGGTCGCGCTGGCCGCCAGCCTCCAAGTCGCGTTCACCACCCCGAACTTCCTCATCCAGGAGCAGTCCCTCGGCATCCACTACCACCAGGACGCCGAGCTGCTCGACTACGTCGTGGACCCGGAGCCGTTCCGCTTCCACGGCGGGTCGCTGCTGCGGACCGAGCGTCCCGGCCTCGGCGTGGAGGTCGACGAGGCCGCCGTACGGGCCGCCGACGCGCGCGGACACGCCTGGCGGAATCCGGTGTGGCGCCACGAGGACGGGTCGTTCGCAGAGTGGTGAGCCGAACAGTGAACTGAGTGGTGAGCCGAACAGTGGGCTGAGTGGTGAAGTGGTGACCCGAACGGTGAACTGCGTGGTGACCCGAACGGCGAGCTGAACGGTGACCCGACCGGCGCCGTATTGTCCGGCGCGCCTGTCAGTCCGGACCGGAATAATCGGAGTCGGAGGCAGCACCCGCGCGACCGGATGACCCTCCCGCCTGGCATCTGCCGGGCGGGAACGGGAGAAAGTAGGAAACGCCATGGACTTCAGCACAGCGCTCCGCACCGAGCGGCTGGTCGCCATCATCCGGGGCAGTGACGCGGAGGCGTCCTTCCGTACGGTCATGGCCCTCGCGGAGGCGGGGCTGCCGCTGGTCGAGATCTCGCTCAGCGGGAAGGACGCGCTGGGCGTCATCCGGCGGGCCCGCGCCGAGCTCGGCGATGCGGCCTGGATCGGCGCGGGCACCGTCCTGACCGGCAGCGACGCCCGGCGCGCCGCGGAGGCGGGAGCGAACCTCATCGTCACGCCCGGTCTGGGGGCGGGGCTGGAGGAGTCCGTGCGGCAGGGGCTGGCGACGCTCGCCGGGGTGCTGACGCCGTCCGAGGTGATCGCGGCGGAGGCGCTGGGCGTCTCGGCGCTGAAGCTGTTCCCGGCGTCGGCGGGCGGCCCGGCGTATTTGCAGGCGCTCCGCGCGCCCTTCCCCGAGCTGCCGTTCGTGCCGGTGGGCGGGGTGGACGCGGCGATCGCGCAGGCGTACTTCGACGCCGGGGCGGTGGCCGTGGGGGTGGGCTCACCGCTGGTCGGGGATGCGGCGGACGGCGGCGACCTGGACGAGCTGCGCAAGCGCGCGGCGGAGTTCCGGGCGGTATGCGCCCGATGACGGGCGGGCCCCCGGTGGGAGGGGAAGCTCCGATGAGTGGGGAGGCGGGGTCGGAGGCGGAAGCGGAAGCAGCGGGCCCGGGGCCGGTGGTGGCGGAGGAGCCGGGCGAGCAGCCGCTTCCTCCGGCCCGGCCCGGCCGGCCCGATGTCCTCACCTTCGGCGAGACCATGGTCGCGCTGCGCGGCAGCGGTCCGCTGAGGCTCGGCGGCACGATGCAGGTGTCCGTCGCCGGCGCGGAGAGCAACGTGGCGATCGGTCTGGCCCGGCTCGGGCACGCCGTGAGCTGGGCGGGTGCGGTCGGCGACGACGAGGCCGGGCAGCTGGTGCTCCGTACGCTACGGGCCGAGGGCGTCGAGGTGTCCGGTGCCACCGTCGATCCCGGTGCGCCGACCGGGCTGGTGATGTTCGAGCCGCGGCTGCCGGACGTCACCCGGGTGCACTACTACCGCGCGGGGTCGGCCGGCTCCCGGCTCACCGCGCACGCGGTCGAGGCCGCCCTCGACGCCGCCCCGCCCCGGATCCTCCATCTGACCGGCATCACCCCGGCCCTCGGCCCCACGGCCCTCGCGGCGTCCCGGCACGCCCTCGAACTGGCCCGCAAGGACGGTGCGTTGATCTGCCTCGACGTCAACTTCCGGGCCCGCCTGTGGGGTGTCGAGGACGCGGCCGCCGTGCTCCGGCAGTGGATCCCGTTCGTGGACGTGCTGATCGCCTCGGACGACGAGCTTCCGCTCTGTCTGCCAGAGGGGGTGCGCAGGACGGAAGGGTCCGGCGCCGGGCGGGTCGCCGCGCTCGCCGCGCAGGCCGAGCCGCTGCTGGATCTGGGTGTCGCCGAGGTGGTGGCGAAACTGGGCGCGGCGGGGGCGGCGGTCTTCACCGGGACCGGGCCCCTCCACCGGCCCGCCACACCGGTCCGCGCCGTGGACGCCGTGGGTGCCGGGGACGCGTTCGTGGCGGGGTACCTCTCGGCGCTGCTGGACGGCGAGGGGCCCGCGGAACGCCTGGAGCGGGCCGTGACCACCGGGGCGTTCGCGGTCGCCTCGCACGGCGACTGGGAGGGCGCGCCGACCCGTGCCGAGCTGGGTCTGCTGGGCGCGCCGCCCGGGACCGTCGTGCGCTGACCGGCGCCGCGGTTAATCTGTGGCCATGCCTCGTTACGAATACCGGTGCCGCCCCTGCGGCTCCACCTTCGAGCTGAACCGGCCGATGGCCGAGTCCTCCGCCCCGGCCGTCTGCCCGGAAGGCCACGAGGACACCGTGAAGCTGCTCTCCACGGTCGCGGTCGGCGGCTCGGCGGCCGCCCCGGCCCGGAGTGCGCCGAGCGGCGGGGGCGGCGGCTGCTGCGGAGGCGGCTGCTGCGGCTGACCCGCCCGGGCCCGCGCCACGGCGGGCCCGCATGAGGCCGTCGGCGGGCGGCCGTGATGCCGTCGGCGGGCGGCCATGAGGCCTCGGCGGGCGGCCGGCAACTGCCCGCCGCTCGTCCCCGCCACCGCTTGCGGGCCTGCCCGTCCGCCCGTCCCCGCTACCGCTTGCGGGCCAGCGTCACCCCGTCCGCCACGGTCAGCATCACCGCCTCCATCCGCGCGTCCGCCTGCACATGGTCGTTGAACCCCCGGATCGCCAGCGCCGAGCCGGTGGCCGCCGGGTTGACGACCTCACCGCCGTAGAGGACGTTGTCCGCGACGATCAGGCCGCCCGGCCGCATCCGGGGTACCAGCTCTTCCCAGTAGGCGATGTAGCCGCCCTTGTCGGCGTCGAGGTACGCGAGGTCGATGTGCGGTTCGACCGGCATCGCCCGGAGCGTCTCCAGGGCGGGCGCGATGCGCAGGTCGATGCGGTCCGCGACGCCGGCCCGGGCCCATGCCTCCCGGCCGTACGCCGTCCACTCCTCGGAGATGTCGCAGGCGA
The DNA here is from genome assembly GCF_042734445.1 of Streptomyces sp. NPDC059649. Lineage (NCBI taxonomy): Bacteria > Bacillati > Actinomycetota > Actinomycetes > Kitasatosporales > Streptomycetaceae > Streptomyces > Streptomyces sp. NPDC059649. The sequence goes on from NZ_JBHWDV010000004.1 coordinate 120,862, forward strand.
TCAGTCTGCCGTCCGCGGGCAGCGCCTGGGCCATGGACAGCGCCGAGAAGCCGGTGAAGGTGCCGACCTCGACCACGTGCCGGGCGCCGATCAGCCGCACCAGGAACGCCAGCAGGGCGCCCTGTTCCTCGGCCGACTGCATCATCGCGGCGTCGGGGAACTTCTGGTGGGTGAGGTCCACGATCTCGCGCTGTGCGGGGTTCAGCTGCGGGTTGTGGGCGAGGACGTAGTCGTACATCTCCGCCGTGATCGGCGTGCTCTTGGACTCGGCCACTGGCTCTCCTCCGGATCAAGATCGGTCTCGGCCGATCACCGGAAGTGCGGCCGACCGCCTCCGCGAGACTAGCCGAGGTCCGCGGCCGCCCACCGGTTTTCCACAGCCCCGAGGAAGGCCCGGACGATCTCCTCGCCCGCGGCGGCGCCCCGGGCGTCGAGCGCGGTGACGTGGCCGGCCTGCCAGCCGGAATCGGCCAGTTCGCCGTGGCCCGGCCGCCAGCCGCGGTCCGCGGCCAGCAGCAGGTCCGCGTCGAGCAACGAGTCACCGGCGGCGAGCACCTGGGACGCCCCGGTACGACGGGCCACCTCCGCCACGGCCGCGCTCTTGGTCAGCGGGCGGGGCACCGCGTAGATCTTGCGGCCCTGCAGGGAGACGGTCCAGCCGCGCTCCTCCGCCCAGCGGGCGAGTTCCTTGACCCAGGTCTCGGGCAGCAGCGCCCGCTCGACGACGAGGTAGGCGAAGAGGTCCTCGGCGACCCGCTCCTTGAGCAGCCAGGCGGGATCGGCGGTGCGGACCAGATGGTCCCGGACCTCGGCCAGGGGCGCGCACCGCGCGGCGATCCGTTCCGCGACGGTGCGCCGCCAGTCCGGGTCGGACTCGCCCCGGACGAGCAGCTCGCCGCCGTTGGCGCAGATCGCGTACTCCGGTGGCGGGCCGGGGAGGTGGATGCGGCCGTACTGCTCGCGGGTGCGGGTGGTGGTCGGCACGAAGGTGGTGCCGGCGGCGAGTTCGGCGAGCAGCCCGGCGGCCGTCTCCGTCATGAAGGAGAGCGGTTTGCCCTGGTATATCTCGACGCACAGCAGCCGTGGGGCCTCGGCGTCGGGCATGTCCAGGCCGAGGGCCGGGGCCGAGTAGATCAGGGTGCGGTCGAGATCGCTGGCGACGACGGTGCTCATACGGAGGCCACCGCCTTGCCGTCGGCGCCGGTGGCGCCGCGGGTGAAGCGCGGGTGGATCAACCCGACGCAGCTGTAGGGGAGTTCGTCGACCTCTTCGACGGGCACCCCCCGCTGGTCCGCCAGGAGACGGACATGGTCGAGGTCGGTCCCGGCGCCGCGGCGGGCCAGGATCTTCCAGGGGACCCGGCGCAGCAGTACGCGCGTGGTCTCGCCGACGCCGGGCTTGACGAGGTTGACGTCGTGGATGCCGTACTCCTCGCTGATCCGCTCGACGGCCGCCCAGCCCTCCCAGGTGGGGGCCCGGTCGGCGCCGGCCAGCTCCTTCACCTCCGCGGCGACGTCCTCGGCGACCTCGTCGAAGCAGGCGGTGACCGTGTCCAGGAACGTCCGGGAGACGTCCGCGCCGGCCAGTTCGCGGTAGAACTTGGCGCCGTGGAAGTCGTCCGGGCCGACCAGGTCGTCGCGCAGGACGGTGCGCGATATGAGACCGGAGACGGTGGAGTTGAGGCAGGCGGAGGGGATGAGGAAGTCGTCCCGGGTGCCGTAGGTCTCGACGCAGCCGCCGGGGTCGGCGAGCACGGCGATCCGCGGGTCGAAGCCGGGGAAGCCGGCGACGGCCTGGGCGAGTTCGCGGGTGATGGCGCCCTTTCCCGTCCAGCCGTCGACGAAGACGACGTCCGCCGGGTCGTGGTGGGCGGCCAGCCAGCGCAGGGCGGTGGTGTCGATGCCCCGGCCGCGGACGATCGAGACGGCGTAGTGCGGCAGTTCCAGGCCGTGTGCGTGCCGCGCCCAGCGGCGCATCAGCACGCCGACGGGGGTGCCGGCCCGGGCCAGGGACACCAATACGGGGCGGGGGCTGCGCTCGGCGAGCACGGTCTCGGTGACCGTACCGACGGCGCGCGCGATCCGGCGTGCGGAGCCCTGCAACGCGCTGTGGAACAGCTCCTGGTACCGCTCGCTCGGCTGGTACTCGACGGGCAGCGACTCGGCGTAGTGGGCGCCGCCGCGCTGGATCGCCTCCTCGCGCTCCTCGGTGGGCGCTTCCAGGGTGACGTCGGACAGGTCCTGCAGCAGCCAGCCGACCTCGTCGGCGTCGTAGGAGGAGAAGGCGGGGCCGCGCAGCGGCTCGGGGAGGGGCATGGGGGCGGCCTGGGGTTGCGGGGCGTACGAGGGGATGACGGCGAGCAGCAGCCGGTCGGTGTGGCCGGCGAGCCGGTCCAGCAGGCCGCCGGCGGCGTGGAGTTCGGGGCGGTCGCCGTGCGAGTCCACCACGGCGACGACGGCGTCGAAGCGGCGGGCCGGGTCGCTGCCGGCCGCGACGTTGTAGGCGTACCGCTCCCCCGGGCCGTCGGCCGGCCGGTCGTGGGCAGGGAAGGACAGCCGGGTGCGTATCGCGTAGCCGGGGTCGTCCACGGCGAGGACGGGCGAGCGGGTGGTGGTCGAGAAGCGGACCTCCGCGCCCGCGCCGAGGTGGGAGTCGAGCGCCCCGGCCAGCCGCAGCGGCGCGTACATCAGCTCCTCGTTGCCGAGGACGAGGATCCGGCGGGCGCCGTCCAGATGCGGGGCGAGGCGGGCCGCCATGCCGGGCAGTTCGGCCTCCAGGCGGGCGCGGTGCGCCGGGGTGAAGCCGTGCCGCCCACCGTCCGGCAGCCCGGCGGGCCAGCCGAGGTCGACGCGTACGAGGTCCGCGCGGCGGCCCTCTTCGGAACCGGGCGAGCCTTCCGGAGTCACCGGTTCCGCCGGCGTGCGGGCCTCGTGCTCCGCGACGAGCGCCTGCCCGCGGGCCAGGACGTCCTCGGGAAGGCGTACGCCCCCCGCGGCGAGGGTCACGAGGTCGACCCGGGCGGCCAGTTCCGCCGCACACTCCGCCAGCCGTCCGCGGTCGGCGGCGGAGCGCATGTCGACCAGGGCGACGACGACGTAGCGGTCGCGCGGGAAGCGGGCGTGCAGCGCGCCGATGGTGTTCAGGACGGTCCGGCCGGTGGAGAACTCGTCGTCGACCAGCACCAACGGCCCGTCCCCCGCGAGGAGTTCTTGATCTTCGGGCAGGAGCAGGTGCGAGGTGGCGTGGCTGTGCTCCTCCTCGAACCCCGCCTGGTGCGGCACCCCTTCGACCGGCCGGCGGGTGGAGTGCAGATACGGCGCGAGCCCCAGGCCGTCGGCGACGGAGTGGCCGAGGCCGGTGGCGGTCTCGGCGTAGCCCAGGACGACGGCGCGGGCGGCGGCCTCGTCACCCAGCAGCGTGCGCACCCGGCGCCCCAGGTCCACGCCCGCGCCGTGCACCACGTCCGGCCGCTGTGGCACGTGCTTCCCCAGCACGTTCGACACGAGCAGATGGGCCCGCTTGGGGTTGCGCCGCAGCGCCAGTCCCAGCAGGCCGGTCAGCTCGTCCCCGCCGCTCAGCGAGACGCCGAGCCGGCCGGCGACCCATTCTCCGGTCCAGACCACGCGTTCCGTCTCCTCCGTCGTAGCGTTCATGTCGTCCGTCGTGTCCAGGTGTCGGTGCTCAGGTCTGTGGCAGGCTCGCCGTCAGCAGTTCCACGAACCCGATGCCCTCCCGGGCGACGCCGAACGCCTCGGCGCGCAGCAGGGTGCGTTCGGCCCAGGCGCGGTGCGGCTTCACTTCATTCATCTTGTTCGTGTAGGCCGAGCGCAGGACCCCGCCGTCGCCGCGTTCCGGCCGCAGGATGTCGACGGCGTCGCTGAACTCCTCGTGGCTGACGACCGAGAGGGCGTGCACCGGCGCGACGTGCGAGGGGTGGATACAGGTCTTGCCCTGCAGGCCGTTGGCGCGGTCGAGCTCGATCTCGCGCAGCAGGCCGTCCATGTCGTGCTCGATCAGCGCGGTGCGCAGCTCCTCGGCGCGTCCGAGGAACGGCGAGCGGCGCAGCTGGGGCTTGAACATCCGCTCGTGCAGCCGGAAGTACTCCCAGACCGGTCCGGTGACGGTGAACCCGGTGCCGTCCGCGCGGCCCAGCACGTTCACCACGTCGGCGATCACGGACGCCACGATCTGGACGTCGTACGCCGTCATGTCGGGTGCCCGGCGCAGCCCGTAGGCGGAGCAGAAGTCCGTGACCCCCAGCCGGAGGGCGAGCACGCGGTCCCGGTATTTGTCGACGGTGCGGGCGATGCCCTGGAGCGTCTCGGGGCGGCTCTCCAGGTGGAGCAGTTCCGGGGACTCCAGTACCGGCATCGCGAACAGCCGCCGGCCGCATACGGACTCGGCCGCGGTGAGCGCTTCGAGGAACGGCACGCCACGTTCTTCGGTGAACTTCGGAAGTACAAATCCAGTCAGCCGACGCACGGCCGGTCCGATACGGCGGATCAGATCCGGTATCTGCCCGGGCGCCCGTACCCGGATGAACAGCAGCGGGAGGTCCGTGCCCGCCTCGGCCGCCTCGTCGAGCAGTCCGAAGTGCCGTACGAGGTTCTCCTCGCCGGCCGCGACGTCCGCATCCCCTATGGAGTCCTCCAGGCACAGGACCATGGACATCACGCCGCGGCCGGCCTGTTTGAGGACGTCGGCGGCGAGCCGCGGCCGGGTGGCGGGGCTGTAGAGGGTGGCACCGAGGGCGACCGCGAGGGTGCGGGCGGGGGAATCGGCGGTGAACTCCACCGGCTCCTGGTGGAACAGTGTCTTCCGGATAGCGGGCGGAAGATGCCCAAAATGCCGCATATAACTCCCCGATTACCTGCGGGACCCGGGCCCCCCGCTGCCTCTCGCTGTCTGGATCCAGCCGGTAATCGTACGTGCGTGGGGGTGGGGTTAGTTCCCACGTGCGTGAAAATCACGTAACCCTCATGAGGCGCCCGGGTGTCCGCGCAGACGCCCGACGCACCGGCTCGCGGGCCCCGCGTTGTCCCTGCCACCTTGCAGAAGGCAGGATTGCGGCATGACGCACGCGATGCTGAAAGGGTCGAACGTACCCCTCGACGCCACGGCTGTCCGGGCCGTCCTGCGCTGGACACCCGGCGCCGACGTCCCCGACGTCGATGCCTCGGCGCTGTTGGTGGGGCCCGAGGGGCGCGTGCGTTCCGATGAGGACTTCGTCTTCTACAACCAACCGCGCCATCCCAGCGGTCTGGTGCGGCATCTGCCCAAGGCGCCGGTCGACGAAAGTCTGGCCGAAACCATCGAGGCGGACCTGGCCGACCTGGATCCGTCGATCGACCGGGTCGTCCTGGCCGCATCGTCCGACGGCGGTGCCTTCGCGGGCGTAGCCGACCTGCGTGTTCTGCTGTACGACGCGGCGGCGGGCGACGGCGAGCCGATCGCGGTCTTCGACGTGGTGCCCGAGACCGGCGACGAGACCGCGCTGATCTGCGGGGAGTTGTACCGCCGTGCCGAGTCCTGGAAGTTCCGCGCCCTGGGGCAGGGGTACGAGAGCGGCCTGACGGGCCTGGCGACCGAGTTCGGCATCTCGGTGGAGGGGGACGACGACGCGGCCGGCGGCGACGCGGCCGCGGGTGAGGAGGCAAAGGCCCCCGCGGCGGCAGCCGCACCGGAAGCGCCGTCCGCCTCGGACGCCACCACGGCGGTCAGCCCGTCCCCGCGCAGGGAACCGGCCGGCACCGACGCCGTCACGCCACCGCCCAGCACCTGGCCCGAAGGGGCGTCCGGCCCGGGAGCCGCGGCGGACGCCCAGACCTATCCGGCGTCGGACCCGGAGGCCGTCACCCAGCACGTGGCGGACGCGATGCCCGAGCCCTTCTCGGCCGCTCCGCTCCCGCCGCCCGGCGCCCCGCCCCAGGCGCCCGCGGCCGCACCGACGGGCGGCGGTTACGGCTACCCGTCGCACGTCCCGCCGCCGCCCACCCAGCCCCCGGCCCAGCCCGCCTACGGCTACCCGGGCCCGCCGCCGCAGTACGTGCCGCAGCAGCCGCCACCGCCCGCGTACGGCTATCCGCAGCAACCGCCGCCACCGGCCCCGGCGTACGGCTACCCGACCCAGCAGTACCCCGCGCCGGACCCGTCCTTCGTACTGCCGCCGCAGGGGCCGCAGTTCCAGCGCCGGTAGCCGACGGCCGGCCGGGCGGGCGCGCTGCGGGTCAGACCTTGGACTTGTACCCGCGCCCCCACTGGAGGCCCCAGCCGTACAGCCGGTCGAGCTCCGCCTGGAAGCCGTAGACGTACTTGACCTCGCGGCGCACCGTGAGCTCGCCCTTGGTGTTCTCCAGCGTGAAGATCGCGCAGGACCGGGCCTGCGGTGCCCGCTCGTCGAGCTTGACCTCCACCCGCGGTCCACTGCTGGGATAGAGGGTCACGACCGCGTGTGTACGGTCGAACGCCGGCGTGCCGTCGTAGATGTAGACGAAGATCAGCAACCGCTTGATCTCGTCGCGGTGGTCGAGGTTGATGTAGAGCGTCTCGCCGGACCCCGAACCGAACCGGTCGTCGCCGCTGAGCTGGACGAACGGCGGGCCGTTGAGATCGCCGAGGAAGTTGCCCAACGGCTGCACCACGCCCTTGGTGCCGTCCTGCAGCTCGTACAGGCAGGCCAGGTCCAGGTCGACATTGACCACGGCCGGTCCCTGCGCCTGGACGATCTCGGGCTTGAACAGCTTGCCCGGGTGCCGCAGCAGCCCGCCCCGGCCCTGCCCGCCCCGCTCGTGGAAGTCGGAGGTCCGCATCTGCCAGTGCAGATTGACCCGCAGATGCCCGGCCGCCGCACCCTGTTTGGTCAGCGAGATGACCGGACTGCGTTTCGTCAGCTCGACGACGTACGACGCGCCGCCGCTGTCGAAGTCGAATTTCTGGGCGCCACCGCGCCACAGGTTCCCCAGGAACGACACCTTGCCCCACCCCATTGCTCGGCCCCAACTACCGCGAGGCGGCCCGGGGTCCCTACCCCATGGCCGCCCCGCAGAGAGCGTTCCTCAATCAGCGCCGCGTCACACTCCGGACGCGACTTCCGGTTTTGCTCCGGAGGTGTCGCCCGGCTTGCCCTCGCGCCGGTTGCGGATCACCGACGAGGCGAACGAGAGGCCGATCAGCGCCACACCGATCAGGCCGGTGACGACCTCCGGGATCTCGTACTTGATGGAGATGAGCAGGATGACGGCGAGCGCGCCGATGGCGTAGTGCGCGCCGTGCTCCAGGTAGACGTAGTCGTCGAGGGTGCCCTTGCGGACCAGGAAGACCGTCAGCGAGCGGATGTACATCGCGCCGATGCCCAGGCCCAGCGCCATCATGAAGATGTCGTTGGTGATGGCGAACGCGCCGATGACGCCGTCGAAGGAGAAGGACGCGTCGATGACCTCGAGGTAGAGGAACAGGAAGAACGCGGCCTTACCGGCCAGACCGAGCGCCGAGCCGGCGCCCTTCGCCACGGGCGTCGCGGCGGCCGCGGTGGCCTCCTCGCCGTCCTCGTCCTCTTCGTCCTCCTCCAGCTTGCCCTCGAAGTAGCCCGAGATGCCGCCGACGACGAGGTACGTGATCAGGCCCGCGACGCCGGCCAGCAGGACCGTGGCGGTCTTGTCACCGCCGCCGTGCGCGACGTTCGTCGCCACCGTCATCGCGCTCACCAACAGGGCGACCAGCGCGATGATGACCGAGAGCATGTCGAGCTTGCCCATCTTGGCCATCGGCTTCTCGATCCAGGACAGCCACTTGTAGTCGCGCTCCTCGAAGATGAAGTCGAGGAAGATCATCAGCAGGAACATTCCACCGAAGGCCGCGATGGCCGGGTGGGCGCTGGTGACCAGCTCCTGGTAGTGCGGCTTGTCATTGAGGGCGAGCTTGACCGCCTCGATCGGCCCCAGTTTCGCGGTGATCGCGACGACGACGACCGGGAAGACCAGCCGCATGCCGAACACCGCGATGAGAATGCCGACGGTCAGGAAGATCTTCTGCCAGAAGGCGTTCATCTTGCGCAGGACGCCTGCGTTGATGACGGCGTTGTCGAACGAGAGCGAAATCTCCAGAACGGACAGGATCCCGACGATCGCGAGCCCCTGCCACCCCCAGAGCACGCCGGCCAAGGCGAGACCGACCACCGTGATGGCGAACGACCAGCCAAAGGTTTTCAGGAGCACTGCCTACCCAATCCCTCGCTATGTGGGTCCCCCGCGCGCAGCGCGCGGCGCTTTACGAAACGTTGACCCCGAAGTCTAGAGCGATGCCCCGGAGACCCGACGCGTACCCCTGTCCTACTGCTCGGAACTTCCATTCGCCGTTGTAGCGGTACACCTCGCCGAAGATCATTGCGGTTTCGCTCGACGCGTCCTCGCTCAGGTCATAACGGGCGAGTTCACTGCCGTCGGACTGATTCACGATCCGGATGAAGGCATTGCTGACCTGGCCGAAACTCTGGCCGCGCAGATCCGCCTCATGGATCGAGACCGGAAAGACGATCTTGTCGACCTGCTCGGGCATCTGCGAGAGATCCACCAGGATCGACTCGTCGTCGCCCTCGCCCTCACCGGTGAGGTTGTCCCCGGTGTGCTCGACGGAGCCCTCAGGACTCTTGAGGTTGTTGTAGAAGACGAAGTACTCGTCGCCCAGCACCCGGCCCTCCCGGCACAGCAGCGCGCTGGCGTCGAGGTCGAAGGGCGCTCCGGTCGTGGAGCGTGCGTCCCAGCCGAGGCCGACCATGATCTGGGTGAGATTCGGCGCGGCCTTGGACAGGGAGACGTTGCCCCCCTTGGCGAGCGTGACACTCATCGTTCGCTTCCTCCCCGGTGTCGTACGGGCCCGCCCTGGCGCGGCCCGGGTCCTTCACGCGCGCCCGGCGCCGTACGCCCCCGTCGGGGGAGTGCGGCGCCGGGCGCGGTCACTCTCCTGGCCGGGCGGCCACCGCGGTGGCACTGCCCGGCCGAACGTCGGCGATCGGCTCGGGACCGGTCAGACGTTGACGCCGAAGTCCTGGGCGATACCGCGCAGGCCGGAGGCGTAGCCCTGGCCGATGGCGCGGAACTTCCACTCGGCGCCGTTGCGGTACAGCTCGCCGAAGACCATGGCGGTCTCGGTCGAGGCGTCCTCGCTCAGGTCGTAGCGCGCCAGCTCCTTGTTGTCGGCCTGGTTGACGACGCGGATGAAGGCGTTGCGGACCTGGCCGAAGCTCTGCTGGCGGGTCTCGGCGTCGTAGATCGACACCGGGAAGACGATCTTGGCGACATCGGCGGGCACGGCGGCGAGATTCACCTTGATCTGCTCGTCGTCGCCCTCGCCCTCACCGGTGATGTTGTCACCGGTGTGTTCGACCGAACCGTCCGGGCTCTTCAGGTTGTTGAAGAACACGAAGTTCTGGTCGTTGGCCACCTTGCCCTGGTCGTTCGTCAGCAGGGCGCTGGCGTCCAGGTCGAAGTCCGTACCGGTGGTGGTACGCGCATCCCAGCCCAGACCGACGACGACCGCGGTCAGATTGGGGGCTTCCTTCGTCAGCGAGACGTTGCCGCCCTTGCTGAGGCTGACTCCCACGAGTCCTCCCGTAGATTCGAGGGGTACGTAAAGATTTGCGCCCCCATCGTGCATGGCATCGGATCAACGAATTGATCCTAGTGACCGGTTCCCACCGATTGCCGATATCGCACCCGGATCGCTGCGGATGTCGGCGCGGTGAGCACCGGCGGGCGGGAGAGCGCCCCGGCTCAGAGGGTTTCGAGGGCCTTGACGTAGTCGTTCAGGTCGCGGGCGTCGGGCAGGCCGTTGACGACCGTCCAGCGGACCACGCCCTCCTTGTCGATGACGAAGGTGCCGCGCACCGCGCAGCCCTTCTCCTCGTCGAAGACGCCGTACGCGCGGGAGGCCTCGCCGTGCGGCCAGAAGTCCGACAGCAGCGGGTACTCCAGGCCCTCCTGCTCGGCGAAGATGCGCAGCGAGAACGGGGAGTCGTTGGAGACGGCCAGCAGCTGGACGTCGTCGTTGACGAACTTCGGCAGCTCGTCGCGGAGGGCGCACAGCTCACCGGTGCACACGCCGGTGAAGGCGAAGGGATAGAAGAGGAGGACGACGGCCTTCTCGCCGCGGAAGTCGGAGAGCTTGACCAGCTCGCCGTGCTGGTTCTTCAGCTCGAAATCCGGAGCCTTCGTGCCGACCTCGATCGCCATGGGGTGCTTCCCTTCCGCTCACGCTCAACAGAACGCGACCACCCTACGCGCCGGGGCACGCCGCGGGGGACCCGACCTGAACGGGGCCGAGCCCCCTCCGGAACAGGGCGGAGGGGGCTCGGTGGCGGATGAGGGGGCCGCGGCTCAGCGCTTGCCGGACTTGGGCGTGACCAGCCGGCTGCCCGTCCAGTCCTTGCCCGCGTTGATGCTCCGGGTCTGCGACAGGCCCGCGGTCTGCGCGGCTTCGTTGATGTCGCTGGGCTCGATGTAGCCGTCACGGCCCGTCTTGGGCGTCATCAGCCAGATCTGGCCACCCTCGTCGATCAGACCGATGGCATCCACCAGCGCGTCCGTGAGGTCGCCGTCTTCATCGCGGAACCACAGCAGAACGACGTCGGCCACATCGTCGTAGTCCTCGTCGACGAGATCCTGGCCGATCACGGTCTCAATGGCTTCGCGGAGATCCTGGTCGACGTCGTCGTCGTAGCCGATCTCCTGGACCACCTGTCCGGGCTCGAACCCCAGCCTGGCGGCAGGGTTGGTCCGCTCCTCCGCGTGGTCCGCGGTCGCGCTCACGGATTGCCTCCTGTCATGTTTCGGAAAGTGCTCGGGGACTCCGCGCGTGCGCGGAGCATTGGGCGTAGTCCACACGGGCCGGGCGGATCGCGCAAGTACCCGGCGGTCCAGACCGCCGAAACGGTGACGTTTCGCGGCGTCTCGCCGCAACCGCGACCCCCGGGAGACAGGGTGAAGTGATTCACACCACAGCGTTCTGCGGAGTTTATCGGGTACTCGAGCACGACTGGTCCCTTCGGGGGGTGACCGGGCCCGGTACCGGATCCCCTTTCGGAGGGCGTACGTCCGTACGCGGAGCACTTTCCAGGTGGGCGTATGGTTGCGATTTGGCCGACCTGAGAAATCGGCCTTTTCAGCGCCATCTCTCAGCGGATGGTTACCCATCGGTAGAGGTGACGTATCGCTGTGGCTCGGTACACGATGGAAGACGGCGCGACACCAAGGCAGAGACAGCATTCGTCCCGTGCACGGCATGAATAACGTGCGGAGCACGACACGACCCGAACACGAAGGAACAGCGTGGCTTCCGGATCCGATCGAAACCCGATCATCATTGGCGGCCTTCCCAGCCAGGTCCCGGACTTCGATCCCGAAGAGACCCAGGAATGGCTCGACTCGCTCGACGCGGCCGTCGACGAGCGAGGCCGGGAACGTGCCCGCTATCTCATGCTCCGGCTGATCGAGCGGGCCCGCGAGAAGCGCGTGGCCGTGCCGGAGATGCGCAGCACGGACTACGTCAACACCATCGCGACCAAGGACGAGCCGTTCTTCCCCGGCAACGAGGAGATCGAGCGCAAGATCCTCAACGCGACCCGGTGGAACGCCGCCGTGATGGTGTCCCGCGCCCAGCGCCCCGGCATCGGTGTCGGCGGCCACATCGCCACCTTCGCGTCCTCCGCCTCCCTCTACGACGTGGGCTTCAACCACTTCTTCCGGGGCAAGGACGAGGGTGACGGCGGCGACCAGATCTTCTTCCAGGGCCACGCCTCGCCCGGTGTCTACGCCCGCGCGTTCCTGCTGGACCGGCTGAGCGAGGCCCAGCTGGACGCCTTCCGCCAGGAGAAGTCCAAGGCCCCCAACGGCCTGTCCAGCTACCCGCACCCGCGGCTGATGCCGGACTTCTGGGAGTTCCCGACCGTCTCGATGGGCCTCGGCCCGCTCGGCGCGATCTACCAGGCCCGGATGAACCGCTACATGGAGGCCCGCGGCATCGCCGACACCTCCAAGTCGCACGTGTGGGCCTACCTCGGCGACGGCGAGATGGACGAGCCCGAGTCGCTCGGCCAGCTGTCCATCGCCGCCCGCGAGGGCCTGGACAACCTGACCTTCGTCGTGAACTGCAACCTGCAGCGCCTGGACGGCCCGGTCCGCGGCAACGGCAAGATCATGCAGGAGCTGGAGTCGCAGTTCCGCGGCGCCGGCTGGAACGTCATCAAGCTGGTCTGGGACCGCAGCTGGGACCCGCTGCTCGCGCAGGACCGCGACGGCATCCTGGTCAACAAGCTCAACAGCACCCCCGACGGCCAGTTCCAGACGTACGCGACCGAGACCGGCGCGTACATCCGCGAGCACTTCTTCGGCGACGACCACCGCCTGCGGAAGATGGTCGAGAACATGACCGACGACCAGATCCTGCACCTGGGCCGCGGCGGTCACGACCACAAGAAGATCTACGCGGCCTATGCGGCGGCCAAGGCGCACAAGGGCCAGCCGACCGTGATCCTCGCGCAGACCGTCAAGGGCTGGACGCTCGGCCCGAACTTCGAGGGCCGCAACGCGACCCACCAGATGAAGAAGCTGACGGTCGAGGACCTCAAGGGCTTCCGCGACCGGCTGCACCTGCCGATCCCGGACAAGGACCTGGAGAGCGGCCTGCCGCCGTACTACCACCCGGGCCGCAACTCCGAAGAGATCCAGTACATGCACGACCGGCGCAAGTCGCTGGGCGGGTACGTGCCCACCCGTGTCGTGCGCGCCGAGCCGCTGCAGCTGCCGGACGACAAGGCCTACGCGGGCGCCAAGAAGGGCTCGGGCCAGCAGAAGATCGCCACCACCATGGCGTTCGTCCGCATCCTCAAGGACCTGATGCGGGACAAGGAGATCGGCAAGCGCTTCGTGCCGATCGCGCCCGACGAGTACCGCACCTTCGGCATGGACGCGTTCTTCCCGTCGGCCAAGATCTACAACCCGCTGGGCCAGCAGTACGAGTCGGTGGACCGCGAACTCCTCCTGGCCTACAAGGAGTCGCCGACCGGCCAGATGCTGCACGACGGCATCACCGAGGCGGGCTGCACGGCCTCGCTGATCGCGGCGGGCTCCGCCTACGCCACGCACGGCGAGCCGCTGATCCCGGTCTACGTCTTCTACTCGATGTTCGGGTTCCAGCGCACCGGTGACCAGTTCTGGCAGATGGCCGACCAGCTCGCGCGCGGTTTCGTGCTCGGCGCCACCGCGGGCCGTACGACGCTGACCGGTGAGGGCCTCCAGCACGCCGACGGCCACTCCCAGCTGCTGGCCTCGACGAACCCGGCCTGTGTCGCCTACGACCCGGCCTATGGCTACGAGATCGCCCACATCGTCAGGGACGGTCTGCGGCGGATGTACGGCGAGAACTCCGAGGACGTCTTCTACTACCTGACCGTCTACAACGAGCCGATCGTGCACCCCGCGGAGCCGGCCGACGTCGACGTCGAGGGCATCCTCAAGGGTCTGCACCGGGTCAAGCCCGGCGAGAAGGGCGAGCACGCGGCCCAGATCCTCGCCTCCGGCGTCGCGGTGCCGTGGGCGATCGAGGCCCAGCAGATCCTCGCGGACGAGTGGAACGTCAAGGCCGATGTGTGGTCGGCGACCTCCTGGAACGAGCTGCGCCGCGACGCGGTGGAGGTCGAGGAGCACAACCTGCTGCACCCGGAGGAGGAGCAGCGCGTCCCGTACGTGACGCAGAAGCTCCAGGGCGCCGAGGGCCCGAAGGTCGCGGTCTCGGACTGGATGCGTGCCGTCCCGGACCAGATCTCCCGCTGGGTCCCGGGGACGTACCAGTCGCTGGGCGCCGACGGCTTCGGCTTCGCGGACACCCGTGGCGCGGCCCGTCGCTTCTTCCACATCGACGCGCAGTCCATCGTCCTGAGCGTGCTCACCGAGCTCGCCAAGGAGGGCAAGGTCGACCGTTCCCTGCTGAAGCAGGCCATCGACCGCTACCAGCTCCTGGACGTCGCGGCCGCCGACGCGGGTGAGGCCGGCGGCGACGCCTGATTCCCCCGCGGCCTGGTGCCGCACCGCTTCTGTCGCGCCCTCCGGCCGGTGACCTCCACCGGCCGGAGGGCGCGGTGGTGTGCGGTGTGGCGGGCCGGCACCTCGCGGTGGTGCCGCCGGTGCGCGGTTCATCGCTCCCACACCTTGAACGCCCTTACCTGGTAAGGGGATCGGGGCACCCAGGTGCCGCCGCCGGGGTAGGTGTTGTACTCGGCGGTCTCGGCGCACTCCGCGCTCTGGTACGTGGTGACAGGCCGGCCCATCCGGTTGGCGAACGAGGCGGCGCTGACGCCCTTGGGCAGCGAGATGCAGCTCTCGATGTCCGTGTCGGACAGCTCGAAGGTCCGCCGCTTGCCGGCGAAGTCCGCCCTCGGCCAGAGGCACAGCGCTCCCGCCACGCACTCGCCCGAGGCCGCTGCGGTGCGGCCGGTGGTGGCCGCGTGCGCGGGGGCGGTGCCGAGCGCGGACGGCAGGGTGAGCGCGGCGGCCAGGGCGGCGAGGCCGGTGAACAGGGCGGTGGCGGTGGTGCCGGCGGACGTGTGCAGACGCAGACGCATAGGAATCTCTCCCCCGTGAGGTACGTGACGTTCCGCGGCGGGCGGCTGCCCGCGGCGGGTTCGTCATCGACCTTCGCCGGGCCGCGGGGCGGTTGCCAAGGCCCGGCCGGCGCCACCACCCGGATCGGGTATGTGGACAACCGGACCGGCCGCAAGTGCCGCTGCTGCGTACGAGGTTGACGTGGCGCGGGGCGGCCGGACGGGCCGCGGAAACCGTTCTTCGCGGCCGCCTGCCGGGATCGGGGGAAGGGGCGTCACCTGTAATGCGCGCGGGGGCAGGTGCGGTTCCCGGCCTCGCTCACCTGGATGAGGGATTCGACGTTTCGGAGGAGGTCAACTACCGCTTGGCTCCTGGCAGATGGGGTGCAGGGAGGCTCGAAACGGGGAGTTGACGCGGTCGGCCCACGGATCCGCGCCTCGGGCCCGCACCGGCGTCGGCGCTGGCGCTGGCGGCCGCGGGCGCGACGGTGGCGATCTCATGGCGGCGTGCGCGACGGCTGCGTATGCGACGGCGCGCGGCCGGCCGAGGAGTGCCTCGGCAGGCCGCGCGCCAGGGATGAGGGGGTGCGGCCGGGGCGCTCAAGTGCCCCGGCGGCCGGGTCAGATGTGGCCGACGCCGGCCCCCGCCTCGGCGTTCGCACCGCGCTTGGTGAAGAGCGCGACGAGCGCCGCGACGATCGCGACACCGCAGGCCACGGTGAAGGCCAGGCCCATACCGGACACGAAGGTGTCGTGCGCGACCGAGGTGATCTTCTGCGCGAACTCCGGCGGGGTGTGCTTCGGGACCGGCGCGATACCGGCCGAGACGGCGTCGGAGACCTTCGGCATCTGGGCGGGCGGGATCGGCGGGAGGCCGGCCGACTGCCAGTTGCCCGGCAGGTCGTTCTCCACGCGGGAGGCCATCACCGCGCCGAGCACGGCCGTACCGAGGCTGCCGCCGACCTGCATGGCGGCCTGCTGGAGACCGCCGGCGACGCCGGAGAGCTCCAGCGGGGCGTTGCCGACGATGACCTCGGTGGCGCCGACCATGACGGGCGCGAGGCCGAGGCCGAGCAGCGCGAACCAGACGGACATCGGCCCGGTGCCGGTGTTGGTGTCCAGGCCGGACATGCCGTACATGGCGACCGCGGTGAGGACCATGCCGCCGACCAGCGGGATGCGCGGGCCGAGCTTGGTGATCAGGGCGCCCGCCAGCGGGGAGCCGACGATCATCATGCCGGTGAGCGGCAGGAGGTGCAGGCCGCTGTCCACCGGGCTCATGCCGTGGACGTTCTGCAGGTAGAACGTCACGAAGAACAGGCCGCCCAGGAAGGCGAAGGCCATCAGCACCATGAGGATGGTGCCGGCGGTCAGCGGCACGGAGCGGAACATCCGCAGCGGGATGAGCGGTTCGCGGACCCTGGTCTCCAGGAGGGCGAACAGCGCGAACAGGACCACGGCCCCGATCAGGAAGCCCCAGGTCTTCATGTCGCCCCAGCCCCAGTCGGTCGCCTTGATCAGCGGCCAGATGAGGCAGAACATCGCGCTGGAGAGCAGCAGGATGCCGGGGACGTCGAAGGAGCGGGGGGCGTTCTCCGCGCGGTGGTCCTTGAGGAAGACCAGGCCGAGGACCAGGGCCAGCACGCCGACCGGGACGTTGATGAAGAACACGGACTGCCAGTTGACGTGCTCGACCAGCAGTCCGCCCACTATGGGGCCGCCGGCGGTGGAGGCGCCGATGACCATGCCCCAGATGCCGATCGCCATGTTGAGCTTCTCGGCCGGGAAGGTGGCGCGCAGCAGTCCGAGGGCGGCGGGCATCAGCAGCGCGCCGAACAGGCCCTGCAGCACACGGAAGACGATGACCAGCGCGACCTCGCTGGAGAAGCCGATGGCTCCGGAGGCGGCGGCGAAACCGACGATGCCTATGAGGAAGGTCTGGCGGTGACCGAAGCGGTCACCGAGCTTTCCGGCCGTGATCAGCGAGACGGCGAGGGCGAGCATGTAGCCGTTGGTGATCCACTGCACGTCGCCGAACGAGGCGCCGAGGTCGTCCTTGATCGCCGGGTTGGCGATGGCGACGATCGTGCCGTCCAGGGCCACCATCATGACGCCGATGGCGACGGAGAACAGGGTCAGCCACGGATGGCCTCGCAGCCCCCTCGGGGGCTCCGGTACGGGAAGTTCCGGCGCGGCGTGGGCGACCGGGGTCTGGGAACTCATACCCCGAGGCTAATGTCAGCGGCTGACAATTGACAAAGCGATTCACGAGTCGGTAACTGTCATCTCCCTCACAGGTAACCTGAGCAGCGAGAAGACCACGGAAAGGCGGCGCAGGATGGCCACCTCGACGCCGCAGACGGCCCCCGGAGGCGGACTGCGCGAACGTAAGAAGCAGCGCACCCGGGACGCCCTGATCCGCGCGGCACTCGAACTGTTCACGGAGCAGGGCTACGAGGAAACGACCGTCGACGAGATCGCCGAGGCGGTGGACGTCTCCCAGAGGACGTACTTCCGGTACTTCGCCAACAAGGAGGACGTCGCCTTCGCGGTCCAGGAGATGGTCGAGGCCCGCTTCCTCGACGAACTGACCGCCCGCCCCGCCTCCGAGGATCCGCTGACGGCGCTGCGCACCGCGGTGATGGTGGCCTGGGACGACATCGGCAGCGCCATCGAGTCGGTGATCCCGGTGGAGCTGCACATGCGGACGTACCGGATGATCGAGTCCACACCCACGCTGGTGGCCTCCCATCTGCGGCGCTCGTCCGAACTGGAGGAGCGGATCGCGGGGCTGATCGCCCGGCGCGAGGGGCTGGACGTCGATGCCGATCCGCGGCCGCGGGTGCTGGTCGCCGCGTTCTGCGGGGTGATGCGGGTGGCCGGCAAGGTGTGGGGCGAGGGCCCGGACTGCAGCGTGGCGTCCATCCGCGCGCTGACCCAGTCCTATCTGGACCACATCCAGCCGGCGATCGGCGGCGACTGGCGTTCCGCCCGCTGAGGTCGACTTCCGCCGCCGAGGCCGAATCACCCGCAACTGCCCGTAACGGACAGCCGCCGTTGAGCAACCCCTTAACCGCCTGATGAGACCGCCTCTGCACGACTGAGCACGGGAAATCGGCAATTCATGTCCGGTTTGGTCGAAATACCCGCCGCGAAACGTGATATCACTCACGGGCCCGACAGCGGGCCTGCCCCGTCTCCTAGGGTGGCCCGCGGTGACTTCCTTCCCGGGCCTGGGCCCCTCCTCCAGTTTTCTGCAGTCCACCGCCTGGCGTGCGGCGCTCGCCTTGGCGGTGGTGTTCGTGATGCTCGCCATGACCGGCTGGACAGCCGTCAGAGGCACCAAGGACGACGCCAACCCCCTGGCCACGGCGAGAAACGCCTGGAAGCACGCCACCTTCCTCGGTCACCCGCTGCCCGACCCCACCGGCTCCCCGGCCACCCTGCGGACCTTCTTCGCCACGCTCACCGGCGCCCAGAAGCAGCAGCTCGCCGCCCGTTATCCGCTCGTCGTCGGCAACATGGGCGGCGCGCCCGTCCAACTGCGTTACCGGGCCAACCGGATGGCGATCGACGACGCCCGCGCCACGGAGCAGCGACGGACGGGCGACCACCGCCTCACGCCCGTGGGCCGCCAGGAAGCCGGCCGGCTGATGCACCGCTTCGAGTCGATGATGGCCCCCGGGCGGCAGATCCTCGCCTTCGACCCGGCCGGCGGCGGCCGGGCCGCGGAGGTCTTCGGCAACCTCCCGGCGGCAAAGCGGGTCTCCGTAGTGGTGCCCGGGGTGGACACCAACCTGGCGACCTTCGAACGGACGGTACGGGCCAACACGGCGCCCGTCGGCATGGGGCGCTCCCTCTACGACGCCGAGCGCGCGGCCAAGCCGGGCGTGCGGACGGCCGTGATCGCCTGGGCCGACTACACGACTCCGTCCGGCCTCGGTGTCGAGGCCGTCACCGGGAACCTCGCCGAGGCCGGCGCGGTCCGGCTGCGCGCCCTGGTGAAGTCGCTGCCGTCCTCCGACACCGTCTCGCTGTTCTGCCACAGCTACGGCTCCGTGGTGTGCGGCGTCGCCGCCCGGCACCTACCGGCGAACGTCGAGGACATCGCGGTCGCGGGCAGCCCCGGCATGCGGGCGGAAAGCCTCTCCGGACTCGGCACCCACGCCCGGGTCTGGGCGATGCGGGACTCCGACGACTGGATCCAGGACGTGCCGTACCTGGAGGTCGGTGGGCTCGGCCACGGCGCCGACCCGGTCGATCCGTCCTTCGGCTCCCGGATCCTGTCCGCCGACGGCGCCGTCGGGCACGCCGGCTACTTCGCGCCCGGCACCCGCAGCCTGCGCAACTTCGCGCTGGTCGGGGTCGGGGCGCTCGACTCGGTGGACTGCGCCACCGACGATCCGCACTGCAGCACGGGCCTGGTCTGATCTCCCGCGCAGAAACGGCCGGTTCCCGCCGGCACGGCCCGGCGCCCGGGGACGGACCGCGCCGACGGGAACCGTCCTCAGGGGCGAGCGCGTCCATGGGACAAGGGCCGGAAGCGGCTGGGCGAGAGGCCCATGACGCGCGTAGTCCTGGCAGGCGCCTTCGAGGTGTCCGGAAGGGGGACGGGCGGGCAACCGCCCGCATACGATGAGTCGCATGGGTGATGTGCTGGCCGGTTTTCATGCCGTCTGGGAGTTCGACACTGACTCCGTACTCATCCGCTTCGAACGGGGGATCCGCAGGCCGAAGCTCTTCCAGGCGCTCGGCGAGCGACGCATTCCGTACGAGGCGTTGAGCTCCGTCGAGGTGACCGGGGGCAGACGCGGCACGGTGGTGCTGCGCGCCGTGCCCCGGCCGGGCGCCGACCCCCTGATGGAGGCGGCGAACGGGCAGCTCAAGGAGGATGCCGACCCGTACCGGCTGGTGCTGCCGGCCGAGCGCGAGACGCTGGCCGAGTTCTACGCCGACGAACTGCGCACGGTGCTGGGCCCGGACGCCAAGGAACCCGCCGAGCGTCATCTGGTGACCGCACCGGAACCTCCGCTCCACTTCAAGGCCTACGACGGCAAGGCGTCCTTCGACGGCCGTTCGGTCGCCTTCCGTTGGTTCTGGACGGGTGCGTCGTCGGCCAAGTGGAAGTGCGGCGACCAGACGTTCACGGTGGGCGAGTTGGCCGGCGTCGAGTGGCGCTCGCCGGAGGTCTTCAACGGCTACCTCCGGCTGCTGGAACGCGGGGCGGCCGAGCCGGGGAAGGGCGAGGCCGATCAGGACCCCGCCGCCGTGGTGTTCGGCCTGGGGTACGGCCCGGTCCACGAGTCGCTGCCGTTCGCCGCCGCGGTACTGCAGGCCGTGCGCGCCGCCGAACCGGAGCAGGAGACGGCGGAGCGGGAGCCGGTGTGCCGCCGGGCCGGGGACGCGCGCCGGGACCCGGCGGACATCGCGGACCGGATACGGCACCTGGGCGAGCTGCACGAGGCCGGGCTGCTGACGGACGACGAGTTCAGCGCGAAGAAGGCCGAACTGCTGGCGGAGTTGTAGGGCCCGGGCCCGTGCTGTCCGCGGGCCGGCTGCCTCGCCGCGGGGGCTGTACCGCTGTGTCGTACCGCGGTGGGTCATACCGTGGTACGGGTCCGAAGGCCGACCCGTGGTATGACGCCCGGGCTCAGGCCGTCCGCTTACATTGACTCCGCGATGAACGGACGATCCCCCACCCCAGCCCCCGAGGCGGCCCGCGGCGCCGAGCGCGAGCCGACCCGGTCGAGAGCGTTGCGCGCCGCACGGCAGGCGCTGCGCATCCTCGCCGTCGAGCTCGGCACCCCGACCGAGCCCGGCATCCCGCTGTTCGCCGGTGTGCAGAACCGCTGGCTGCGCCGGGTGCCGTATCTCGTCGCCTTCACGTTCGCGGTGTCGCTGCTGCCGACGACCATCAACGTCCTCGGCAACGACTACGGCATGAGCGGCGGTCTGGCCGGCGCGCTCGCCACCGCCCAGACCGTGCCCCTGATGCTGGCCGTGACCCGGCCGCTGCAGGCCTGGTGGGTGATCTTCGCCGCGGATGTCGTCTGCGCCCTGGGGCTCACCGTGGTCGACGGAGTGGCGGGCCGCGCCTGGCCCTGGACACCGCCGGCGATCGTCGGCTACCTCGCACTGATGCTGGCGCTGTCCCTGCGCGAGCGCCGGCGCACCCTGATAGCCGTCTGGCTGACGACCGGCTTCGCCGGAATCCTCTCCGAGACGATGACCCCGGAGCGCAGCCAGAGCACCTGGGTGCTGACGTTCGTGCTCGCCGGTGTGATGCTGCTGATGGGCGCCACCCTGCGCGAACGGGGCGATGCCCAGCGGAAGTTGATCGAGCAGGAGACCATCAGCGAGGCCGAACGGGCCCGTCGTACGCTCCTGGAGGAACGCACCCGGATCGCCCGCGAGCTGCACGACGTGGTCGCCCACCACATGTCGGTGATCACGGTCCAGGCGGACAGCGCTCCGTACCGCATCAGCGGGATACCCAAGGAGGCGGAGGAGGAGTTCGGGTCGATCGCCGCGACCGCGCGCGAGTCCTTGGCGGAGATGCGCCGGCTGCTCGGCGTGCTGCGCAGTGAGGAGACGGAACGGCAGGGCGGCCCGGAGAAGACGCCGCAGCCCGGGGTGGCGATGCTGCCGAAGCTGGTCGAGGGGACCGTACGGGCCGGTGTGCCGGTGGAGTTGGTGCTGCCGGAGGAGCCGGTGGTGCTCGAACCGGCGGTGGATCTGTCGGCGTACCGCATCGTGCAGGAGGCGCTGGCCAATGTGGTGCGGCACGCGCCCGGCGCGCAGACCCGGGTGTCGGTCACCACGAGCACGGACCGCACCCGGCTGACGGTGTTGATCGTCAACTCCGCCCCGCCCGTGCCGTCCGCACCCTCCGCACCGCTGGAGACGACCGGGACCGGCCACGGCCTGGTCGGGATGCGGGAGCGGGTGCGGCTGGTGGACGGTTCGCTCGACACCGGTCCCCTGCCCGACGGCGGCTTCCGGGTCGCGGCGCGGCTCCCCCTCACGCCCGCGCCCGGTGCCGCGGCGACCGTCACCCCGGCGTCCGGAACCACCTCGCCCGAAAACCCCATACCCGGCACCCCCTCCGCCCCTTCGGCGTCTCCCCTCTCAGCGAAGGATTCCGGCTCTTCATGACCACGCGCGTGATCATCGTCGACGACCAGGCCATGGTGCGCGCGGGGTTCGCCGCGCTGCTCGCCGCGCAGAGCGACATCGATGTGGTGGGCGACGCCCCCGATGGTGTGCAGGGGGTGGAGCTGAGTCGTCGGACGCACCCCGATGTGGTGCTGATGGACGTCCGGATGCCGGAGATGGACGGGCTGGAGGCGGCCCGGCAACTGCTCAGTCCGCCGCCCGGTGTCACCCACCGGCCGAAGGTGCTCATGCTGACCACCTTCGACGTCGACGACTACGTGTACGAGGCGCTGCGCGCGGGTGCCTCGGGGTTCCTGCTCAAGGACGCCCCGCCGGCCGATCTGATCTCGGCGGTGCGCGTGGTGGCGGCCGGCGAGGCCCTGCTGGCGCCGTCGGTCACCCGTCGGCTGATCGCCGATTTCGCCCGCCAGCGGCCGGCGCCCCGCAAGGACCGCGCCTCACTGCGACTGAACGGCCTGACCCCGCGGGAGACCGAGGTGCTGGAGCTGATCGCCCGTGGGCTGTCGAACCAGGAGATCGCCGAGGCGCTGATCCTCGCCGAGCAGACCGTGAAGACCCATATCGGGCGGGTGCTGGCCAAGCTGGAACTGCGGGACCGCGCCCAGGCCGTGATCTTCGCGTATGAGTCGGGGCTGGTGGCGCCGGGGAGTGGCGGCTAGAGCGGTAAGCGGAGCCGCAGTTGAAGCGGTGAGGCGGCAGCGGGGTGAGGCGGCAGCGCGGTGGGGCGGCAGCTTCGTTTGGCCTCGGTTGCCTGCCCCCTCGGTCTGGGTTGCCGGCCCCACGCCCCCGGTTGCCGGCCCCCTCGGCCTCGGTTGCCGGCCCCCTCGCCCCGGTTGCCTCCCCCTCGGCCTCAGTTGCCGTCCCCTGCCCCCGGTGGCCTGCCCCGCCCCGATTGCTGGCCCCTCCCCGGTTGCCGGCTCTCTTCGGGCCGGCGGCCGGGGCCGCGGCCTGTCGAGGTGCCCCCGCATGCGTCCCCGCATGCGCCCTCACATGCGCCCTCGTATGCGTCCCCGAATTCGTCCCCGCGTATCCCTACGCGCCGCCTACCTGCCCTACATCCCCTCCGTCCCTGCCATCCCCCTTCATCCCGCTCCATCCCCTAGGTTCCCCTCCCCCGCGCTCCTTCCTGAGGACGAGTGCGGGGGCGGGCCCCCTACCCCGGTATCACCCGGGAGTTGGCACCGCGGTGTGACGCCGTGTCATACACCGTCTCCTTACCTTTCCCCCGCCACGCCAACGGGAGAGGGAGACACACCATGTCCGTGCTGCGCACCGTCGCTCGACGCAGCAAGCGCACGTTGATCACCGCCGCGCTCGCGGTGACCGTGGCCGCCGGAACCGGCGGCTGGGCGGCCGGTTCCGCGCAGACCGCGGTCACCGGCCCGCCGCCCGGCGCCGCCGCCTGGCGCGCCGACCACTCCCTCGGCGTGCGGTTGCCGGACCCGGCGACCGCCCGACCCGCCGCCGTCGCCCGCTTCTTCGCCTCGCTGACCGATGCCCAGCAGCAGGCACTCGCCGTCCGGCACCCGCTCATCGTGGGCAATCTCGACGGTGCCCCGATCGCCCTGCGGTACACGGCCAACTCCCTTGCGCTGAAGGCGGAACGGGCCCGTCAGCTGGCCCGTATCACCGATCCGGCCGGCACCCTTGAGGACCACCAGCAGGCCAGGAAGGCGGCCGACCGGTGTGCCGCGCTGCTCGCGCCCGGCCGCCGGATCCTCTCCTTCGACCCGCGGGGCCGTGGCCAAGTGGCCGAGGTGTACGGCGGCTTGACGACCGCCGAGCACATCGCCGTGATCGTGCCGGGCTCGGACATCGACCTGGCGTCGTTCGACCGCGCCAAGGACCCGTACGGCACACCGAGCGGGATGGCCAGGTCGCTGCACAGGCAGATGGCCGCCGACGCGCCCGGGACCCGTACCGCCGTCATCGCCTGGGTCGGGTACACCACCCCGGTCGGTCTCGGACCGGACGCGGCGACCGGCCGGCTCGCCGAGGCCGGCGCGCCCCGGCTGGCCCGCTTCCTGTCCGGGCTGACGGCCACCGGCGCCCCGGCACCGGCCGTGCTGTGCCACAGCTATGGCTCGGTGGTCTGCGGACTGGCGGTACCGCGACTGGGCGGTCAGGGCCGCATCGCCGACCTGGTCGTCTTCGGCTCCCCCGGTATGCGCCGGGACGGCGTGGCTGAGCTGCACACCTCCGCGCGGGTCTGGGCGGCCCGGGACGCGACCGACTGGATCGGCGACATCCCGAACGTCGAGCTGCTGGGCCTCGGTCACGGCGAGGACCCCACCGACCCCGCCTTCGGCGCCCGGCATGTCTCCGCGCAGCGGGCCGAGGGCCACACCGGCTACCTCGCCCCCGGTACGGACTCGTTGCGGAACTTCGCGGCCATCGTGCTGGGCCGCTACGGCCAGGTCAGCTGAGGCACGCAAGCGGCGGGCGCGGCACGGCGTAGCAGCCCGCGGCACGGCGTGACACCTCGCCGTACGGCGCGGCCCGTCGCCGGGGCACCCCGCCCCGTACCCCACACCCCCGCACCACGGCACCACGGCACCACGGCACTCCAATACACCGCACCACCGCACCACCGCGTCACCACACCTTCAAGGCACCACTGCACCACCCATCTTCAGGACGCAGAGGCCAAGGACAGCCATGAAAACCACACACACGGTCCGCTCAGCCGTCCGCGCGATCGAGGCGCGTACCCCCGCGGAGCGGGACCGGGCGATCGACGGACTGCGGGCGCTCGCGCTGCTCGCGGTACCCACCGGCCACTGGCTGCTCGGTGGCTTCACCCTGGACGCCAACGGTGCGCTGCACAACGCCAGTCCGCTGACCACCTCGGGCTTTCTCGCGCCCGCCAGTTGGGCGCTGCAGATGCTCGGCATCTTCTTCCTGGTGGGCGGCTATGCCTCGGTGCTGTCCTACCGGCGCGCGATCGGACGCGGCGAGTCCGTCGGCGGCTGGCTGCGCGGACGGCTCGTCAGGCTGGGCCGGCCGGTGCTCGGTGTGACGGCCGTATGGGCGGTGTTACTGCCGCTGCTCCACGGGATGGGCGTGCCGGAGGCGACCCTGCGGACCGGCGCGACGTTGGTCATCCAGCCGTTGTGGTTCGTCGGCGTGTACGCGGGGATCACCGCGCTGACGCCGTACTGCGTCCGCGCCGCGCGCCGTATGGGGGCCTGGGCGGCCGCGCCGCTGCTGGCGGCCGTGGCGGTGGTGGACTTCCTGCGCTACGGGCCGTTCGCCGACGCCATGCCGTCCTGGCTGAGTCTGCTGAACCTGCTCCCCGGCTGGATGTTCGCCTATCAGCTCGGCGTCTCCTGGGGGGAGCGGCGGCTCGGCCGACGGGCCGCCTGGACGCTGCTGTTCGGCGGGGCGGCACTGTTCGCGGCGCTGCTGCTGTTCTTCCACTACCCGGTGAGCATGGTGGGCGTCCCCGGCCAGGACCGTACGAACTCGCATCCGCCGTCGCTGCTGGTGCTGGCGCTGGCGGCGGCCCAGTCCGGTGCCGCGATCCTGCTCCGGGACCGGATCGCCCGGTTCCTGCGCCGGCCCGCCCTGTGGGCACCGGTCGTGGTCATCAACCTGTCGGCGATGACGGTCCTGTGCTGGCACCAGACGGCGATGCTGTCCGCGGCGGTGCCCGCGTCCTTCCTCGGGGCGGTGCCGGGTCTGACCGTCGCGCCCGTCACGCCGGAGTGGGTCCTCGTCCGACTCGCCTGGCTGCCGGTCTTCGCCGTCGCCCTGCTGCTGATCGGCCGAACCACCCGCCGTTTCGAGGCCCCTTGGACGGGCGTCACCCGGGCCCGCCGGGCCCTCGCCGCGGTCCTGGCCACCGCGTTCGCGGCGTTCGCACTGGGGCTGGCGTAGGGCGCGGGGAGCGATGGCCCGGGGAGCGGTGGCCCTGGGACCGGCTACCCGGGCGTGCCCACCGGGACCCCGGGACCCCGGGAGCCCGGAAGCCCGGAAGCCCGGAAGCCCGGGAGCCCGGAAGCCCGGGAGCCCGGGAGCCCGGGACCCCGGACCACTTGGGCCACCCCCCACTCCCGCGCCAAGGAGCTACTCCCGCCCCGCCGACGTATGCGTCATGTCCGCGTAGCGCTCGCCCGCCACCTTGTCGGCGATCGGCTCCAGCAGGGCCAGTTGCTCGTCGGTGAGCCGGATGCGGGTGGCGGCGGTGTTCTCCTCGACGCGGTGCCGCTTGCGGGTGCCGGGGATCGGGACGACGGCCAGGCCGCGTACGGCGGCCTGCTGCTGCACCCAGGCCAGGGCGATCTGACCGAGCGTGGCGCCGTGGGCGTCGGCGACCGTCCGGACCGGCTCCAGCAGTGCGGCGTTGGCGGCCGCGTTGTCGCCGGTGAAGCGCGGCTGCGTACGGCGGAAGTCGTCCGCGCCCAGCTCCTGGTCGGCCTGCACGAACGCGCCGGTCAGGAAGCCACGGCCGAGCGGCGAGTAGGGCACCAGGCCGACGCCGAGCTCGGCCGCGGCCGGCACCACACCGGCCTCGATGTCCCGGCTGAAGAGGGACCACTCGGACTGGACGGCCGCGATCGGGTGGATGGCGTGGGCCGCGCGCAGTTCGCTGCCGGTCACCTCGCTCAGCCCCAGGTGCTTGACCTTGCCCTCGGCGACCAGTTCGGCCATCGCCCCGATCGACTCCTCCAGAGGGACGTCGGGGTTGCGGCGGTGCATGTAGTAGAGGTCGATCTCGTCGACGCCCAGCCGCTTGAGGCTGCCTTCGACGGCCTGGCGGATGTACGCGCGGTCGTTGCGGATGATGCGCCGGTACGGGTCGTCCGGAGCGTCCGGGTCCGGCGAGATGGCGAACTTGGTGGCCAGGACGACCTCGTCGCGGTGCGCCTGGATGAACGGGGCGATGAACTTCTCGTTGTCCCCCTGGCCGTACATGTCGGCGGTGTCGTAAAGCGTCACGCCCAGCTCCAGCGCGCGCTCCAGGGTGGCTCGCGCCTCGTCGGCGTCCGTGGGGCCGTAGGCGAAACTCATGCCCATACAGCCGAGGCCCTGCACCCCTACCCGGGGGCCGCCGGTGCCCAGCTCGACCGTGTCGATCTTCTCGCTACCCATGAGACCTCAGAACCTCTCGGACGCCCGTCGGGCGTCGGCGTAGATATCGATCTTGTAGTCGAGTACATCCAGCGTGCTCCGCAGCTCCGCTATGCGCTGCCGTACGTCCTCGCGGTGTGCGGTCAGCAGCTGCTCACGCTCGGCGAAGGTACTCTCGCCCGCCCGGACCAGTTCGGCGTAGCGGACCATGTCGGCGACCGGCATACCGGTCAGCCGCAGCTTGGAGACCAGGTCCAGCCAGTCCAGATCGCGGTTGCTGAAGCGGCGCTGCCCGGTGTGCGTACGGTCCACGTGCGGCATCAGCCCTATCCGCTCGTACCAGCGGAGGGTGTGGGCGCTGAGCCCGGTGTGCTCCGCCACCTCGCTGATGGTGTACCGGTCCTGGCCGGTGGGCCTGGGGTGCGGGAGCGGCGGGGGGCCGCAGCGGCCGACCCTCACCGGCGGTTCGGCGGTCGCTGCCGCGCCGCTCGTCACCGGTTCGCTGTGCGTGACCGTCATGCCCCGTCTCCCCTGTTTCGCCGGATTGCTCTCGACTTCGCCGCGGACCTCGCGGCTTTTCGCCGGATGCCTTGCGACGCTTCAACGCTAGAGAGTTCGAGCGCACTCCAAGCAAGCGCGGATCGGGCGCAGACTTGACCCAATTTTGGGGAGGTTAGGCTCGGAGCATGCAGAGCCTGCGGATGATCGAGAACTGGCCGGTGCCCACCGCTGCGGCCGCCGTCGTACGAGCCGATGGGTCGGTGGCCGGATCGTACGGCCCTCTGGAGCAGAGGTTTCCGCTGGCGTCGGTGACCAAGCCGCTGGCCGCGTACGCCGCCCTGCTGGCCGTCGAGGAAGGCGCCGTCGAGCTGGACGAGCCGGCCGGACCGGAGGGTTCCACGGTCCGTCATCTGCTCGCGCACACCTCGGGGCTCGCCTTCGACGAGCAGCGCGTGATGGCCGCGCCCGGCACCCGCCGGATCTACTCCAACACCGGTTTCGAGGTGCTCGGCGACCACATCGCCAAGGCGACCGACATCGCCTTCCCGCAGTATCTGCACGAGGCGGTGCTTCAGCCGCTCGGCATGACCGCGACGGAACTGCCCGGCTCGCCCGCCAAGGACGGCGTCTCCTCGGTCGCCGATCTGATCCGGTTCGCGGCCGAACTTCAGGCGCCGCGGCTGCTCGCGCCGCAGACGCTCGCGGCGGCGACGCAGGTGGCCTTCCCCGGGCTGACGGGCGTGCTGCCGGGCTACGGCCACCAGAAGCCGAACGACTGGGGGCTGGGTTTCGAGATCCGCGACGGCAAGTCGCCGCACTGGACGGGCGCCGGCTCCTCGCCCCGCACCTACGGCCACTTCGGGCAGTCCGGGACGTTCCTGTGGGTGGACCCGGATGCCGGGGCCGCCTGTGTGGCGCTGACCGACCGGGCCTTCGGACCGTGGGCGATCGAGGTCTGGCCGAAGCTGACCGACGCGGTGCTGGACGAGCTGGCGCGGTCGGCCTGACGCAGCGGGCCGACGACCGGGCGCGTCCTCGTAGGAGCGGGGGCGCGTCTTCGTAGGGGCGCCTCCTCGTAGGAGGGGTGCGTCCTCGTAGGAGCGGGGGCGCGGCCCGTAGGAGAGGGAAGCGGAACGCGCCCACCGCCACCGCCTACCGCCACCGCCCGCCGCCCGCTCACCCGTACACCGGCTCCGGCCCCATCTCCCACATCAGGCACTCCGCCGCCGCCAGCGCCGTCAGCTCCAGCCCCGTGCCGTCCGTGATCCGCGCCGCATCGCCCGCCTCCAGGCGGTCCCCGCCGAGTGTGACCGCGCCCCGCACGACGTGCACGTACACCCGCTCCGCGTCCGGGACGGCGGTGCGCTCGCCGTTTGTGAGGCGGCGCACATGCAGCAGGGCGCCGGCCCGCGGGACCGCGTACGGCGTGCCGTCGGCGATGCCGCGGACCACCTCGTACGCCGGCTCCCCGCCGAATTCGCGCGGCGCCAGCCACATCTGGACGAAGCGCAGCGGCGCCCCGCCCCCGTTGCGCTCCACGTGCCGCACCCCGCCGGCAGAGCTGAGCCGCTGGAGATCGCCCGGGCGTACGGTGGTCTCGTGACCGGCCGAGTCGCGGTGGGTCAGCTCACCCTCGACCACCCAGGTCACGATCTCGGTGTCGCGGTGCGGATGCTCGTCGAAGCCGGCACCGGCCGCCAGCCGCTCCTCGTTGCAGGCGACAATTGCCCCGAAGCGCAGATTGTCCGGGTCGAAGTGGGGCCCGAAGGAGAATGCGTGGAGTGACTCGATCCCGGCGTCCGGATCGCCGCCCCGATAGCGTTCCTCGCCCCTGCGCACCTGAATCATGGGCCCACGGTAGCCCCGCCCCCTCACCCCTCCGCCCCGATAGTGCAGGCTTGTCCCGTGTCTGAACCCGCATCGCGCGACGCGCACCCGCACTCCGCGACCCTCCGGCGGCTGGAGAATTCCTCCGGCACGCTGGCGGCCGCGGCCATCGCCCGCATGGACGCCACGCTGCCGTGGTACCGCGCGATGCCCCCGGAGAACCGCTCCTGGATCGGCCTGGTCGCCCAGGCCGGTATCGCCGCTTTCACCGAGTGGTTCCGGCATCCGGAGACCCCGCAGGCGATCAGCACCGACGTCTTCGGCACCGCGCCGCGCGAGCTGACCCGGGCGATCACGCTGCGCCAGACCGTGGAGATGGTGCGGACCACCATCGAGGTCATGGAGGCGGCGATCGACGAGGTCGCGGCCCCCGGTGACGAGTCCGTGCTGCGCGAGGCGCTCCTGGTGTACGCCCGGGAGATCGCCTTCGCCACCGCCCAGGTCTACGCCCAGGCCGCCGAGGCTCGCGGTGCCTGGGACGCCCGCCTGGAGTCGCTGGTGGTCAACGCGGTGCTCTCGGGGGAGGCCGACGAGGGCGCGGTCTCCCGGGCGGCGGCGCTGGGCTGGAACTCCCCCGAGCATGTCTGCGTGGTGCTGGGCACCGCCCCGGACGGCGACAGCGAGCTGACCGTGGAGGCGATCCGGCGGGCCGCCCGGCACGCCAAGCTCCAGGTGCTGACCGGGGTGCTGGGCTCGCGCCTGGTGGTGATCGCGGGCGGCTCGGACAATCCGCTCAAGGCGGCGAAGGCACTGATCGGCCCGTATGCCGCCGGTCCCGTGGTGGCCGGCCCGGTGGTCTCCGACCTGCTGGCGGCGACCCGTTCCGCGCAGGCCGCGGCGGCCGGTCTGCGGGCGTGCGCGGCCTGGCCGGACGCACCGCGCCCGGTGCTCGCGGACGACCTGCTTCCGGAACGCGCGATGGCCTCGGACCCGGTCGCGCGGGAGCAGTTGGTGGAGGAGATCTACAGACCGCTGGAGGAAGCCGGGTCGGCGCTCCTTGAGACGCTGAGCGTCTATCTGGAGCAGGCGAGTAGCCTCGAGGGCGCGGCGCGGATGCTGTTCGTCCACCCCAACACCGTGCGCTATCGGCTGCGACGTGTGACGGACGTCACCGGATGGTCACCCTCTGACGTGCGCTCGGCCTTCACCCTCCGTATCGCGTTGATTCTGGGGCGTCTGGCTGACGGTGAGGCGCAACTCTAGACTTTTGTCGGAGACCAACAATTACCCCGATGGTTCTTCGTCCTTGTCCCCACGGGCGGGCGGAACCACCCACAAGAGAGAGTGTGAGGGTGCTCGTACTCGTCGCTCCCGGCCAAGGCGCCCAGACGCCCGGCTTCCTGACCCCCTGGCTCGACCTCCCCGGTGTCGAAGACCGGCTCCGTGAGTGGTCGGCCGCCATCGACCTCGACCTGGTCCACTACGGCACGAAGGCGGACGAAGAGGAAATCCGCGACACCGCGGTGGCGCAGCCGCTGCTGGTGGCGTCCGCCCTGATCTCCGCCCGTCAGCTGTTCGCGACGGCCGACGACTTCTCCTCCAAGGTCGGCGCCGCGGCCGGCCACAGCGTCGGTGAGCTCGCCGCCGCCGCGCTGACCGGCACGCTCTCCGACGAGGCCGCGATGGGGCTGGTACGCCGCCGCGGCCTGGCGATGGCCGAGGCCGCCGCCGTCACCGAGACCGGTATGGCCGCCCTCCTGGGTGGCGACGAGGCCGTCGTGCTGCCCCACCTGGAGCGGCTGGGCCTGACTCCGGCGAACGTCAACGGCGCCGGGCAGATCGTCGCGGCCGGCACCGCCGAGCAGATCGCCGCGCTGGTCGAGAACAAGCCGGAAGGCACTCGCCGGGTCGTACCGCTGAAGGTGGCCGGCGCGTTCCATACTCACCACATGGCACCCGCCGTCTCCGCGCTGGAATCCGCGACCGCATCGCTGTCGGTCGCCGATCCGCACACCCGTTACGTCTCCAACAAGGACGGACAGCTGGTCTCCTCCGGTCAGGAACTGGTGCAGCGGCTGGTCGGCCAGGTGGCCAACCCCGTGCGCTGGGACCTGTGCATGGAGACCTTCAAGGCACTCGGCGTCACCGCGCTCGTCGAGGCGGCCCCCGGCGGCACGCTCACCGGCCTGGCCAAGCGTGCCCTGCCCGGCGTGCGGACCCTCGCCCTCAAGTCGCCCGACGACCTCGACGCGGCCCGCACGCTGATCGCCGAGGCGTCCGCCGCCACCGCTGCTGGCTCGGCACCGGCCGAATAGGAGTCCGAAGCGCATGACCTCGAAGATCAAGCCCTCCAAGGGCGCTCCGTACGCCCGGATCATGGGCGTCGGCGGCTACCGGCCGACCCGTGTCGTGCCCAACGAGGAGATCCTCAAGCACATCGACTCGTCCGACGAGTGGATCCGCTCGCGGTCCGGCATCGCGACCCGCCACTGGGCGAGCCCCGAGGAGACCGTGGCGCAGATGTCGGTCGAGGCGTCCGGCAAGGCCATCGCCGACGCCGGGATCACGCCCGAGCAGATCGGCGCCGTGATCGTCTCCACGGTCTCGCACTTCAAGCAGACCCCGGCGATCGCGACCGAGATCGCGCACCGCATCGGCGCCGGCAAGCCGGCCGCCTTCGACATCTCGGCGGGCTGCGCGGGCTTCGGCTACGGACTGACCCTCGCCAAGGGCCTGGTGACGGAGGGTTCGGCGGAGTACGTCCTGGTCATCGGCGTCGAGCGACTGTCGGACCTGACCGACCTGGAGGACCGGGCGACGGCCTTCCTGTTCGGTGACGGCGCCGGCGCGGTGGTCGTCGGCCCCGCCAACGAGCCGGAGATCGGCCCGACGGTCTGGGGCTCGGAGGGCGACAAGGCCGACACGATCAAGCAGACCCTCGGCTGGGACGTCTACCGTTCCACGCCGTTCCCCGGAGGCGACGGGCCCGAGGCGCGCCCCGCCCTGGCGGAGATCCGGTACCCCGCCATCACCCAGGAGGGCCAAGCGGTCTTCCGGTGGGCGGTGTTCGAGATGGCGAAGGTCGCCCAGCAGGCGCTGGACGCGGCCGGAGTCAGCCCGGACGACCTGGACGTCTTCATCCCGCACCAGGCCAACATGCGGATCATCGACTCGATGGTGAAGACTCTGAAGCTGCCGGAGAGTGTGACGGTCGCCCGCGACGTGGAGACCACCGGCAACACCTCGGCCGCCTCCATTCCGCTCGCCATGGAGCGGCTGTTGGCGACCGGACAGGCCAAGAGCGGCGACACCGCGCTGGTCATCGGCTTCGGGGCGGGTCTCGTGTACGCCGCGACGGTCGTTACCCTCCCCTAGGCAAGATCTGCGCAGCACCGTCCGTCTCCGGACGTGCCGGACGCCGCACGGATCTTCACCGCAAGTAACGCAGTTTCCCCTTAAAATGACCGAAGGAGCGCCATCATGGCCGCCACTCAGGAAGAGATCGTTGCCGGTCTCGCCGAGATCGTGAACGAGATCGCCGGGATCCCCACCGAGGACGTCCAGGTGGACAAGTCCTTCACCGACGACCTGGACGTCGACTCGCTGTCCATGGTCGAGGTCGTCGTCGCCGCCGAAGAGCGCTTCGACGTGAAGATCCCGGACGACGACGTCAAGAACCTCAAGACCGTCGGCGACGCGACCGACTACATCCTCAAGCACCAGAGCTGATCCAGCTCCCGCGCATGTCGCCACCCCGCGGTGGCGCCGTCGATTCAGACCCCTCTACCCGTGGAGTAAGAATTCCCGTGAACGCGACCAATCGCACCGTGGTCGTCACCGGTATCGGCGCAACCACACCGCTGGGTGGCGACAGCGCTTCGACCTGGGAGGCCCTGCTCGCCGGACGCTCCGGTGTCAGCACGCTCGACCAGGACTGGGCCGCCGACCTGCCCGTCCGCATCGCCGGGCAGATCGCCGTTGAGCCGTCCGAGATCATCCCGCGGCCGCAGGCCCGCAAGCTGGACCGCTCGGCGCAGTTCGCGCTCGTCGCGGCCCAGGAAGCCTGGAAGGACGCGGGCTTCACCGCCAAGGCGGGCGAGGACACGTCGGTCAACCCCGACCGTCTGGGCGCCGTCATCGCCTCCGGCATCGGTGGTGTGACGACCCTGCTCGACCAGTACGACGTGCTCAAGGAGAAGGGCGTACGCCGCGTCTCCCCGCACACCGTGCCGATGCTGATGCCGAACTCGCCGTCCGCCAACGTCGGCATCGAGTTCAACGCCCGCGCCGGTGTGCACACGCCGGTCTCGGCGTGCGCGTCGGGCGCCGAGGCCATCGGCTACGCCATCGAGATGATTCGCTCGGGCCGCGCCGACGTCGTCGTCGCCGGTGGCACGGAAGCCGCCATCCACCCGCTGCCGATCGTCGCGTTCGGCAACATGATGGCGATGTCCAAGAACAACGACGACCCGCAGGGCGCCTCCCGCCCGTGGGACGTCGACCGCAACGGCTTCGTGCTCGGCGAGGGCGCCGGCGTGATCATCCTGGAGTCCGAGGAGCACGCCAAGGCCCGCGGCGCCACGATCTACGCCGAGGCCATCGGCCAGGGCATCTCCGCCGACGCACACCACATCACGCAGCCCGAGCCGTCCGGCAACGGCATCGCGGCGGCGCTGACGAACCTGATCGACAACACCGGTCTCAACCCGGCGGAGATTGTGCACGTGAACGCGCACGCGACGTCGACCCCGGCCGGTGACGTCGGTGAGCTCAGGGCGCTGCGCAAGGCGTTCGGTGACGACGTCGATCACATGGCCATCACCAGCACGAAGTCGATGACCGGCCACCTCCTGGGCGGCGCGGGCGGCATCGAGTCGGTGGCCACGATCCTCGCGCTCAAGAACCGCATCGCCCCGCCGACGATCAACATCGACGAGCTCGACCCGGAGGCCGACGCGGACATCGTCCGCGGCGAGCCCCGCAAGCTGCCGGCCGAGGGCACGATCGCGGCGCTGAACGACTCGTTCGGCTTCGGCGGCCACAACGTCGTGCTCGCCTTCCGCACGGTCTGAGGCGCGCCGCTGGACTCGTGAGAGGGCCCGCCCGGTGACGTTCACCGGGCGGGCCCTCCGTTTTTCCCGGTCGGGTGCTCTCAGTCGTCGAAGCTGGCGAAGTACGCCGCGGCGCCGTCCTCGTCGCCGTGGCCCTGCGCCTCGGCCCGGCGGAAGCGCTCCGCGGCCGCCTCGGCCAGATCCACCCGTACGCCGGCCCGGTGGGCGGCCTCGGTGATCAGCCGGGTGTCCTTCCGGGCGGCGGAGACGGTGAAGCTCGCGGGGTACTCACCGGACAGGATGAGCTCGGACTTCATCCGCAGATACGGCACGTCCAGCGGCCCGCCGGCGACCGCCGCGAGCGCCTCGCGCGGGTCCACGCCCAGCCCCTTGGCCAGCGCCATGGTCTCCCCCGTACCGGTGATGAGGGTCATCACCCAGTTGTTGACGACCAGTTTGAGCCGGCTGGCGGCCCCGCTCGCGCCGTCCTCATCCACCCACTGGGTGCGGCTTCCGACGATCCCGAAGACCCGCTCGGCGCGCTCCCGCACGTCCGGTGCGCCGGCCGCCAGAATCGTCAACTCCCCCTTCTCGGCGGGCGCCTTGGTGCCCAATACGGGGGCGTCGACGAACCGCAGCCCGTGGTCGTCGGCGAACCGGGCGAGCGGGTCGAGCGCCTCGTCGCCCACCGTGCTCATCTGGAGCCAGAGGGCGCGGTCGGGCAGCGCCGGGGCGGCCTGCCGCACCGCGTCGAGCACGGCGTCCCCGTCGAGCAGCATGGTGAGCACCACATCGGCGCCGTCCACCGCCTCCGCGGGCGTGTCGGCGATCCGGGCCCCGTCGGCCGCCAGCGGCTCGGCCCTGGCCCGGGTGCGGTTCCAGGCGCGGACGTCCAGCCCGGCCCGGGCGAGGTTGCGGGCCATCGCCGCGCCCATGATTCCGGTGCCCAGGACGGCTACTGACAGGGTGTCAGTGACGGTGTCGGTGTCGGTGTCGGGAGAGTTGTTGTCGGCCATGAGGGCACGCTAGGACTTGGCGCGCGCTCCAAGGCAAACAGGGCGGTGTGTCGCCTTGCGGGCGCCGCCCGGCGGTGGCGTCGGACGACCTGGTGGCGGAGGCAGCGCACCGGGGGCCTCACTACTCACACGACGTGGCGGCGGGCCGGCACACGTGCGCGCTTCACCCCTCATACGACCTGGCGGAGGCAGCGCACGGGCGCCGCACGCCTCATACGACCTGGTGGAGCCAGCGCACCGGGGCGCCCTCACCGGCGTACCGGAACGGCTCCAGTTCGTCGTCCCAGGGCTTGCCGAGGAGCTTGGCGACCTCGGCGGCCAGTTCGGTCTCGCCGCGTGCGGAGCGGGCCACGGCGGCGCGCAGCCGGTCCTCGGGGATCAGGATGTCGCCGTGGATGCCCGTGACGGCATGGAAGATGCCCAGGTCGGGGGTGGAGCTGTAGCGCTCGCCCTCGGCGGTGGCGCAGGGTTCCGCGGTCACCTCGAAGCGCAGCAGGTGCCAGCCGCGCAGTGCGGAGGCGAGCTTGGAGGCCGTACCGACCTCGCCCTGCCAGGAGAATTCGGCTCTCCACGTGCCCGGCGACGCCGGCTGCCGGATCCAGTCGAGGTTGACGCGCACGCCGAGGACGCCCGCCACGGCCCATTCGACGTGCGGGCACAGCGCGCGCGGAGCGGAGTGGACGTACAGAACTCCACGTGTCGTCACCGGGACCTCCAGTGCGGTTCGAGGTTCGCCTTCCCCAGCGGCCTCGTGCCCGTTCCGGTTGCGGCCGGGACAGTTGTCATTCTGCCCCAGTGATCACTTCGGCACCAGCCTGCGAGGTGACCTACAGTAAACACCATTAGGCGGAATTTGCCGCAAAAGGGACAGGAAATGACGTGATGTAATTTGTCTGTGCCGACCGCACGTGCCACTTTGGGTCACCGCCCGGCAGGCACGGGGGCAAAGCTACCGCGCGGTGCCGGACGAGGGGGTGACGTACCGTCGGTACCCGAAGAGATATCACTCGCACGCCGGAGGGGACAGGGGATGACCCAGATCGATCGACCCTTTCGCCTCCGTCGACACGGTCGTCGCGCACGCCGCACACGCACCGTCACCGCCGTCTCCGCCCTGCTGCTCGCCCTCGCCTCCTGTAGTGCCGACGGCAGCGCAAGCCCGCACTCCAGCCCGTCGGCCGGACGGCAGGCGAAACCGGCGCCCGCCTGGCACACCCACCCCGGTTCGATCGCCGCGCTCGGCGACTCGATCACCGTCGGCTTCAACGCCTGCACCATCCTCTCCGAATGCCCCGAGGTTTCCTGGGCCACCGGCACCGACCCCAAAGTTGACAGCCTCGCCAGACGCCTGGTGAAACGTCCCGCCACCCACAGCTGGAACTTCGCCCGGGCCGGCGCCCTGATCAACGACCTGCCGGGCCAGG
The DNA here is from genome assembly GCF_042734445.1 of Streptomyces sp. NPDC059649. Taxonomy (NCBI): domain Bacteria; kingdom Bacillati; phylum Actinomycetota; class Actinomycetes; order Kitasatosporales; family Streptomycetaceae; genus Streptomyces; species Streptomyces sp. NPDC059649. The sequence continues at coordinate 157,520 of NZ_JBHWDV010000004.1, forward strand.
TGGCCGCCGCGGCCGTACGGAAACCCGAACTGGTCACGATCCTGATCGGCGCCAACGACGCCTGCCGCCCCGGTGTAGGGGCGATGACCCCCACGGCCACCTTCCGCGCCGACTTCACGCGCTCCCTGAAGGCGCTGCGCCGCGCCCTGCCACACACTCAGGTCTACGTGGCCGCGGTGCCCGACCTGATGCGGCTGTGGTCCGAGGGGCGCAAGAACCCGCTCGGGAAGGAAGTCTGGAAGTTCGGCATCTGCGGCTCGATGCTGCGCGACCCGGACGACCTGACCAAGCCCGCCCAGGACCGGCGGGAGAAGGTGCGCGAGCGCGTCATGGCGTACAACTCGGCGCTGGCCGACGTCTGCGGCAAGGACCCGCTGTGCCGCTTCGACCCCACCGTCTTCGACTACCGCTTCACCGGCCGCCAGTTGAGCACCTGGGACTGGTTCCACCCGGGCGCGGGCGGCCAGAAGGAACTGGCGGAACTGGCGTTCCGGACGATTACGCGTCGGCAGGGGTAGCGGGGGTTGCTGCCGGACTGGCTGGTGGGGCTGGCTGGTGGGTCGTCTGGTGGGGCTGTCTGTTGGGGCTGGCCGGCTGTGCTGTCTGGTGGGGCTGGCCGGTGGCTCGTCCAGTGGGGCTGGCCCGGTGGGGCCCGGCCGGTGGGGCTTCCCCACTGGGCGCGCGGTGGGCAGCCTGCGGCCTGCGGCGGGTGGCCCGTAGGGCACGCGGTGGGGCGCCTCCACGAAGATTCGGCCCCCGACCAGGCATAGGCTCATGACCATGAAGACGCAGGTCAGCAGGGAACACTTCGGCACGCTGGACGACGGAACCGGCGTCGACCGCTGGACCCTTGAGTCGGGCACCGGCCCGGACGCCCTACGGGTCCGGGTCCTGACGTACGGCGGCATCGTCCAGACCGTCGAGGCTCCCGACCGGGACGGCAGGTCGCGCCAGTTGGCGCTCGGCTTCCGCGACCTGGCCTCCTACGTGGCCCACGGCGGCTTCCACTTCGGCGCGCTGGTCGGCCGGTACGCCAACAGGATCGCCGGGGCCGCCTTCGCCCTCGACAACGGGACGTACCCGCTGACGGCGAACGACGGGCGCAACTGCCTCCACGGCGGCGCACGCAACTTCTCCCGGGTGGTGTGGGACGCCCGCCAGATCGAAAACGGAGTGGAACTCCACCGGGTCAGCCCCGACGGCGAGGAGGGCTTCCCCGGCAACCTGGACGTGCGGGTGGCCTACACCCTCTCCCCCGGCCCGCGCGGTGGTGCCTTGCACGTCTCCTACGACGCGCGCACCGACGCCCCCACCGTCCTGAACCTCACCAACCACACGTACCTCCACCTGGGCGGGGACGACAGCGGCAGCGCCACCGGGCACGAGCTGCGACTCGCCGCGAGCCGCTACACACCCGTCGACGACACCGGCATTCCGCTGCCCGGCGCGCCGGCCGAGGTCGCGGGCACCCGCTTCGACTTCCGCACCGCCCGCGCGGTGGGCGGCCCGTACGACCACAACTTCGTGCTGGACGGCGGCGTGACCACGACCCCGCGCCCGGTCGCGGAGCTGTACGACCCGGCCTCCGGCCGAACCCTGGAGCTGGCCACGACGGAACCCGGTCTGCAGCTCTACACCGCCGACCACCTCGACGGCTCCCTGACCGGCTTCTCCGGCTTCCCCTACGGCCCGGCGGCCGGCCTCGCCCTCGAAACCCAGCACTTCCCGGACTCCCCGAACCGCCCGGACTACCCCAGCACGGTCCTGCGCCCGGGCGAGCCCTACCACTCCGAGACCGTGTACCACTTCTCGGTACGGCCGCGGGAGACGGCCGACACAGCCTGAACCGGGACCCTTGGGAGCTGCCGGGGAAGAGAGGCCAGCCCCTGGGGGCAGCCCTGGCGGGACGAGGGGGTCAGGGATGAGGGGCGAGAGGGGACTCCCCTAGGGGACTCTCATACCGTGCGGTGATGCCAAAGGTCATACCCTGCGGTGACGATTCCCGATTCGCGATACCCGAAGATGATCAGTGTCCGGCCCACCCGGGCCGGAACCGCTTCGGTCCCCTTCCTTCGTCTCGGGAGACGTATCACCATGGCCCGCCTCCGCGCCTCTCATCTCGTCCTGTCCTGTGCGGCGTTGACCACGCTGGTGGCCGGCTGCTCGCTCTCCGGTTTCGGCCCGACCAAAGAGGCGAAGCGCACGTACACCGTGGACGGAAAGATCTCTGCTCTCTCCGCGACGACCCACGGCGGCGACATCGAGGTAGTGCCGGTCGCGGCCGGCGGCTCGGTGAAGGTCACGGAGAAGTACCGCTACAACGACCGCAAGCCGACCCCGGCACACAGCGTCAAGAACGGCCGGCTGACGCTGAAGGCCGAGGACTGCGGCATGGGTCGCAAATGCGAGGTGGACTTCCGGGTGCTGCTGCCGCGCGATGCCTCCGTCAATCTGCACACCAGCGGCGGAGACGTCATCGTCCGCGGCACCTCGGGCGCCATCGACGCGGAGACCAGCGGCGGAGACGTCACCATCACTGACTCCACGACCCGCAGAGCCCAGGCCAGAACCAGCGGCGGCGACGTCGAGCTGACGCTGACCACGATGCCCGACAACATCTCGGCCCGGACGAGCGGAGGCAACGTCACTGTCCGTCTCCCGAAGGGGACTTACGCGGTCAACGCCACAACCTCCGGCGGCACCAGCAAGGTCTCCGTACCCACGGACCCGAACTCCCCGCACAAGGTGACGGCGCGGACGAGCGGTGGTGATGTGTCGGTGCAGACGTCTTAAGGACTCGTCACCAACTTCGCCGCTTCCTCGTCGCCGACTCCTCGCCGCGGGGTGGCGGGAGGAGTACGTAGAGGAGTACGTAGGGGCGCCGTGGACGGTTCGACGCTCCGTGCTGCACCCGCGGGCCGTGGATGTGCTGTGCATCGGATCCGTGGATGTGCTGTGTGTCAGGCCGTGGGCGTGCTGTGTGTCGGGCCGTGGGCGTGCTGTCCGTCGGGTCGTGGGCGTGCTTGCCCGTCCGGCCGTGGGCGTGTCGGGCTGTGGGCGGCTCTGTGTGTGGGTGGCGACGGGATGGGGGGAGCGAGAGGGGGTTGGGGGAGGGGGTGGGGGCGGGGCCCCGGGGCCCCCGGTCCGGTCGGCGCCTCCCGGGGAGCTGGGGTCAGACAGCGGTGATTCGGCCGTCGCGCTGCGCTGATCGCGACTGTCATGCGAAAGCGGCCTCAGGTGTGGGGCGGCGGTGAGCGGCCCTCGCGGTCGGATGGCGGTGACCTCGGGTGTCAGGCCAGGTGAGCGGCCCTCGCTGTCATGCAAGCGGAGGCCTCGGGTGTCAGGCCGCGTGAGCAGCCCTCGCTGTCATACGGCGGCGGCCTCGGCTGTCAGGCCACGGTGAGTTGCCCTCGGCGGTCATGCGGCGGTGACCTCGGCTGTGAGGCGGCGGTCGGTGAGGCTGTGGGATGCCTCGACGGTGTAGACGCCCTTGATCCGGCGCCAGTCGCCTGCCTCCTCGTCCCAGATGGCGAAGGCGCGGTCCGGTAGCGGGATTTCCGCCTCGGCGCTCTCCCCGGGACCGGCCTCGACGACGGCAAAGCCGACCAACCAGCGGACCGGTCGTTCGGGGGCCTCTGCGGTGGCGTCGGCGGTCGCCCCCGTCAGGGCAGCCGGGGAGGGCTCTGTGCCATGCGGGGTAGCCGTGGCGGACTCGGTGGCGTATGGGACGGGCGGGGTGCTGTGCGGGGTGGTTGGCGTGGGGGTGGGGGTGGGGGCGGGGGTCAGGTAGATCTGGACGGTCTCGCGGCCGGGGCGGGGGCCCGTGTTGCGGAGGCGTACGCGTACGGAGTCGGGGGTGGTGTCCAGGGACTCGTACTCCCAGTCGGTGTAGCCGAGGCCGTGGCCGAAGGGGTAGGCGGGGGTGGGAAGCGACGCGGACCGCTGCCAGGCGCGGTAGCCGAGGAACAGGCCCTCGGCGTAGGCGAGTTCGCCGTTGGTGGGAGTGACGGTGGTGACCGGGGCGTCGTCGAGGCGGTCCGGCCAGGTGGTGGGGAGTCGGCCGCCGGGCTCGTGGGTCCCGAGCAGGACGTCGGCGAGTGCGGCACCGGCCTCCTGCCCCGGGAACCAGCTCAGCAGGATCGCAGCGACCTGCTCGCGCCAGGGGAGTTCCACCGGAGAGCCGGAGTTGACCACGACGACGGTGCGCGGGTTGACCGCGGCGACCCGGCTGACCAGTTCGTCCTGGCGGCCGGGCAACCGTAGATCGCTGCGGTCGAAGCCCTCTGACTCGACCTCTTCGGTCGTGGCGACGACCACCACCGCGACATCGGCGGCGGCCGCGGCGCGGACCGCTTCCTCGATCTCGGCGTCCGGGTCGAGCTGCGGCGCGCTGTGGCCGAGGGTGAAGTTCAGTGCGTCCATCCCCTCCCCCAGCCCGAGGCTGCGCGGCACGAACCGCAGGGTGACGTCGACCCGTTCCCCCGCCGCCAGTTCTGCCGTTACTTGCTGCTCGACGGGATTCATGAACGCCTCGAACGGGTCGCTGCCCTCGGGTACGACGGTGTCGTCGAAGAGGACCGTGCCGTCCACGGTCAGCCGGAGGGCGCCGGTCCCGGCGACGGCGAAGGTGTGGGCGCCGCTGAGCCGCGGGGTGTAGCTGCCGGTCAGTTCGACGGCATTGAGGTTCTGCCGGGTGACGCCGCCCGGGAAACGGCCCATCACCTGTACCTTCCCGTCGAACTGGGGGGTTTCGGCGAGCAGGTTGCCGTCCGCGTCGAGGTAGTGGGCATGCAGGGTGAACCCTTCGCGGGCGAGGGCGATCCGGGTGCGCGGGTCGGCGCCGACGGCGAAGGTGACCTCGACGTCGTCGGGCAGGGCCGCGCGCAGTCCTTCCAGCGGGGAGACGATCCGGTCGGGGAAGACGGTCGCGGATCCGCCGCCGAGTACCCGGGCGTCCCGCGCGGTGGCTCCGATGACGGCGAGGGAGCGGATCGTGGTCGGGTCCAGGGGCAGCAATGGGCGTGCGGCGTGAGCGGGTTGGGCCCCCGCTGCGTCATTGACTGCCTCTTCATCGGCTACCGGTGCATCGGCTACTGCTTCATGGGCTACCTCTTGAACGACTACTGGTGCATCGGCCGTCGACTCACCCGTCACCGGTTCGTTGCGGAGCAGGACGAAGGCGCGGCGGGCGATTTCGCGGGCCGTTGCGGGGCCGTCGATCCCTTGGGGCACGTCGGTCGGGGCGACGGCAGGGGGTACGTCGGCAAGGCATCCCGTCCGGGCGGCGAGCAGGAGTACGCGGCGGACCGCGTCGTCCACCTCGTCTTCGGACACCTCACCGGCTCGGACGGCCTCGGCGAGCGGGGCGCCGTAGACGGTGCGCGGGCCGGGCATGGCCACGTCCAGGCCGCCGCGGAGCGCGCGGACGGTGTCCCGGGCGGCCGTCCAGTCGGAGACGTTGCAGCCGTCGAAGCCCCATTCGCCGCGCAGGACGTCCTGGACGAGGTAACGGTGTTCGGTCATCGTCGAGCCGTTGACCTGGTTGTACGCGGTCATGATGCCCCAGGGTCGGGCGTGGGTGACGATGTGCTCGAACGGCGCGAGGTAGAGCTCGCGCAGCGGGCGGGGCGCGATGCGGTTGTCGACGGTGAGCCGGTCGGTCTCGGCGTCGTTGCCGACGAAGTGCTTGACCGTGGTTGCGACGCCGCCTTCCTGGACCCCCCGTACGTATCCGGCGCCGATCGCACCGGTGAGGAGCGGGTCTTCCGAATAGCACTCGAAGTGGCGGCCGCCCAGTGGGGAGCGGTGCAGATTGACGGTCGGCGCCAGGAGGACGTGCACGCCCTTGCGGCGGGCCTCCTGGGCGAGCAGGTGCCCGGCGCGGCGGGCGAGTTCGGGGTCCCAGGTGGCGGCCAGCGCGGTGGGGCTGGGCAGGGCGACCGACGGGTCCGCGGCGCTCCATTCCTGGCCGCGTACGCCGATCGGGCCGTCCGACATCACCAGCGACCGCAGGCCGATCTCGGGGATGGCCGGGAGGGTCCACATGTCCTGGCCGGACAGCAGCCGAACCTTGGTCTCCAGGTCGAGCGCGGCGAGGGCCCGTTCGACGGCATCGGCGTGTTCGGCATGTTCGGCGTGTTCGGCGTGTTCGGCGGCATGTTCCGCGCCGAGCGGCTCCTCGTGTTCGTCGGCGCGCGTCTCGGCATCCGCATCCACGGGTTGGGCAGCAGGGTGGAGCCCGGCGTGTGCATCCGTACGAGTGGAGGCCTGGGCGGGGACGGCGTCGTCGCGGGACGGGCGGTGTGACTGGGCGTCGGCCATACGGCTCTCCGGTCTCGCTGTTGGGCCTGGTGGACCTGTTGGGCTTGTTGGGCTTGTTAGGCCTGTTGGGCCCCTTGGGCTTGTCGGGCTTGTTGGGCCTGTGGACCCGTTGGGTCCGTGAACCTGTAGACGTGTGGGGCCCGTTGGGCCTGTCGGAGCTGTGGGACTGCTGCCCCGGCGGCATGCGCTCCCCCTGGCCGGATTCTGATCCTCTCACCTCCTGAACGGTAGGCATTGTGACCCGTCCGTTACCTTGCCCGTACGAGTTCTCCACGCCGGGGTTACGCTCGGCCGGTGACTGCACGAGATCGGGGCGCCTCCCGCGACGACCGGACGGTGCCGCGGCGGGGCGGTGGCGGGCGGGAGGCCCAGCGCGCCGAGCGGCGCGAGGCCATCCTGGAGGCCGCCATGGAACTCATCGCCGAGCGGGGCTACCGCCGCACCTCGCTGGCCGCCGTCGCCGAGCGCGCCGGGCTGACCCAGCAGGGGCTGCTGCACCACTTCCCCACCAAGGAGCTGCTGCTGGTCGGTGTACTGGAGGCGCGGGACCGTTGGGATCTGGCCTCGTCCGCCGCGGCGTCCGGTACCTGGGGCACCGACACCCTCGCCCAACTCGTCGACTACAACGCCACCCGCCCCGGCATCGTCCAGACCTACACCGTCCTGTCCGCCGACAGCGTCACCGAGGACCATCCCGCCCGCGCCTTCTTCGAGTCCCGTTTCCGGACCGTACGGGCGGCGATGGCGGCGGCGCTACGGGCCGAGTTCGGGGACCGGCTGCCCGGCGGTCTGACGCCGGAGCGCGCGGCTCCGCTGCTGGTCGCGGTGATGGACGGGCTCCAGCTGCAGTGGCTGATGGACCCGGAGAACGTCGATATGCCCGCGGCGTTCCGGGACTTTGTCACGTTGCTCGGAGGCGGGGACGACGACAGCGGGGGCGGCGACCCCGCGGACGACGAGAGCGCGGGCGGCGACAGTGGGGACTCCGGAACGCCTACCGGAGGGGTGTGAGGCAGGAGGTGGTCATCCCGTCCGAGCTGTACTTGGTGTCGGCCAGGTAGTCCCCGTCGGCGCACTGCTCGCCTGTGGAGCGGAGGATGCGGGTCACCTTGAACTGCGCATCGGCCGATCCGCAATCCAGTGTCTGCAGGTCCTGCTCGTGCCAGTCGCCGTCATTGCGTACGCAGTCGCCGACGCTGAGGGTCTGCGCCGTCTCCCCTCCCGTAGTGGTCGGGCCGTCGTACGGGTCGTCCGCGAGCAGGCCGATGACGAACAGCACCGGCAGCAGCAGTGCGAGCAGGGCCATGGGTATGAGGAACAGCATCGCCTCGGGGCGGCGCGTGAGCGGCTTGCCCGGATCGAGCGAGGGCCGGAAGCCGCCCATCGGAGGCCCCAGTTTGCGGAAGCGCGCCCGGGGGCCGAGGTTCATCAGGAGGGTGAGCGGGGTGATGGCCACGGAAAGCGGGCTCCACCAGCCTTGCCACAGGGTTTTCGCCGACATCTCCCGATAGGTGGCCAGTCCGCACGAACGGCAGAACATGCCGCTGCGGCTGAGGAACCGCATGACGTAGAGGATGCCCTGGTGGCCCCGTACGGTGGCCTGGACGGCGGGCTGCGCACCGCAGAACACACAACCGGGGGCGGGGGCTGCCCCGTACGGCTGAGCGTACGGATCCGGGTGCTGGTGGGGCGGGTACTGCTGGGGTGGGTACTGGTGGGGCGGGTACTGCTGGTGCGGATACTGCTGCACCGGGGGTTGGTGAGGGTGCGGGTGGGACGCCTGGGCGGCCGGGGTCGGCCCGAGGCCCGGGGCCGGGTAACCCGATGGTGGGCCGTACGGGTTCGGGCCTGGCTGGCTGGGCGGCGGAGCGTACGGGTGCGGGCCGTGCGGTGGTGGCGGGGTGGCCACAGAGATCCCCCTGAGTCTCGTGGAAACAAGCCCGGATACGTGTCGTGTCCGGAATGAGCCCGGTGATGAGCCCTGATGAGTCTGGTGATGAGCCTGGTGACCAAACGGGCGATAGACCCCGTGATGAGCCTGGTGACGAGTTCGGTCAGGCGCCCGGCATCGAGCCGAAAACAGGCTCCCGACGGCGATGTGACGAAGGGAGCGGACCGGACCCGGACCAGACCCAGGTCGGACTCGGGCCTGACTCGGACCAGACCCAGGCCGGACGGGAAACCCTATCCGTGACCGCGGAGGGCCATGCACCCGCCCTCTACCGTCGCGCCCGCGCCCCCGCTTTACTCACCCCATGAGATCACCCTCAGCGCCCTCGTCCAGGCCGAGCGCCGGTCGCTCAACCCCCTTCCTGAGCAGGCTCGGTGTCGCCCTGTTGGCGGCCGTTCCGCTGTCCCTTCCGACCCCGTCGGCCGCGGCAACCACGACCTCCATCACGCCCGAAACATCCATAGCCACTGCGGTACCCACAACCACCGCCCACACGGCTACGGCGACGGCTACGGGTGCAGCTGCAACTGCAGCTGCGGAGCTCACCGTGGAGGAGGGCCGACTGACGCAGGCCGCCCCTCAGGAGATCCTGCGGCGCAGTGGGTTTGCCGTATGGCCGCGGGAGTTCGCGCGCGGGCTGGCGCGAATACGCACGTACCAGCAGGCCAGGCGGTATGTGGAGGCTGAGGGGCGGGCGTTGTGGCGGCGGGCCGTGGACCGGGCGCAGGGGCGTGGGCCCGCGGGTGGCGATCTCAGCCGGGACGACGACCGCCCGCTGTATTGGGCGCGGCTTGGGATGTCGAAGGAGCTGCGGCAGTGGCGGCCGGGTTTCGGGCTGTCGTCGGGTCAACGAGAGGCGCTGAATGGCACGTTGGAACGCGGATCGCGGGGCCAGGACTCGATCGAGCTGCCCGCGGGAAAGCACCTGCGGCGGATCGTGGTGACCGGGTTCGATCCGTTCCAGCTGGACGCCGATCCGCGGCGGAGCAACCCGTCGGGAGCGGCGGCGCTCGCACTGGACGGAACGACGATTCGGACCGCGTCGGGTGAGTCGGCGCGGATCGAGGCCGTGGTCTTCCCCGTACGGTGGGCCGATTTCGCGCGGGGGACGGTGGAACGAACCCTGGCTCCGTATTTGCGGGGCGGTCCGCGGCAGGTGGATCTGTTCACGACGATCAGCCAGGGACGACCTGGACGGTTCGACGTGGAGCGGACCAACGGCGCCTGGCGGGGCGGCTACCCGGACAATGTGCGGGACTCACGTACCGAGACCGTGCCGATTCCGCCCGGGGTCCCGACGGTTACGCCGCAGCCGCAGTGGACGACCACCAGCCTCCCGTACGCACGGATCGTGGCGGCCGGCACCGGGCCGTACCCGGTGGTCGATCACACCGCCGTGACGGAAATACCGGCGGGCGGTACGGCGCCGGTCGAGCGGCCGGACGGGCCGACTCCGGGTTCGACCGCCCGGGCGGGGGGCGGTGGAGACTATCTGTCCAATGAGATCGCCTATCGGGCGACGCTGCTCCGGGATGCGGTCGGACGCCCGACGCTGCCGGGCGGGCATCTGCACACCCCCGTCCTGGAGTTCGGGCCCGGCAACACGGATCCGGCGAACGGGCAGGTCACCGACCCGGTCCTGGTGCAGAACCGGATGGCGATCACCCGGCAGGTGCGGGAGATCGTGACGGTGGCGGCCGACTCGGCGAGCGGCACTGCGGCGGGTACGTCGTAGCGAACCGGCACCTCGTCACGAACCGGCACCCCTCGTGATGAACCGGCACCATCGTGCCGAACTGGCACCTCGTAGCGAAGGGGGATGAGCGGGAAGAGGGGACGAGCGGGAAGGGGTCGGGCGGAGCGAGCAGGGCAAGGGGGTGAGCAGGGCGTACCGCCGGCGCGACCGGGCCGCGACTGGGGCCGCGAAAAGTTATCCACAGGCCCGCACGCGTCGGGGCCGTGGCGGGCATCATGGGGGAATGATCACCGCAGCCGCACAGTTCGCCCCCGTGCCAGGGGATATCGAGGCCAACGCCGCCCGCATGGCCGCGCTCATCGGCGAGGCCGCCGGCCGTGGCGTCGGCCTGGTGGTCTTCGCCGAACTCGCCCTGACGCACTACGACCTGCGGCTCATAGCGGCCGATCCGGACCGGCTCACGGTCGCTCCCGACGATGCCCGGCTGGCGCCGGTGCGGGAAGCCTGTCGGGCGAGCGGGGTGGCGGCGGTGGTGAACGCCCCGGGACGGGCCGTCGAGGCCGGCGGCCGGCCGACGATCTCCTCGTTCGTCTACGGACCGGACGGCACGCTGCTGACCCGATACGACAAGGTCCATGTGTCCGACGACGAGAGCGAGGTCTTCGCGCCGGGCAGTGCCGATGGCCGGTTCTTCCTCGGCGGGATCCGGTTCGCGCTGGCCACATGCTTCGACAACAGCTTCCCCGAGGTGCCGGCGCGGGCCGCGGCGGACGGCTGCCGGGTGTATCTCTCCAGCGCCTTCCATGATTCGGCGGAACGGTTGGCGCAGTACGGCGAGATAGCGCGGGAGCACGGACTCCTCGTGCTGCTTGCCAACGGAATGGAGGTCGGCAGTCCCGGGCCGGCCTGCGGGCTGAGCGGAGTCTGGCTGCCGTCGGGTGAGCGGGTGGCAGTGGCCGCGGAGTGGACCGCCCCGGTGCCGGGCGACGGTGCGGAGCTGGTGGTGAGCGACGTCCGTGACCAGATCACGCTGATGTCGGACCCGGCGGTGGCGGCGATACCGGTCAAGGAGTGCGGCGAGCCGCTGGTGGACGTGCGGACCGCGGCGCCCGGCCTGCAGGTGGCCGGGGACCTGGTCGACGAGCAGGGTGCCTTCGCACACCTGCGGGAGGGAGTGCTGCGGCGACTGCTGGACGCGCAGCGGGCGCTGCCGGACGGGCTGCGGCTGCAGTTCGTCGAGGGGTACCGCCCGCCGGGCCTCCAGCGACAGTACTTCGAGGAGTACGCGGGCGAGTTGCGCGCCGCGCACCCGGACTGGGACGGGGCACGGGTCCATCAGGCCGCCAGCCGGTACGTCTCCCCGCCGGAGATAGCACCGCACAGCGCGGGTGGTGCGGTGGATCTCACGCTCGTCACCGCCGACGGCGAAGAGGTCGACATGGGGACACCGATCAACGCCTCCCCGGAGGAGAGCGACGGTGCCTGCTACACGGCCGCGCCGGGCCTGTCCCCCGCCGCCCGCGAGCACCGCCGGATACTGAGCGCCGCGCTCGCCGCCGCCGGGCTGGTCAACTACCCGACGGAGTGGTGGCACTGGTCCTACGGCGACCGCTACTGGGCAGTGGCGACCGGCGCGGACCATGCACTGTACGGACCGAAGGAACTGGAGAAGGAAATCGAGAGCGAGCGGGAGGTGGAGCGGGAGACGGGATGAGGGTGGAGATGGAGATGCAGATGGGGCCGGGGACGGGGATGGGGATGGGGATGGGGATGGGGCGGGGACGCGGATGGGGGGCGGGGGCGGAGGTGGACGGATAGCGATGACCCGGCCGGGGCCGACGCGGCCGACGGTTGGCGGTTGACGGCCGGTGGTCGACGCCCGGCGGCCGACGGTCTACGGTCCGTGGCCGGCGGCCAGTGGCCGATGACCGGTGGTCTACGGTCCGTGGCCGGCGACCGGCGGTCAGCGTCAGCGGTCAGCGGTCAGCGGTCAGCGGTCAGCGGTCAGCGGTCAGCGGTCAGCGGTCAGCGGTCAGCGGTCAAGGGTCAACGGCCGCCCAGGCACCGCCCCGTTCGTGTCCCTGGCTACCTGTCGTCGCCCGCGTCCTGGGCGGATTCCGGGGCGAGGGTTTCCAGTTCGGCGCGGGTGGGGTACGAGGGCTGGGCGCCCGGCTTGGTGACGGCTGCGGCTCCGACCCGTACGGCGAAGCGGGCGGCCTCGGGGAGGGCGTCGCCGCGGGCCAGGCGGGTGGCCAGGGCGCCGGTGAAGGCGTCGCCGGCGCCGGTGGTGTCCACGGCCTTGACGCGTACGCCCGGCACCTCGGTGGCTCCGGAGGCGTCCAGGACCAGCGCGCCGTCGCCGCCGAGGGTGACGACGACGGAGCGGGCGCCCTGGTCGCGCAGTGCCCGTGCCCACTCGGCGGGGGTGCCATCGGCACGGCCGGAGAGCTGGCGGGCCTCGTGCTCGTTGACCACCAACGGGTCGGCCACCGCGAGGAGTTCGGGGGCCAGTGTCGTCACGGGTGCCGGGGAGGGGTTGAGGACGACGCGGGTGCCGGCCTGTTCGGCGGTGGCTGCGGCAGCCCGTACGGACTCCATGGGGATCTCCAGCTGGAGGGAGACCACCGCGGAGGCGGCGATGGTGTCCTGCGCCGCGGCCACGTCCTGCGGGGTGAGGGCGGCGTTGGCGCCCGGGGAGACGACGATGCTGTTGTCGCCGTCCGGGTCGACGATGATCATCGCGGTGCCGGTGCGGGCTGACTCGTCCACGATGACCGGCGAGACATCGGTGCCGGCCTCGCGCTGGGCGTGCAGCAGCAGTTCGCCGTAGGCGTCGCCGCCGACCCGGGCCAGCAGGGCGGTGCGCCCGCCGATCCGGGCCGCTGCGGCCGCCTGATTGGCGCCCTTGCCGCCGGCCGACTCGACCAGGTCCGTGCCGAGCACGGTCTCCCCCGCGCCGGGGCGCCGTTCGACCCGTACCGTCAGATCCGCGTTGGCCGAGCCGACCACCAGGACGTCATACATGCGCCGTTCTCCCGTTTCCGAGCGTCGCCCAGTTCCGCCGGTGGCTGTCCATGCGCCGCTCTCCTTCTCTTCTCGTGTGTGGTGCGTGGGTTGTTGGGGGTGCGTGGGTTATTGGGGGTGCGTTGATTGTTGTGCGTTGGTTTGGGCCGGGTGGCGGCGGCTCAGCCGGGGCGGCCCATGTGTCAGGCCGCCGCTGTGGCTCATCCGCCGTCGAATGTGGCCGCGTTCTTGGGGGTTACCAGTACCACCGGGACCTTGACCGACTGCGGCAGCTTCTCACCGCGGGCGGCCTTCAGGGCCCAGTCCACCGCCTGTTGCCGAGGAGTTCCGGCTGCTGGGCGATGGTGGCGGTCAGGGTGCCGTCGCGGACCGCGGTGATGCCGTCGGGTGTGCCGTCGAACGCCACCACCTTGACGTCCTTGCCCGACCGGCCGTCCAGCGCCTTGACGGCGCCGAGCGCCATCTCGACGTTGGCGGCGAAGACCCCGGTGATGACGCGGTGGGCCTGGAGCATGTGGTCACTCTTCTTTAACTTCTTTAGCTCTTGCTCTTGCTCTTGCTCTTGCTGTTGCTCTTGTTTTTGCTCTGCTCTTGCTCTGTTGCTGATTGATCGCTGGTGGCTGCCCCTCGGGCGTCGGAGACCGGCGAAGCCCCGCCCCCGCCGCCATTCAGCCCGCCCCCGCCCGTCACTCAACCCGCCGCCGGTTCGCCGCAGGAGCGGCGGGGCAGGAGCCGGGCCGGGAGGAGTACCGATTCGGCGGGGTGGCCCTCGATCCTGGTCAGCAGCGCCCGGACAGCGGCCCGGCCCAGTTCGCGGGTGGGCTGGGCGATGGCGGTCAGCGGCGGATCGGTGTGGGCGAACCAGGGCACGTCGTCGTAGACGACCAGGGCCATGTCGTCGGGGACCCGCAGCCCGCGGGCGCGGAGTTCGTCCAGCGCGCCGAGCGCCATCAGGTTGTCGGTGGCCAGCACCACGTCCGGCGGCTCGGTAAGGTCGAGGAAGCCGCGCATCACCTGGCGGCCGCCGGCGGGTTGCAGGTCGGGGGTGGCGCCTACCCGTTCGTCGGGCAGCGGGATGCCGTGGCCGGCCAGCGCGGTACGGAAGTGGGCGAGGCGTTCGTCGCCGGTGGGGGTGCCGGCCGGGGCGACGATGATCGCGGGGCGGCGGCGGCCGAGGGCGGCGAGGTGGCCGGCGAGTTCGGTGAGCGCGGCGCGGCCGTCGGCACGTACGCAGGGGGCGTCGATGCCGGGGACGCTGCGGTCCAGCAGGACCAGCGGGGTGCCGGAGGCGACGACCTCGCGGAGCATCGCCGAGCCGGTGCCGGCCGAGCTGACCAGCAGGCCGTCGATCCGACGGTCGAGCAGGGTGCGGATGTAGTCGTCCTGCTGCTCGGGGCGTTCGCCGGCGTTGCCGATGACCAGGCTGTAGCCGAGGCTGCGGGCCGCGTCCTCGACGGCGTCGGCCAGTTCGGTGAAGAACGGGTTGGTCAGATCGCTGATGATCAGGCCGAGCGCGCCGGTCCGGGCGGTGCGCAGGGCGCGGGCGACGTTGTTGGGGCGGTAGCCCAGCTCGCGGACGGCGGCGAGCACCCGGTCGCGGGTCTCGGCGACCGGGCTGTGTCCGTTGAGGGCCCGGGAGACCGTGGCGACGGAGACCCCTGCCCGCTCTGCCACATCCTTGATGTTCGCCATGGCGCCGTTGCCGTTCCGTTCGTGTGGGTCATCGCGTTCAGGTGCGTGATCAGGTGCGCGTTCTGGTGCGTGTGCAGGTGTGTAATCGTTTTCACGGAGATGCCGTGAGGGCTACGTAATCGATTACACGGCGGGTGCGTCAAGGCACGGTGCGGGTGGTCTGCGTCACACGGGAGTACGGCGGCCTCATGCGGCCGAAGTGACCAGGCGGCCTCCGTATACGCCAAGGGGCCGCACCCCGGGTCATCCGGGATACGGCCCCTGGCGTGTGCACGGAGACGTCGCGGCGAGCGATGCCACTACGGGAGACGCCGTTGCGGCGGTCTGCCGAGCGGCCGTCCGTCAAGCGACGGCCGGCCGGTCACACGGCCGTCCCTCGGGCGACGACAGCCGGTCAGATGCCCGTCCGTCAGGCGACGGTCAGCTTGACGTCGATGTTGCCGCGGGTGGCGTGGGAGTACGGGCACACCTGGTGCGCCTTCTCCACCAGGTCCTTGGCGGTGGCGGCGTCGACCGTGGGGATCGAGGCCACGATCTCGACCGTGAGGCCGAAGGCGCCGTCCGGGGTCTTGCCGATGCCGACCTTGGCGGTCACCCGGGAGCCGGAGACATCGACGTTCTCCCGGCGGGCGACGACGCTGAGCGCGCCCTGGAAGCAGGCGCTGTAACCGGCCGCGAACAGCTGCTCCGGGTTGGTGCCGGCGCCGCTGCCGCCCTGCTCCTTGGGCGGGTTGACGACCACGTCGAGCTTGCCGTCGTCGCTGGCGACGCGGCCGTCACGGCCGTTCTCAGCGGTGGCGACGGCGGTGTAGACGACGTCGACGGTCTGGATGGACATACGGAATCCTCCTGTGGTTCGCCGCGACTCGCGCCCACGGATCGCGACGGCTTGTCGCCGAGCCTAACGGTCCCGCGCAAGGGCACGGCGAGGAGGGCACGCCCTCCATCGGCCGCCCTCGGTGATCGCTCAGTCCTCCGTCAGGCTCACGATCATCTTGCCGGTGTTCTCGCCGCGGAGCAGGCCCAGGAAGGCGTCCACGCCGTGCTCGATGCCGGCGACCTTGGTCTCGCCGTACTTGAGCTCGCCGGAGCGGATCCAGGCGGAGACCTCCTCGACGAACCGCGGCTGCAGTGCGGAGTGGTCGCTGACCAGCAGGCCCTGGAGGCGCAGCCGCTTGCCGATGACCATGGCGAGGTTGCGCGGCGCGGGGCTCGGCTCGGTGGCGTTGTACATCGAGATCATGCCGCAGATGGCCACCCGGCCGTGGACGTTGAGGGCGCTGATGGCCGCTTCGAGGTGGTCGCCGCCGACGTTGTCGAAGTAGACGTCGATGCCCTCCGGGGCGGCCTCCTTCAGCTGCTGGGTGACGTTGCCGTTCTTGTAGTTGAAGGCGGCGTCGAAGCCGTACTCCTCGACCAGGAGCTTGACCTTCTCGTCGGAGCCGGCCGAGCCGATGACCCGGGAGGCGCCCTTGAGCTTGGCGATCTGGCCGACCTCGCTGCCCACCGCACCGGCCGCACCGGACACGAAGACGGCGTCGCCCTCCTTGAAGGAGGCGACCTCCAGCAGGCCCGCGTACGCGGTCAGGCCCGGCATGCCCAGGACGCCGAGGTAGGCGGTGAGCGGGGCCAGGGACGGGTCCACCTTGGCGGTCCGCTTGGCGTCCACGACGGCGTACTCGCGCCAGCCGAGGCCGTGCAGGACGTGGTCGCCGACGGCGAGGGAGTCGGCGCGGGAGGCGATGACCTCACCGACCGCGCCGCCCTCCATCGGCTCGTCGAGCTGGAAGGGCGGGACGTAGGACTTCACGTCGTTCATCCGGCCGCGCATGTACGGGTCGACGGAGAAGTGCTGGTTGCGGACGAGGACCTGGCCCTCGGCGAGCTCGGGCACCGCGGCCTCGCGCAGCGCGAAGTCCTCCGGGGTGGGCCAGCCGTGCGGGCGGGCGACGAGGTGCCATTCGCGGCTGGTCGTGGGCAGTGCGGACATGAGAGCCATCCTCCTAATGTTTCAGTTGCTGAAACAATAATGAGCTCGATATTTCATGCTGTCAAGTAATCGGGTATCCTGGTCCGTATGACACCGCGCCCAGACTCCTTGACCGTCGAGGTCGTCGATCTCATCGGCACCGTCGTCGCCCGCTACCACGAGGAGTACGAGCACGCCGCGGCCGAGCACTCCCTCACCGGCACGCAGGCCCGGGTCCTCAGCCTGCTCGCGGTCGCCCCGCAGCCCATGCGCAAGATCGCCAACTGCCTGAAGTGCGAGCCGTCGAACGTCACCGGGATCGTGGACCGCCTGGAGTCCCGCGGTCTGGTCGAGCGCCGGCCCGACCCGGACGACCGCCGCGTCAAGCTCGCCGCAGCGACGGCCGAGGGGGCGCGGACGGCGGAGGCGCTGCGGACGTCGCTGCACTTCGCCCGCGAGCCGCTGGGCAAGCTGACGATCGCCGAGCGCACGCTGCTGAAGGGGCTGCTGCAGCGGATGCTGGGCGACGGCGCGGAGTAGTCCCCGCCCCGCAAGTGGCCCACGATCGCCGTGGCCAGGTGGACCGCGCGGGCGGGCCGGTGGCGGCTTAGGGTCGCCGTATGACACAGCCGAGCGACAGCCGCCACTCCCCCGCCCGCCACTCCGTCGACTTCTACTTCGACCCGATCTGCCCGTTCGCCTGGATCTCCTCCCGCTGGATCCTGGAGGTCGAGCGCCACCGCGAGCTGGACCTGCGGTTCCGGGTGATGAGCCTGTCCGTGCTCAACGAGGGCCGCGCGGACCTCCCCGAGAAGTACCGCGAGCTGCTGGACTCCGGTTGGGGCCCGGTGCGGGTGTGCATCGCGGCGGCCCAGGAGCACGGCGAGGGCGTACTGCGCGACCTCTACACCGCGCTGGGCACCCGTATCCACAACAACGGCCGCGAGGACACCGCGACCGTCATCGAGGAGGCGCTCGCCGAGGTCGGGCTGCCGGCCGAGCTGGCCCGTGCCGCCGGGAGCGACGCGTACGACGATGCGCTGCGCAAGAGCCACCACGAGGGCATGGACCCGGTCGGCGAGGACGTCGGGACGCCCACGATCCACCTCGACGGGGTGGCGTTCTTCGGGCCGGTGCTGATGGCGATCCCGCGCGGCGAGGACGCGGTGCGGGTCTTCGACGGCGCCCGCCTCCTCGCCGGTTACGACAAGTTCTTCGAGCTCAAGCGGACCCGCACCGGCGAGTTCGACTTCAGCTGACCGCCCCGGGGACTTCGGTCGGCCGCCCCTGAGGGGCGTCGGGGGCCGCCGAGGCATCGACCGGACCGGAGCCCTCCGGTCCGCTCGGGCCGACGCCGCGCAGCAGGGCCACGGCCAGTACGGCGGCGCAGAGCATCAGGCCCGCGGCGCTCAGCACGGCCGTCTGCATCCCGTCGGTGAAGGCCGCGCGGGACGCGGTCAGCACCGCCCGGCCGGCCTGCGCCGGGAGGTGTGCGGCCACCGCGGCGGCGCCGGCCAGCGTCTCCCGTGCGGCATCGGCCGCCCCCTGGGGGAGGCCGGACGGCAGGGCGTCGTCCATGTGGCCGCGGTAGACGGCGCTGCCGATGCTGCCCAGGATCGCCATGCCCAGCGCGCCGCCCAGTTCCGTGCCGGACTCCAGTACGGCCGAGGCGGAGCCCGCGCGCTCCGGGGGCGCCGCGCCGAGGGCCAGTTCGTTGCCGAGCGACGCCACCATCACCAGGCCCGAGGCGTAGACCGACGAGGCGACCAGGAGGTACCAGAGCGCCGAGCCCGGCTCCACCCAGGAGAGCCAGACGAAGCCGCCGGCGGCGAGGACGAATCCGATGGCGATGACCCGCGCCCGGTCCATCCGCTGGGCGAGCGCCGTGGCCACCGCGGTCATACCGCCCACGGCGAGGGTCGGCAGCAGGTTCCAGAGCGCGGCCTCCAGGGGGCTCATGCCCCGTACGGTCTGCAGGTACTGGGTGAAGAAGACCGCACAGCCGACGATCGCGAACATCGCCAGCAGGTTCATCAGCACCGAGACGCTGAACCCGCGGTGCCGGAAGAGTTCCAGGTCGAGCATGGGGTGGCGGGCGGTGCGCTGGCGGACGACGAAGCCCGCGGCGGCCAGCAGGCCGACGACGAGGGCGAGGACGGGCAGGACGGAGACGCCGTTGCGGGCCATCTCCTTGATGCCGTAGACGATCGGCAGCATGGCGAGCAGGGAGAGCAGCGAGCCGGGCAGGTCGAAGCGGCCGGCCTTCGGGTTCTTGAACTCCGGGAGCAGCAGCGGTCCGCAGACCAGCAGCAGCACCATCGCCGGGGTGTTGACCAGGAACACCGAGCCCCACCAGAAGTGCTCCAGCAGCAGTCCGCTGAGCACCGGCCCGACCGCGATGCCGCCCATGGTCGCGGCCGACCAGATGGCGATGGCCTTGCCGCGCTGCTTGGCGTCGTGGAAGAGGTTGCGGATCAGCGCCAGGGTGGAGGGCATCAGGGTCGCGCCGCCGATGCCGAGGAACGCCCGTGCGGCGATGAGCATGTCGGCGCTGCGTGCGTAGGCCGCGACCCCGGAGGCGAGGGCGAAGAGCAGCGCGCCGAACAGCAGCAGCCGGCGGCGGCCGATGCGGTCTCCCAGCGCGCCCATGGTGATGAGCAGGCCGGCCAGGACGAATCCGTAGACGTCCAGGATCCACAGCTGTTGGACGCTGCTGGGTTCCAGCTGCGCGGTCAGGAACGGCACGGCGAAGTAGAGCACCGAGACGTCCATGGAGACCAGGAGGCAGGGCAGCAGGAGGACGGCGAGGGCGATCCACTCCCGGCGGCCGGCCCGCGGCTCGGGAGTGGGGGTGGCGGGTGTGTACGAGGTAAACGTCATGCGTGACAAGGTAAGCAGGCGCGGCTTACGGTGCAAACAGTAAGCGCAACAAGGGAATTGGAGGTGCATCACACTAGTGCACCTACCTAGTGCGCGGAACCAAAGCGCCGCAGGTAGGGGCTGGTGGGTGCCTCGCGCTGCTACCGTCGGCGGCAGTCAAGAGAGCTGGTGCACTAGTACGGCACTGATGGCACCGATGCGGCGCTGATTCGGCACCGACACGGCACTACTACGGAGGAGGCGTCCCGTGGCGCAGACCGGCGCACCGCCCTACCGCCGGATCGTCGAGGAGATCCGGCGCCGCATCGACGCCGGTGAACTGGCGCCCGGCGACCGGGTGCCGTCGACCCGGCGGATCACCCAGGAGTGGGGGGTGGCGATGGCCACCGCCACGAAGGTGCTGACGACGCTGCGTCAGGAGGGGGTCGTCCGGGTGGTGCCGGGCGTGGGGACGGTCGTGGCCGAGCCGCGGCCGCCGCAGCGGACGGCCCGCGGTCCGGCCCCGCGGGAGCGGCGGGCGCGCGAGGCGGACGGCGGGCTGACCCAGGACCGGATCGTCCGGGCCGGGATCAAGGTCGCCGACGCCGAGGGGCTGCGGGCGCTGTCGATGCGCCGGGTCGCCGCCGAGTTCGGGGTGTCGTCGATGGCGCTCTATCGCCATGTGGCCGGCAAGGACGAGCTGGAACTGCTGATGGCGGACGCCGTGTTCGCGGAGGTGGAACTTCCCGATCCGGCGCCGGACGGCTGGCGCGAGCGGATGGAGGCCGGGGCGCGGCTGCAGTGGGCGCTCTACCGCCGGCACCCGTGGCTGGCGAAGTACCTGTCGATCAGCCGTCCGCAGCCGATGCCGCGGGCGATGGCGCTGATCGAGTGGACCGTGGGGCGGGTCGAGGGGATGACCCCGGTGACGCAGCTCCACATGGCCGTGACGCTGGTGGGTTTCGTGATGTCCACCGCCGCCGGTTTCGAGGAGGACCTGGAGGCCGAGCAGGAGACCGGGATGGACCAGGACCAGTGGATGGCCGCGCTGGAGCCGGAGTTCGAGGGCATCCTCCAGTCCGGTGCGTACCCCATGTACGCGGCGATTTCCGGCTCCCCGGAGGACTCCTTCAACCACGAGACGCTGTTCGAGTTCGGTCTGGCGCGTCTCCTGGACGGCATGGCGGTACTGGTCGAGGGCGGAGCCGGACCGGGGCGCCTGCCGGGATGACCGGGAAACATCCCTGGCTCAGTTGAGTTCCCCGCGGAGCCGTCGGGCCCGTAACACCAGCTCCAGTTCGAAGCGGCGGTCCGGGTCGTCCATCTCCGGGCCCCATAACTCCCGTATCTGGCGCAGCCGGTAGCGGACGGTCTGGGGGTGGACGCCGAGCCGGGCGGCGATCTCCGGTGCGCCGCCGCGGGTTTCCAGCCAGGCCAGCAGGGTCTCCGCGAGCCGCCGCCCGTGGGTCGGCCCGCAGCCGTCCAGGGGCGCGAGGCGGCGGCGGGTGAGGTCGTCGATCAGCTCCTCGGGCGGCAGCAGGACCAGTGCCTCGGTGTGTTCGGTGCACTGCAGCAGTTCGCCGGCCGGCAGCAGTCCGCGCTCGACGAGATCCGCCGCGGCCCCGGCCCAGCGCAGCGATTTCGCGGCGGCCGTCAGGGGGACGACCGGGCCGAGCGCGCCCGACCAGCCGGCCGCGGCCCGGCCCAGCAGCTCGCGCCGGCCCGGGGCGTCCGGTTCCGGCACCACCATCCGCGGCCGTTCGCACTCCATGTCCAGCAGGACGTCCGGGGCGACCGCGGGGGCGACCGCCGCCCGGTCCGGGCGCAGCAGCACGGCGACCGCGACGCGTTCGGGCAGCGGCCAGCCGATCCGGGCGGCGCGTTCGACGAGCGCCGGCGGCACCCCGCCGGCCGCTCCGACCGCCCCGGGACCGGCCGTTCCGGTTCCGCTCCCGCCGCGTCGGGTACGGGTGGCCGTGAGGCCGAACAGCTGCTCCATCAGACGGCGTTGCTGCCGCAGCCGCTCCCCGGCCTGGCGGGCGGCGGCCTCGGCGTAGCCGCGGACGGACGCGGCGACCAGCCCGTCGAGGTACTCGAAGCCGGACTCGGCGAGCTCGTACATCGCCGGGGCGGGGATGGCGACCTGCTGGCCGATCTCGGCGAGCCGCCGCCAGGCCAGCCGTACGCCGAGCCGGTAGATGGCCTGCAGCGCGTCCAGGCTGCGGCCCTGGAGGCCCTCGCCGCGGCCGAACTCCTGGAAGACCCGCGGGTGGACGTGCGGCCGGTCCAGGCCCGTGGTCAGGTGTGTGACGAAGTGCTCCAGCGACTGGCGGATACCGACCAGCGCCCGAGGCTCCCCGAACTCGTCCGGAACCAGCGGGAGTTGGGGGTACTCGTGGCGGATCTCGCGCAGGATGTCCTGGGCCAGCGTGGGCACCTCCGCCAGCGCCAGGGTGGCGAACTGCCGTACCTGGTAGGGCGGGACGTCCCGCCAGGCCGAGCGGACGGCGGTCACCATCCCGAGGACCTCCTTCGTACGCCGCGGCCGTGCGCACTGCGCATACCGTCCGCCTACCCGCCGGCCCGGTCGAAGCTCACCAGCGGCACATTGGGTTGTTCGGGGGTGGCGTCGAGGGCCGCGACGATGCCGAGCGCGGCGCCGACGGCCAGGGCGGCGGCGAGCAGCGCGGTCAGTGCGGCGGCGAGCATCCGGTGCATGGCGCGGCGAGCCCTTCGTCGGGACCGGAGACCTCACCGGTCTCCGTCGGGTCGGTACGGCACACGGCGCGGCCCCGGGGCGTACGGATTCGGGGGCCGGCTCGTGCCGCGTCCCACAGCGCGGCACCACTCGGTCGTGGTGACTGCCGAGTGTGGAAGGGCATTGACGGTCTGTCAAGAGTCGCTTACGTTCCCGGCCCATGGGCGCCCGCCCCGTCCGACGCGTTTCCCCGGACGGCCGCCCGCCCCTCCGCACGTGCACCAGAGCGTGATCCCCCACCGCTTCCAGGAGTGCCCGTATGCCTTCCCTCACCTCCGTTTCCGGCCCGCCACCGGCCCCCGCCACCACGGTCACCGGCGCCCGCACCGCCGCCCCGATGTCCCTGGCCCTGCTCGGCCTCGGCGTCTTCCTGCTCGTCCTCGCCCCCCTGCTGACCTGGTACGTCACGCCGCGCGCGAAGGTCACCCCGGTCGACGTCGATGTCACCACCGTCTTCACCGGCGCCGGCAGCTACTTCGACACCGACGCCCTGCGCACCAGGCACCGGCAGCGCCTCACCCTCACCCGGCACGTCCTGGGCGACGTCGCGGCGAGCGAGAAGAGCGGGCGGGCCGTGTGGGACGTCTCCACCACGGTCGACACCCCGAAGACGCTGGCCCTGGCGGATCCGCGCAGGGCGTTCCAGTGGACCACCGAGCGCTGGGTCACCGACCGGCGCAGCAACGCCCCGGTGCACTGCTGCGGCGAGGCCCCGACCCGCTTCGACGGCGAGGCCTACCTGAAGTTCCCCTTCGATCTGCGGCGGACCGGATACCGCTGGTGGGACAACACGCTGGGCGCCGCCGTCCCGCTCCGCTTCGCCGGCGAGCAGCGGGCCGAAGGGCTCGTCCTCTACCGCTTCACCGGGACCGTGCCGGCCACCCGGACCGGCAGCCGGCAGGTCCCCGGGCGGCTGGTCGGGCGGCCGCGGCAGGGCCAGATCCAGGCCGAGGAGTGGTACGCCAACTCCGGTATCGAGCTGGTCGCCGAGCAGCGCACCGGCCGGATCGTGGATGCGGTGATCTCGCCGGTCAAGACGTTGCGGGCGCCCGGCGGCCGGCGCGACGCGGTGACCCTGCTGCACGGCGAGCGGCTGCGCTTCACACCGGCGACGCGGCGGGCGCAGCTGCGGCTGGCGGAGGCGGACAGCGGCAGGCTGGCGCTGGTCGGCCGGACGCTGCCGGTGGGCGCCGCGATCGCGGGCGGGCTGCTGACGGCGGCCGGGGCGATCTGGGTGGCGCGGGGACGGCGGGGTACGGACGGGGTGTGACGGGCCGGGCCGGCGCACGGACGGCGGGTGACGGTGGGCGGGCCGGCCGGCCGACAACTCCCCACGGTCCTGCGTGAAGTGATGAACCGTCAGTTCAGAGAGGCGCCGATTTTGTCACCCCGGTGAGTAGCCGCACCCGGGGGCCCGGCCCAAAACTGTCCACCCCATGGCGCAGCACGGCCGCACGACTCAGCACGCAGTACGTCCCCCCACCCCCGGTACCGCACCCTGAGACGAGTTGGATCCGCCCATGCCCCCAGACGTACGGCCCGCTCCCCCGGCCCGCCCCGCACCGCCGCTCACCCCGCCCGCGGCCGCCGGTCCCCCCGCCGGCGGCCCGCCCCCGCTCCCCCGCCGGATCGTCTTCCTCGCCCGCCGCGACCTGGGCAACCCGGCCGCCGGCGGCTCCGAGCTGCTGGTGGACCGGATCGCCGAGGGCCTGACCGCGCACGGCCATCAGGTCACCCTGGTGTGCGGCGGGCCCGCTGCCGACCGGGACTACCGGGTGGTGTCCGCGGGCGGCGACGCCGGCCACTTCCTGCGCGCACCGCGCCACCTGGAGCGCCGGGTCGGCGGCTGCGACCTGCTGGTCGAGGTCTGCAACGGCATGCCGTACCTGGCCCCGCTGTGGCACCGCGGACCGACGCTGTGCCTGGTCAACCACGTCCACACGGACCTGTGGCGGATGCGCTACCCGGGGCCGGCCGCCCGGCTGGGCCGCCAACTGGAGCACTGGGCACTGGCCGGGGCGCACCGCCGCAACCTGATGGTCGCGGTGTCC
The DNA here is from genome assembly GCF_042734445.1 of Streptomyces sp. NPDC059649. Lineage (NCBI taxonomy): Bacteria > Bacillati > Actinomycetota > Actinomycetes > Kitasatosporales > Streptomycetaceae > Streptomyces > Streptomyces sp. NPDC059649. Next base: position 181,841 of record NZ_JBHWDV010000004.1, read on the forward strand.
GGCTCGACCGCGGCCGCACTGCACGACCTCGGCGTGGCCCCGGAGCGGATCCGGCTGGTGCACAACGGCGTGGAGGAACCGGGCCCGCTGGTCCCGAAGGCGCCCGAACCGCTCTTCCTGGCCATGGGCCGGCTCGTGGAGTACAAGCGGATCGATCTGCTGCTGCGGCTGTGGGAGCGGGTCCGGCCGGTGACCGGCGGCCGGCTGGTGATCGTCGGTGACGGCCCGGAACGCGCCCGGCTGACCGCACTGGCCGGGCCCGGCGTCACCTTCACCGGCCGGATCTCCGAACGGCGCAAACACGAACTGCTCTGCTCCGCCTGGCTGTTGCTGCACCCCTCGCTGGTCGAGGGGTGGGGCCTGGTGGTCATGGAGGCGGCCGCCCGGCGCACCCCGGCCCTCGGCTTCGACATCCCCGGACTGCGCGATTCCGTCCAGGACGGCGTCACCGGTCTGCTCGCCCGCGGGGAGAGCGCCTTCGCCGCGCACTGGTGCGCCCTCGGGCTGAGCGAGCGGCGCCGTACCGCCCTGGGGCTGGCCGCGGAGGCGCGCGCCGGCCGCTTCCGGTGGAGCCGTACCGTCCGCAGCTTCCGTGCGGTCGCCGCGGAGGCCTTCCGCGACGCGTCCCCCGGGCGGTGAGGCCCCCGTGCGCGACCCCTCACTGCGCCGGTCCTGGGCCCTGTTCCGAGCCTTCCTGCGGGAGCAGGACGATCCCGAGCACTGCTACCGGCTGCTCGCCCGCGACGCCGCCGACCAGGTCGAACGCCATCTGCCGCTGAACGGCGCGGTGGTCGCCGACGTCGGCGGCGGCTGCGGCCACTTCACCGAGGAGTTCCGGCGGCGCGGCGCCCACGGCTACCTCTTCGAGCCCGATCCGGCCGAACTGACCGCCCGCGGGCGGCGGCCCGAGGGCGCGGTGATCGCCGACGGCTACCTGCTGCCGCTCGCCGACGGCGCCGCCGACGTCTGCTTCTCCTCGAACGTCCTGGAGCACGTCGCCGACCCGCAGACCTTCCTCAGCGAACTGATCCGGGTCACCCGCCCCGGTGGACTCGTCTACGTCGCCTTCACCAACTGGCTCTCCCCCTGGGGCGGCCACGAAATGGCGCCCTGGCACTACCTGGGCGCCGAACGGGCCCGCGGCCGCTACCGGCGGCGCACCGGCAGACCGGCCAAACACACCCTGGGCGTCAACCTGTTCGCGGTGCACATCGGCCGCACCCTGCGCCAGGTGCGGGCCCGGGACGACATCGCCATCGTCAGCGCACGCTCCCGCTACGCGCCGTTCCTCGCCGAGGCCATCCCCCGTCTCCCGGGTCTCCGGGAGGTCGCCACCTGGAACCTCCTCCTCATCCTGCGGCGGTTGCCATGACCCAGACCCTCAGGCCCTCCCCGTCCCCGGGGTCGCCCGACGCCGGCGGCCGGACCGCGCCCGTCCCGGCCCCGTCGCCCGGGCGGCCTCGGTCCCGCCGCTGGCTGCTCGCCTTCTGGGCGCTCACCCTGGCCGGCTTCCTCGCGCCCGCGCCCGGCAGGATGACGTTCGAGACGAAACTGGGGGTCACCACCGACCCCTGGCAATTCCTCGGTGACCTCGGGCAGTTGTGGCACGACCGGGCCGGCTTCGGCGGCCTCGCCGACCAGTACATCGGCTACGCCTTCCCGGCCCTCCCGTACTACGGCCTGACCCACCTCGCCCACCTACCGGTGTGGCTGGCCGAACGGCTGTGGATGTCCCTGATCGTCACGGCCGCGTTCTGGGGCGCCCTCCGGCTGGCCGAACGGCTGCGGTACGGCTCCCCGGCCTCCCGCCTGCTGTCCGCGGCCTGTTACGCGCTGTGGCCCACCTTCACCCTCGTCATCGGTTCCACCTCCGCCGCCGCGCTGCCCGGGGCGATGCTGCCGTGGGTCCTGCTGCCGCTGACGAACCCGCAGGTCAGCCCGCGGATCGCGGCCGCCCGGTCGGCGCTGCTGATCCCGTTCATGGGCGGCGTCAACGCGGCGTCCACGCTGGCCTCGCTGCTGCCCGCCGGGCTGTATCTGCTCTCCCGCACCGGACCGCGCCGGACCCGGCTGCTCGCCTGGTGGCTGCCCGGGGTCGTCCTGGCCACCGCGTGGTGGGTGGTGCCGCTGCTCCTGCTGGGCATCCACGGCGAGAACTTCATGCCGTTCATCGAACAGGCCGACACCACCACCAGCACCATGTCCGCCACCGAACTGCTGCGCGGCGCCGGCAACTGGGTCGGCTATCTGAACTTCGGCGAACCGTGGTTGCCGGCCGGCTGGACGCTGACCGCCAGGCCGTACGCGGTGCTCGGCTCGGCGCTGGCCGCGGGCCTCGGCCTGGCCGGCCTGGCCCGCCGCGATCTGCCCGAGCGACGCTGGCTGCTGCTGACCGTGCTGTCCGTCGCACTGATCGCACTGGCCGGATACGGCGGCGCACTCGGCGGGCCGCTGCACGGCCTGTGGCAGGACTGGCTGAACGGCTGGCTGCGCCCGTTCCGCAACATCTACAAGTTCACCCCCGGTCTGGCGCTCGCGCTCACCCTGGGCCTGGCGCATCTGCTCGCGGCCGCCGGCGGACGGCACGCCACCCGCCGGGTCCCCGCCCGCCGGCGGCTGCCGCTGCTGACCGCGCTCCTGGTCCTGTCCGCGCTCGCCCTGCCGTTCCTCACCGGGACCGTCCTCCAGCCGGGCGCCTTCACGACGTTGCCCGCCTACTGGACGCAGACCGGGCAGTGGCTGAAAGCGCACTCCCCGCACAGCCGTGCCCTGGTGGTCCCCGCCACCGCGCACGGCATCTACACCTGGGGCTCCCCCATCGACGAACCCCTCGACGTCCTGGCCCGATCCCCCTGGGCGCAACGGGACTTCGTGCCGTTCGGCACCCCCGGCGCCCGGCGCGCCCTGGACGCCGTCGAACAGGCCCTGCTGACCGGCGCCGAGGTCCCCGGCCTGCGCGACTACCTGCACCGCGCCGGACTGCACGACGTCGTCGTCCGCAACGACCTCGACCCGGACCAGATCGGCTACGTCCCGCCGCAGACCGTCAAACGGACCCTGGAGGCCTCCGGCTACCGCCGGGCGGCCGCCTTCGGCCCGCTGACCACCGGCGGCCGGATCCCCGCCGAGGCACCGCTGCAGATCCAGGGCCTCTATCCGCGCCAACGCGCCGTGGAGATCTACCGGCCGACCGACATCCCCGCCCCCGGGCCGGTCACCGCCCGGGCCGTCGCGGACACCGCCCAGCTCAGCGGCGGCCCGGAAGCCCTCCTCCAGCTGTCCGCCGACCCCGCACTGCGCCGCCGGCCCACCGTGCTCACCGGCGACAACCACCCCGGGCTCGGCACGCCGCCGCTCCAGCTGACCGCCGACGGACTGCGGCGCGCCGACACCCGCTTCGGACTCGTCAACAGCAACACGTCGTACACGTACACCGCCACGGAGACCAACCACCCCGACAGCCTGCAGGACCCCGGCCGGCCGCCCCGGCAGATCCTGCCGACCACCGGCATCGGCCACCAGACCACCGCGGTGCTCCGCGGCGCCGCCTCGGTCACCGCCTCGACCAGCGGCAACTGGCTGTTCCACCTTCCGCAGTACGACCCGGTCAACGCCTTCGACGGCAACCCTGACACCGCCTGGGCGGAGGGCAGCGCCGGCGACCCGGTCGGCCAATGGATCAAGATCACCTTCACCCGGCCCACCACCCTCCCGGCCACCCTGTCCCTCACCCCCCTGCGCGGGGACGGCCTGCGCGCCGCCCCGACCTCCGTACGGATCGCGACCGACCGCGGCAGCACCGACGGCCCGCTCCGGCCCGACGGGACGCAACAGCAGGTCAAGGCCCCGGCAGGACCGGCGAAATGGCTGAAGCTGACGATCCTCGGCTCCCAGACACCCCGCGCCGGGCTCTCCGGCGCCGGCTTCGCCGAGATCGGCGTGCCGGGCGTACAGGTGACCCGGCTGCTGCAACTCCCCACCGACGCCCAGCGATCCGACGCCCCGGCCGAGACGATCTCGCTGCACCGCGGCAGCGACCCGGGCGGACTGTCGCCGGTCTCCGCCGAGGTCGGGCTGCACCGCCAGTTCCGCACCGGTTCGCCCGCGCCCTACGCGGTCTCCGGCACCGCACTGCCCGTGCCCGGCCCCGAACTCGACACGCTGCTGGACCGCATCGCCCCGGAGCAGAAGGACCGGATCACCGCCACCGCCGACTCCACCAGCTTCGGCTTCGGCCAGTCGCTCAGCCCCCGCAACCTCGTCGACGGCGACCTGACCACCGCATGGATCGCCGGCGACAAACCGACCCTGCACCTGCGCTGGCCGGGCAAGAAGAAGATCGACCAGATCGTGCTGGCCGCGGCCGGCGGGATCTCCACCCGGCCGGAACAGATCCTGATCAACTCCCCGGACGGGGCGGCCACCGCGGGCGTCGACGAGAACGGCCAGGCCCGCTTCGACCCGATCACCACCGACCGCCTCGACATCACCATCAGCCGGGTGAAGGAGCTGACACTCCACAACCCGGTCGCCGGACAGGCCCTGCAACTCCCGGTCGGCCTCAGCGAGGTCTACCTCCCGGCTCTGGACGCGTACCGCACCCCCCGGCCACCGGCCGGCGCACGCTTCTCGCTCGGCTGCGGCCAGGGCCCGATGCTCGCCGTCGACGGCGTCCTGCACGCCACCAAGGCCTCCGGATACGTCCGTGACCTGACCGAACGACGGCCCGTACCGGTGCAGTTGTGCGCCGGTGAGGCGCGCGACGGGCGACTGGAGCTGGCCGCGGGACGCCACCGGGTGGAGGCGGGGGACCAGGGGCCGCTGGCGCTGACGGACGTGACGTTGGGGAGGGGTGGGGTGGCCGGTACCCGGGTGGCCGGACGGGAACGCACGGCCGCCGCGCAGGACTGGTCGGGGGACCGGCGCACCGTCCGCATCGCTCCAGGTCAGGCCGTCTATCTGCAGATGTACGAGAACGCCAACGACGGCTGGCAGGCCACCCTCAACGGCCACCGGCTCACCCCGCTGCGGCTGGACGGCTGGCAGCAGGGCTTCCTCGTACCGGCCGGCACGGGCGGCACCATCGAGCTCACCTACGCACCCGCCGGCCTCTATGACGCGGGGCTGATCGGCGGCGCGGCGGCCGTCGCACTGCTGGCGGTGGGCGCGCTGGTGAGCCCCAGGAAGTCGCAGACCGCGCAGCCTGCCGATCCTCCCGCTCCTCCCGCTCCGCCCGCGCCGTCGTGGCTGCTCGGGGTCGTGGCGCTGACCGGGGTGATGGCGCTGGCCGCCGGTCCGTACGCGGTGATCGTGCCGCTCCTGGCGCTGGCGGCCCGCTTCCGGCCAGCGTTGCTCGGGCCGCTCGCACTGGTGGCGATGACGGGCGCCGGAGTCATCGCGGCGGTGGGCGCGGGCGAGCCGGTCGCCACCGGCCGGGGCGCGTTCGGCGCCGCCGCCCAGGCGCTGGCACTGCTGGCGTTGGCGGCGGCGGTGGTGACGGTGCCGGTGCCGGCCATCCGGTCGGGGGCCATCCGGTCGGCGGCGACCCCGTCGGGGCCGTCCCCGTCGGCGCCGTCATCGCCGTCATCGCCGTCGCCGTGGTCGCCGGCCCCGTGGTCGCCGTCCCTGTGGTCGCCGTCCCGTACAAACGGCCAGGTGTCAGACGGCCTGGTGTCAGACGAGCAGGTGTCAGACGAGGGGGAGGACTCTGCCCGATGACCGCATTGCATCCGACGACCGGCGCCCCGACACCACAGGGGGGTTCCGGGGGGTCCGGGGGTCCTGGGGGTCCTGGGGTTCCTGGGGGTCCTGGGGGTTCTGGGGGCCCTGGAGGTCCTGGGAGCGCCGGTAGCCCCGGTGGGACCGGTAGCCCCGGTGGACCCGGTGAGGTTGATGAGGTTGGTGAGGTCGGTGAGCCCGGTGAGGTCGCTGGCCGTCAACCGGCCCTCGGCCGGGTTCCGTTCCCCGCCGTCGACGAGATCGCCCGGCACTGCCTGGAGGACGACGAACCCGAGACCGTGCACATCGAGGTGCAGTTGCCCGGGCGGGTGGACGCCACCCGGCTGCGCACCGCCTTCCACCAGGCACTCACCCGGCATCCGCGCATCCTGATGCGGCAGGCACCGACGCGCTGGTGGCACCGCTCCTACGCCTGGCACCTCACCGCCGGCCCCGACCGGGACCCGGTGGTCGTCCCGCCCCCCGGCCCCGATGCCCTCCTACGGGCGAGGGAACGGGCCCTGACCGACTGCCCGCCACTGGACTGCTCACCACCCGTACGCCTGGAGATCCTCGGACCCGCGGAGCCGGACGGCGGCACCGTCCTGCTGCTCACCCTCAACCACACCGCCCTGGACGGCCCGGCCTGCCTCCGCGTCCTGGCCACCACGGCGGAGCTCTACGCGGGGGCGGGCGCCGGGGCAGGAGCAGGCGCGGGTGGAAGTACGGGGGCAGGGGCAAGTGCGGGAACAGCGGCAGGAGGAGGATCAGGGGGAGGGCCAGGGGCAGGGGCAGGTGCTGTTGGCGGCCCGGTGGGTGGGCCAGGTATCTCTCCGGCGAGCGGGCAGGACGGCGGCCGGCCGCGCGGCGCCAGGTCCCGCTTCGCCCGACCGGCCCGTATCGCCGCCGACCACCGGGGCAGCGGCGAGGACAAGGTGTCTGGTCCCGGCAAGGGCAACGGCGAGAGCAAGGGCAAGGGCAAGGACAGCGCCAAGGCCAAGGGCAACGGCATGCTGCTCACCGAACTGCCCGTCCCGGCCCGGCCACCCCGCACCGGCGGCCGGTCGCCGTACACCGTCAACGACCAACTCCTCGTCGCCACCTGCCTGATGGTGGCGCGCTGGAACCGGCTGCACGGCGCCCGCCCGGCACCCGTCGTCGTCACCATGCCCATGGACGACCGGCCGCGCGGCGCCGAGATGCCCATCGGCAACGGCACCCGGCTGGTCCCGGTCGGCTTCGGCCCCGAGGAACGCGAGGAGGCGGCACTGCTCAGCGCCGAGCCGCCCGACCCGGACGCGGTGGCCCGGCTGCTGCGGCGAACGGCCGCACGCACCCGTGCGCTCAAGGCGGCGCCGCCCGGCCCCCCGCTCGGCCTCGCCGGGACGGTACTGACCGCACCGGTGCTGCCCGTGGGCGTACGCGGCGCGGTCACCCGTGCGCTGCGCCGCGCCGCCGCGCCCTGGACCACCACGACCCTGCTCTCCAACATCGGGCGGCTGCCCTACCCGTTGGACTTCGGCGAGGCCGGCCGGCCGACCGCGGTGTGGTTCTCCGCCCCGGCCCGCATGCCGCGCGGAGTCACCGTCACCACCGTCTCGGTCGGCGACCGCATCCAGCTCGCCCTCCGCTGGTCCCGCGCACTGCTCGACGAGGACGCCGGCGCCCACCTCGCCACCCTCTTCCGCACCTCCCTCGCCGCAACGGCCTGGCCGGGAGCCACGACGGTCCCTGGGCCCCCTCCCCCTCCCCCAAGCCCACCCACCCCGCCACCACCACCCCCCAGCTCCACCCCACCCCTGTCCCCTCCGCCGCCCGCCGCACCACCGGCGGCTCCACCGCCACCCGTCGCACCACCAGCAGCGCCACCGTCACCCTCCACGCCACCGGCGACGCCACCCTCACCCGCCGCACCACGGTCAGCTCCACCGCCACCCGCCACACCACCAGCAACCCCACCGCAACCCGCCGCACCACCGTCAGCTCCACCGCCACCCGCCGGGCCGCCGCCCGCGCCCTCGGCCGACGGGGGCGCCCGATGAGCCCGGCCGCAGCAACCAGCAGCCTGCGGGACTTCTACGAAGATCCCGCCGTGCCGGTGGCGTCCGGGGCCGGGCGCAGTCGGCGGCAGGCGCGGTTGCTGGCACGCGCCCTGGGGCCCGTACGGTCCGGGGCGCCGGCCGCCACCGTGCTGGACATCGGCTGCGGCGACGGCACCGCGGCAGCCACCGCGGCGGAGGTCCTGGCCGGTCATCGCCTCATCGGCGTCGACTGGTCACAGGACGCGCTGCGCCGCGCCCAGGCCCGTATTCCGTATGTCGTACGCGGCGAACTCACCGATGGCGGGCTGCCGTTCGCGACCGGCTCCGCCGACGCCGTGCTCTTCAGCGAGGTCGTCGAGCACCTCGTCGACCCCGATGCCGCACTGGACGAGCTGCACCGGGTACTGCGCCCCGGCGGTCATCTGATGCTCTCCACCCCCAATCTCGCCGCCTGGTACAACCGCGGGCTCCTGCTCGCCGGGGTCCAGCCCGTCTTCTCCGAGGTGAGCATGCGCCGGATCCACGGCCGGCCCGGCACCCAGGTCGTCGGTCATCTGCGCCTCTACACCGCCCGCGCACTGCGTGGCTTCCTGGCCGCGTCCGGCTTCGAGGTCGTACGGATCGCCGGTGCGCCGTACCACGACGTACCGCGCCCGCTGCGCCCCCTGGACCGGGCCGCGTGTCATCTCCCGTCGCTGGCCTCGATCCTGCTCGCGCATGCCCGCCGGAGAAGGGAGTAGCGCGATGCCGTGGTGGGGCGTGGCGTCCGCGCTGCTCGCCAACGTCCTCTACAGCACCGGTTTCGTGCTGGAGAAACGGGCGCTGGCGGCGCTGCCCGCACTGAGCACCCGGCAGCCCGCCCGGGTCGTCGGTCACCTCCTGTCCAGTCCGCTGTGGCTGGGCGGTTCGCTGGCGCTGGCCGCCGGGTTCGCCGCCCAGCTGGCCGTCTACCGCACCCTGCCGCTCGCCGCCGCGCAGGGCATCTTCGTCTCGGGTCTGGTGCTGTTGCTGCTCCTCTCCTCGCTCGTGCTCGGCGAGCGGACCAGTGGCCGGGAGCGGCAGAGCATCGTGGCGATCCTCGTCGCGCTCGTCCTGGTCGTCGCCTCCCTCCGCGGCGAGGACGCACGGACCGTCGCCCGCACCGCCCCGCCGGCGACACTGCTGCTCATCGCCGTACCGTCGCTGGCCGCCGGACTGCTGCTCTACCGCTCGGCGGAACGGCGGGCCCGCCGCCGCCACCGCCTGCCGACCGCCGGCGTCCCCTACGGGGTGGCCGTCGGTCTGCTCTACGGCGTCAGCTCACTGGCCATCAAGGGCGTCTCCGGCCTGCTCACCACGCATGACGTCCCGGCCGCCGCCGGGCAGCTGTTCCGTTCGCCGTATCCCTACCTCCTGCTCTTCACCGGCGCCACCGGTCTGGTGCTCTCCCAGACCGCGCTGCAGCGCTGCCGTGCCTCGGTGATCGTCCCTGTCTGCACCACCGTCACCTGCGTCTTCACCGTCGTCTGCGGCACCGTCGCCTTCGGCGAGCCGCTGCCCGCCGATCCGCTACGGCTCGCGCTGCGGCTGGGCGGTACCGCCGTCGCGGTAACCGTCCTGCTCGCGCTTCCCCGTCATGACACCCCCCAGCCCCCGAACCCCGTACCCACGACCCGCACTTGAGCCGCCGTACCAGCGAGCGGCACTCGAGCCCTCGTACCAGCGACGCCCGTGCCAGCGTCCCCCCAACGCCCTCCCATCTCCCAGGAGTTGAGCCATGAAGCCCGATGACCCGTTGCTCAAGATCCTCGTCTGCCCCCTCGACAAGGGACCGCTCTCCCTCCTCACCCCCGAGGACGTCCTCTACAACCCCCGGTTGCGCCGCCGCTATCCGATCCTCGACGGCATCCCCCAGCTCCTCCCCTCCTCCGGCGAACAGGTCACCGAAGCCGAACACACCCGTCTGCTGCGCCGCCTCACGGACCAGGAGCCGCTGCCGTGACGCTGGCCGCCCGGCTGGCGCCCCGGCTGCCGGCCCGGCTGGTGTCCGCGCTGGCCGCCGGGCTCTATCCGCGCTTCGAGCCGGAGCTGCGGCGCCTCGGCGACTTCTGCCCGCCGGGCGGCACGGCCGTCGACATCGGCGGGTGGTACGGCCCCTGGACCCGGCGGCTGGCCCGGCGCGCGGACCGGGTCGTCACCTTCGAGCCGGTGCCCCATCTGGCCCGGCTGCTGGCGGCCGTGACGCCCCCTCATGTCGAGGTGCTCCCCGCCGCGGCCACCGACCACACCGGCCGCGCCACCCTCTGGCTGCCGCCGGACGGGCGCGGCGACCGCGGGGTCTCCTCGCTCGTCCGCCGTGACCTTCACACGGCCGCCCTCGACGTGCCCTGTCTGCCGCTGGACGCGCTCGGTCTGGCGTCCGTCACGCTCATCAAGATCGACGTGGACGGGGCCGAGCTGGCGGTGCTGCGCGGCGCCGCGCGCACCGTAGAGCGGGAACTCCCCGCGCTCTTCGTGGAGTTGGAGTCCCGGATCCAGCCGCTCCGGCCCGTGCTGGACTGGACGGCGGCGCGCGGCTATCACGGCTGGGTCCTGCCGCACGACCGCTGGCTGCCACTGGCCGACTTCGATCTGTCCGCCCATCAGTCCCGCACCTCCCACGTCGCCGAACACGGCCTGCTGAGGCGCTCCCTCGCCCCGCACCGCCGCTACGTCAATTCCGTGCTGTTCCTTCCCGACGGCGAGCGCCCCGGACCCCCCGCGGCCCCCGTCGTCCACGACCATGTCCATCATGAACCCCACCACTGACAATGACCCGCCCACCGGCCCCGGCACCCCCTCCGACCTGCCCGGACCGCTCGCTTTCCAGCTCGTGCTGCTGCGCCGGATGGCCGACCACCACCCCGGTCTGGTCGAGGACGCGCTGCGGGAACTGGGGGTCTCGCGGGCGCAGATGCGGGAGGCCAACCGCCGCTGGCAGGCACGGATGCATGCCCCGCGGGCGGGCGGCGTCCAGCCGTACCGGGCGCTGCTGGGCACGCCCGAGTCCGTCGGTCCCCGTCGCATCGGCGATCTGACCTGCGAGGCGCTTCTCTGGCCGGTTCCGCTCTGGCCCGATCTGCGGTTCGAGGTGCTCACCGCCTCCCGGGGCGTCGTCTGGAACGCCTGGCTCGTCCGCGCGCCCGGTGCCGCCGGCCCCGAGTTGCGCACCACCGCGGACCTGGCTCCGTGGTCGTGCACCGTCGACGAGGTCGCCCGCGCCTTCCCCCCGGCCCGCCCGATGGAGGGCAGCGCACCGACCCGCTGGCGCCTGGCCTGTAAGGCCCCCGGGCCCGACGGCGCGCCCCAGGATCTCGTCGCCGAATTCACCTGGGGGCTGTACCAGCGGCGGGTCGACTGAGCGGCCCGCGCACCCGTCCGCGGTCACCCGATCGCCCCCTTCCGCACCCGCCCGTCCCCCGACCGGACGCTCTCGGCGGGCGGAGTTGCGCGGGCGCTCGCAGGATGGCGCACGAGCGGTCCGTGTGATTCGGGCCGTCCCAGCGGTCCGGTGAACGGGCCGTACGAGCGCTTAGTCCATACCGGCCCATCGGGGAGGAATCACCCATGACCATCAGCCTCGCCCAACTGCGGCGCTGCTCGGCCGCCGTCGACCTCGGTGCGGCCCGGACCAGGGTGTATGTGAAGAACCAGGGGCTGGTGGTCGATGAACCGACCGTCGCCGCCATCAACACCCGCACCGGTGCGCTGCTGGCCGTCGGCGCCCAGGCGGAGGTGATGGACGGCCGCACCCCGGACTACATCCGTGTGGTGCGCCCGGTCTCCGGCGGCACCGTCGTCGACATCGACATGGCCCAGCGGCTGCTGCGGACCCTGGTCGGCGACAAGTTGCGCAAGTCCTGGCGGCGCCGGCCCACGATGCGGGCCGCGGTCTGCCTGCCGTACGGGAGCGAGCCGCTGGCGCAGCGGGCCGCGGTCGAGACGCTCACCGGGCTGGGCGCGCGCCGGGTGGAACTGGTCGACACCCTGGTGGCGGCCGCCGTCGGTTGCGGGCTACCGGTGGAGCAGCCGGAGGCGACCATGATCGTGGTGTGCGGGGCGGGGACGACGCAGGTGGCGGTGCTCTCGCTCGGCTCGATCGTGGCCGCGGAGACCGTGCCGGTGGGCGGCAACGCCATCGACCACGCGGTGGTCCAGCACCTGCGGCTGCATCACGAACTGATGCTGGCGGGCCAGTCCGTACGCCCGCTGCATCTGATCCTCTCCGGTGGCGACGGGCTCACCCCCGGCTCCACCGAGGTGCACGGCCGGGACGTGGTGAGCGGGATGGCCCGGTCGGTGCACGTCGACACCGAGCGGGTACGGGACGCCATCACCACCCCGCTGACCGCGATCCTCGACGGGATCAGTGCCGTACTGCGCCGCTGCCCGCCCGACCTGGTCGCCGACCTCGGCGAACGCGGCATCATGCTCGCCGGCGGCAGCGCGATGATCCCCGGTCTGGAGCCGATGATCCATCAGGCCACCTCGATGCCGGTGCACACCGCGGACCGTCCCGCCACCTGCGCGGTGATGGGACTGGGCGCGATGATCGAGGGCAAGGTGCAGCCGCTGCACCTGGATCCGATGGCTCCGTAGAACGCGAGGCCGCGAGGCGCGGCTGCGCCAGCGGGACGCAGGGATGCGCCAACGGGACTCAGGGATGCGCCAGCGGGACGCGGCGCAGGATCACCAGTCCCGGACGGGCTACGCGATCCGGCCACTCCCCGCCGTTACGGATGACGGGTGTTCCACGCCACCACGGCCGGCCGGTCGTGCTCCGTGCCCAGTACGCCGACCGCACCCGTCTCGAACGTGAACAGCCCGCCCGCCGCGGCCGGCAGCCCGAGCCGGCGGGCGGCCAGCACCCGCAGGAAGTGCGCGTGCGCCACCAGCACCACATCGCCCCGGCCGGCCTCCAGCTCCGGGCCGATCCGAGTCAGCACCCGGTCTGCGCGCGCACCGACCTGCGCGGGCGACTCGCCGGGATGCCCGTCGGGCCCGGGCACGACGCCGTCGGAGAAGAGGTACCAGCCGGGCCGGCTGCGGTGGATGTCGGCGGTGGCCACGCCCTCATAGCCGCCGTAGTCCCATTCCTGCAGGTCAGGGTCTACCAGCGGCTCGGGGAGGCCCGCCAGCTCGGCGGTGCGCAGTGCCCGCACCATCGGGCTGGTGTGGACCTGCGCGATCTTCCGGCCCGACAGCAGCGGCCGCAGTGCGCGGGCCTGCTCCTCGCCGACGGCGGTCAGCGGCAGATCGGTCCAACTGGTGTGCCGGCCGTCCCGGCTCCACTCGGTTTCGCCGTGCCGGACCAGAAGTAGCTCGCTCACGAGCCCCGAGCCTACTGGCCCGTCCCGCCCTGCGCCTGCTCGCTCTGCTGGGCCTCGGCGACCGATGCCCGGACCTCGTCCATGTCCAGCGCGCGGGCCTGGCCGATCACGTCCTCCAGCGCCGCCTCGGGCAGCGCACCCGGCTGGGCGAACACCGCGATGTTGTCCCGGACGATCATCACCGTCGGGATGGACTGGATCTGGAAGGCCTGCGCGAGCTCGGGCTGCGCCTCGGTGTCGACCTTGGCGAAGACCAGGTCGTCGTGCTTCTCCGAAGAGCGCTCGAAGACCGGGCCGAACTGCTTGCAGGGGCCGCACCACTCGGCCCAGAAGTCGATCAGCACGAAATCGTTCCCGGAAACGATCTCGTCGAAGTTTTCCTTGGTGAGCTCAACGGTGCTCATGTATGTCCCTGCTTCTGTCGAGGATGTGCTGCTGTTCGCAACGGTCTCCGGCTGCGGGAACGAATTCGCCCCGCGGCGTATTCCGTACGCCGGACCGCCACGCTCCCCTGCCCACCGAGAGCATTCCTAGACATCCCGATCCACGGACAAAGGCACCTGCCGGGTTTCACCCCTCCCCGACGGACGGCCTCATATCCAATACGGCGGCGAGGGCACGCCCTCTCCGCCGGCCGTGGACAGCCCCGCCCCGGCCGGGCTGCGCCCGGTGAGCCAGGCCAGCAGATCAGCCGATCGGCCCAGCACGACCGGACCGCCGCCGCCGGCGAAGGCGCGGGCGAAGTCCGCATCCGTCGCCTCGATCCGCACCGCCGACGACCGGGACGCCGACGACCGGGACGCCGACGGCCGGGGCGCCGACGGCCGGGGCGCGGCCTTCCCGCCCACGTCCTGGCCTCCGCCCGAATCCGCCCCCGTATCCGTGCCCGCTACCCGGCGGGCGAGGGCCGCGACGATGTCGTCCAGGATCCAGCGCGTGGTGGCCGCCGGGATGTCCGCGAAGGTGTAGCCGGCGTCCAGGTCGGCGTGGTGGATCTCCAGTTCGCGCAGCCGGGTCTCCATCAGGCCGGCCGGCGTCCGCGTCTCCCCGGTACGCATCCGCACCCGCCGCTCCCAGGCCGCTTCGGGCAGCGCCCGGAGGGCTTCCGCGAACCGTTCCGCGCTCCCCGCCAGGTCTTCGGCCAGCGCGGCAACCGGGCGGTCCGCGCCGGCGTCGATCTCGGCCGCACGGGCCGCCATGCTCGGATACTGCGGAATCGCCACGCCCGTACGCGCGCCCTCCAGCAGCCGGCAAAGACTGTCGGTGGCCCGCGCCAGATGGGTCAGCACATGCCCCCGGGTCCACGGCGGAATCAGCGTCGCCGCACCGACCTGTTCGTCGGTCAGCCCCGCGACGGTGCCGGCCAGTCGCGCCATGGACGCATCGAGCGCCGCCCGCAGCTCCTCCCGCGACATCCCGGAGTCCCCGCCCCCATGCCTGCCGTCGCCGCCGCTGCTCCCGCTCATGGTCATAAGCCTGACCCAGCCTCCCCAAGCATTCCGTCAAGTGAAAACAGAATGCCGCATCCCGAGAGGCGCAAGGAAGTGGGCCAGGCAATTCCGGCCGGCGGACCACCGCGTCAACAGCTCACCCCTCACCGGATCGACGCACCCCGATCCGACGGCTCACCCACTCTCCTTCGCATAGTCCTTCGCCATACCGCCCGCGAAGTCGTACACCACGACCTGTTCGTCGCCGACCACCCAGGCGTCGTGACCGGCCGGGCAGACGAAGACGTCGCCGGGCCCGATCTCGGTCTCCGCGCCGTCGTTCATCCGCACGCGCAGCCGTCCCTGGACCACGAAGCCGTTGTGGTGGACCTCGCAGCTGTCGGTCCCGGCGATCGGCGACACCGACTCCGACCAGCGCCAGCCCGGCTCGAACGTGGCCACGGCGAAGTCCAGGCCGGTCAGATGCAGGGCCTCCAGGTGGCCCCGGGGAAAGTCCCGCCGCTCATCGGGCTTGTCGATCGGCTTGACCTCCATCATGAGGACTGCCTCCCTCCGCCCCCTGGTTGTTCCCGGATTTCCCCACCCCTTCCATCGTGCGCCCGCACTCCCCGGGACGAAATGTCGCCGTTCCGGTGCCGTGGCCCGCAGCCACCCCGCCCGACGGCTAGCATCCGGAACGATTCGCCCGGAACGCCCCACCCGAACCCTCCCGGAACGCCCCACCGGACCGCCCGGAACGACCCGCCGGAACCGCCCCGGAACGATCCACCGGTACGCCCCGAAGCGCCGGGGCCTCCGCGGAACCGCCGAGAACGGAGCCTCCTCCCGTGCCCCATCTGCGCGTAGGCGTCGCCATCCTCACCATGGGAAACCGCCCCGCCGAACTCCAGGCGCTGCTGGATTCCGTCGCCAAGCAGGACCTCGCGCCGGCCCACATCGTGGTCGTCGGGAACGGCTCGCCGCTGCCGCCCCTGCCGCACGGCGCCGTGGGGATCGAACTGAGCGAGAACCTCGGCGTCGCCGGCGGCAGAAACGTCGCCCTGGACGAACTGCGCAAGCTCGGGGACGTCGACCTGGTGGTCGACCTCGACGACGACGGCCTGCTGATCAGCCCCGACGTCTTCCGCCGGCTCACCGAACTGCACGCCGCCGACCCGAAGTTGGGCATCGTCAGCTTCCGCATCGCCGACGAGCGCGGCCGCACCCAGCGCCGGCACGTCCCCCGCCTACGGGTCGGCGACCCCGCGCGCGGCGGCCTGGTCACCACCTTCCTCGGCGGCGGCCACTCCCTCTCCCTGCGCATGCTGGACCGCATCGGCGGCTGGCCGGACGACTTCTTCTACGCCCACGAGGAGACCGATCTGGCCTGGCGGGCCCTGGACGACGGCTGGCACATCCGCTATGCCCCGGAGATCGTGCTGCAGCACCCGTACACCTCCCCCACCCGGCACGCGGTCTTCCACCGCATGGTCGCCCGCAACCGCGTCTGGCTCGCCAAACGCCACCTCCCGGCGCCCCTGGTGCCGCTCTACCTCGGCGTATGGGCCGCGCTGACCGCCGTCCGCAGCCGCTCGGTGGCAGGCCTACGGGCCTGGGCCGCCGGCTTCACCGAAGGCGTCCGCACCCCCTGCGGCCCCCGCCGCCCGATGCGCTGGCGCACCGTCTGGCGCATGACCCGCCTCGGCCGCCCCCCGGTCATCTGACGCCCGCCGCGGCCCCCGGCCGGAGCCCAGCACCAGCCGTCTGACCCGTGTGGCGGTTCGTGGCAGGAACGGGGCGGGCGTCGCCGTTGGCAGGAACGGGGCGGGCGTCGCCGTTGGACGCCCCTGTCGTCCGTCTTGGTCGCCCTGGGCGTAGGTGGCTCCCTCCAGCATCAGGTCGGCATCCTCCGAACCGACGTGGATGAGCTGGTGGCCTCCCTGTACCGACTGCAACAGGCCATCTGTCGTCGGGCCCGTCCGCCGCCGCCGGGCGGAACGCGATCGGCGCTGCCCGGACGCGTCGCCCAACGTCCGGCGGCCCGGCACGACGACAGGGGGCCGGCCCGTGCGGGCCGGCCCCCTGGGGTAGGAGGTCTTCGGGCGTCCAGCGGCTCGGATGGTCAGCCGATGATGATGACGCTGATTCCGTGGCCGTAGCCGAAGTGGTCGTAGCAGTCCCCACCCCAGCGCCAGTCGTCGTCGCAGCCCCATCCGTGGGCGGAGGCGTGGGTGGGTGCGGCCGCCGGTGCGGCGGCGGGAACCGCGCTGGCGGCGCCGGCTCCGGCGAGCACGAGGAAGGGCACGGTGCACAGTGCCGCGACTATGCGGTGGGACCTGATCTTCGCGCGCATGATCGCCCCTCTCGGGGTTGGTGCGTTGCCGATGCATCGGCATGTCGATGTGAGTTCCCCTGGCCTCACCACCGTGCGCCGGGAACGCGCGAGGCCCTGACGCACCGTAGGGAGGCGACATAGCAGGACTCGAAACCTGCTGCGCGGACATCGTTGCAACCTCAAGCAGATGTCACTTTCGAGCGTAAGCACGGCTCCCAGTGAGGTCAAACATGCCCTCTCCCCCCAGCTTCGGCCACGGTGCGGGGCCGGACGCGAGACACCCGGGCGGTGTCCGGTGGGTCGCCCTCCGGGTGAGCCGACGCTTCGAACGCCTGGTGGAGCCGTCCGGCCTGCCAACGGTCCGCCCGCACGATCTCCGGCGCGTCTCCGCGAGCCGTTCTCTGCTCCAGGGGAACGACATCGAGGTCGTCCAGAAGGCCGCTGAGGCACAGCTCGCGGCAGATCACTTCTCTTCCGCGGCCGGTGAGGAAGATCGAGCACCTGCTCAGGAAGCCGCACCGGGCCCTCGTGGCCCGGACGGGACCTCAGGCCCCCGTAGGGGACTCGGGATCTTGGTCTGGGCGAGGGACGGGACCACCACGCCGTGGCGGTGGACCCGTTCTCCCGGGCGAAGAGGGTCTCGCCCTGGGTGCTGTGGTGGGGCGGGTGGGACTCGAACCCACGGCCGACGGATTATGAGTCCGCTGCTCTAACCGGCTGAGCTACCGCCCCCTCACGGCGCGTCGCGCACATTTGTGCGCGCCGTCTGCCGCAGCATAGCCGCTCATACGATCTGCTGCCCGTGAGGGCTGCCGTTCCGCGACCACGCACGCCCAAGAGGACTTCGACCACCGGGGTTTCGGTTCCACGGCGCACGAAAAAGGGCCCCTTCCGGGACCCTTCCTCGATCTGCTCCCCCGACTGGACTCGAACCAGTAACCCTCCGGTTAACAGCCGAATGCTCTGCCAATTGAGCTACAGGGGATTGAGCTCCCCCGACTGGACTCGAACCAGTAACCTGCCGGTTAACAGCCGGCTGCTCTGCCAATTGAGCTACAGGGGATTGCTCCGTGTGCCTCGAATGCGTCGCTGTCCGGTTCTCCGGACGGCGGGCGCTCGCTGCGACACATACATTAGCGCAAGCAGGGGGGTGCTCCGCCAATCGGTATCGCCTCAGGTCACCTCGGGTGATCTCCGGCCCCGAAGGGTAGGCGCGCGGCACAGCCCGGCATCCCGGTGCGTACCGGCATCGGACGGGACCGATCACAGGGAAAGGTGGAGCGATGCGCTACCGGCTCACTTTCATCGCGGGACTGGCCACGGGATACGTGCTCGGCGCACGGGCCGGCCGGGAACGGTACGAGCAGCTCCGCAAGGCCGCCCAGCGGGTCACGCAGAATCCGGCGGTCCGTAACAGTGCCGAGTCGGTGGCACTGACCGGTCGGGACGCGGCGGCCAAGGCGTTCGGGAAGGTCTCGGCCAAGGTGGAGGACCGGCTTCCGGCGTCCGTGAGCGACCGGGTGCGTTCCCTGCGGGAGCAGCGTTCCGCCGACGAGGACGAGTGGGGCACCAGTAACACCTGAGGGGCGGGCCCCCGACGGGATCCGTAGCGGACAGCGGGCGGCGGCCCCCAGGGGCAAACCCTGACTCTTTCCCTATGCGTCCCATGGGGCATCATCTGGGGCCATGGGGATAGTCGCCGGATTGGACAGTTCGTCCGAGAGCACACGGATCGTCGTCTGTGACGCGGACACGGGCGCCGTCATCAGGCAGGGGTATGCCCCGCACCCGGTCGAGAAGGGACCGGACGCCGACCCTCAGGCATGGTTGATGTCGCTCGGGGAGGCCGCGGGGAACGGGCTGCTGGAGGGCGTACAGGCCATCGGGGTCACGGCACAGCAGCACGGGCTGCTGCCGCTGGACGCCGAGGGCAATCTCGTCCGGCCTGCGCTGGTCGGCAACGACAAGCGGGCCCAGAGCGCCGCGGCGGACCTGCTGGACTCACTGGGTGGCCGCACCGCCTGGGCGCAGGCCGTCGGGGCGGTGCCGCAGGCCGCGCACCCGGTGACCAAGCTGCGCTGGCTGGCGCGTACCGAGCCGGAGCACGCGGCCCGGGTCGCGGAGCTCATGCAGCCGCACGACTGGCTGGTCTGGCAGCTGCTGGGCCGGCCGGCGCGACGGACCACGGACCGGGGCGCGGCCTCCGGCACGGGTTACTGGTCGGCGGCGACCGCCTCGTACCGGCCGGATCTGGTCGAGCTGGCGCTGGGCCATCAGGTGCGGCTGCCGGAGGTGCTGGGTCCCTCCGGGACCGCCGGGTTCACCCCGGAGGGGCTGCTGATCTCGGCCGGTACGGGCGAGACCATGGCGGCCGCGTTCGGGCTGGGCGTCGGCGACGGGGACGCCGTGATGTCGCTGGGCGCCTCGGGGTCGGTGTTCGGGATCCATCACGAGGCGCTGGTCGACCCGAGCGGCACGATCACCTCGTTCGCCGACGCCACCGGACGGCATCTGCCGGTGGTGCACACCAGCAATGCGGTACGGGTGCTGCGGGGCACCGCGGAGATGCTGGGGACGGACCTCCAGGGCCTGTCCGACCTGGCACTGAAGTCGTCCCCCGGTGCGTACGGCATGGTCCTGCTGCCCTATCTGGAGGGCGAGCGGACGCCTCATCTGCCGCACACCGCCGGGTCGTTGCACGGGATACGGCGCGAGTCGATGAAGCCGGAGCATCTGGCGCGGGCCGCCGTCGAGGGCATGCTCTGCGGGCTCGCCGACGCGCTGGACGTGCTGCGCGGGCGGGGCGTGGCGGTGCGCCGGGTGTTCCTGCTGGGTGCGGCGGCGGAACTGGCCGCGGTGCAGACGGTCGCGCCGGCGGTGTTCGGGGTGCAGGTCGTGGTGCCGCAGCCGGCCGAGTACGCGGCGCTGGGCGCGGCCCGGCAGGCGGCCTGGGCGTGGGGGGTGGCGCACGGCACGCTCGCGCCGGCCGCCGGGGCACCGGCCGCACCGGGCGGCGGGTCCCCCTGGGTCGACCCGCCGCAGTGGCCGGCCGCCGCGAGCCAGGTCTTCGAACCGGGCGAGGAACTGCCGGTCGGCCAGGCCGTGCGTCAGCAGTACACGGCGGTGCGGGACGAGACCCATCCTGGGGCGTTCCAGTGGGAGGGGTGAGGGCGAGGCGTACGGGGAGGCGTGAGGGAGAGGCGTAAGGGGGAGGCGTGAGGGGGCATGCCCTAGGTCCATGGACCCTAGGGGCGGGCCGAACAGATCCCGTAGGGGATGCGAGCGCCCCCTGCGGGGCCACAACGGGGTGGGGGCGGGCGGTATTCCCACGGTTCACCGACTGAGCGACAAGCGGTTCGCCGACTGATTGACGAGCGGGACTCCGACTGAACCACGAGCGGTACACCGACTGATCGACGAGCGGGACACCGGCTGAACCACGAGGCGCCGCCCGGGGCCTTCCGGCGGGACCCCGGTGGAAAGCCCTACGCCCTGTCCGATGGGTCGGGCCCTAGTCCAGGTAGCCGCGGAGTTGGTCGGCGAAGGCGTGGTCGCGGAGTTTGTTGAGGGTCTTTGACTCGATCTGCCGTATCCGTTCGCGGGTGACGCCGAAGATTCGGCCGATCTCCTCCAGCGTGCGGGGGCGGCCGTCGGCCAGGCCGTAACGGAGCTGGACGACCTTGCGTTCGCGTTCGCCGAGGGTGGACAGCACCGCGTCGAGGTGCTCGCGGAGCAGCAGGAACGCGGCGGATTCGACGGGTGAGGCGGCGTCGCCGTCCTCGATGAGGTCGCCGAGGGCGACGTCCTCCTCCTCGCCGACCGGGGCGTGCAGCGAGACCGGTTCCTGGGCCAGCCGGAGCACCTCGCTGACGCGTTCCTCGGTCAGGTCGAGATGGACGGCGACCTCCTCGGGGGTCGGTTCGTAGCCCCGTTCCTGGAGCATCCGGCGCTGGACCCGCACCACGCGGTTGATCAGCTCGACGACGTGGACCGGGACGCGGATGGTTCTGGCCTGGTCGGCGAGGGCCCGGGACATCGCCTGGCGGATCCACCACGTGGCGTAGGTGGAGAACTTGTAGCCGCGGGCGTAGTCGAACTTCTCCACGGCGCGGATCAGCCCGAGGTTGCCCTCCTGGACGAGGTCGAGCATGGTCAGGCCGCGGCCGACGTAGCGCTTGGCGACGGAGACCACCAGGCGCAGGTTGGCCTCGATGAGCCGGCGTTTGGCCATCCGGCCGAGGACCACCAACTTGTCGAGGTCATAGGCGAGTTGGGAGGAGAGGTCGGGGGTGCTGGTGAGCTTCTCCTCGGCGAACAGACCGGCCTCGACGCGGCGGGCGAGCTCGACCTCCTCGGCGGCGGTGAGCAGCGGGATCCGGCCGATCTCGCGCAGGTACTGGCGGAAGAGGTCGGAGGAGGGGCCGGTGCTCGTGTCGGCGCGGGGCGGGGTGCCGGGCTCGGATTCGGACTCGGACTCGGACTCGGACTCCGGTTCTGCGTCTGCTTTCGCTTCCCCCTCTGCGTCTGCTTTCGCTTTGGCGTCCGCTTCCGGTTCGGCTTCCGCTTGCGCTTCTGCGCCTGGCCTCGTTTCTGCGTCTACTGCTGCCTCTGGGGAGAGGGCCGGTCCGTGCTTCGGGTCGGGGGCGGGCTCGGGACGGAGGGCGTCCGGGGTGAGGGTCAGGAGCATTTCGGCGGCGGGGGGTTCGGCCTGCTGCGGGACGGTGAGGGGCTCGGCGGGCGGATCGAGCAGCGTCCCGGCGGCCGACTCCGCGGCAGGTGGCGCGACGGGCGGCGGGAGTTGCGGGGCGGCGGCCAGCGCGTCGGCGAGGGTCTGGGTCTGCACGGGGGCGACCTCCAGGGTGATCGCAGCTGTGGCGGCAGAAAGGCCGGGTACGGTTGCGGCCGAGCCGCCGTCCGTCCCGTACGTCAAGAGCGGTTCCGCGGGGGTTTCCGGTGGCGTACGACCGGACCCGCCGCGCTCCGAGGACTCAGGCACCGCTTCTCAGTGTGGAGTACGACACAGTCCCGCCACGAGGGGCGTGCGACCACTTTTTGAGTCCGGTCCGTGACCGGACGGCTACCGCGGGGTGTTACGGGGTGCGGGAGAGGCGGAGGCGCCGGGGAAGGTGGCGGCGGGGCTGGCGGGTGGCGGCGGGGGGAAGGGTGTGGCGAGGGGGCGGGATCCGGGGCCCTAGCTAGGGGGCGGTCGAACGGTTCCCGTAAGGGTCGCGAGGGCCCCCTGCGGGGCCACAACGCGGCGCGGCGGGTGGGGTATTCCGTGGGTGGGGTATTCCGGGCGGGGAGTATTCCGAACGTGGCCGCGTCTTGACCTGCAGGGTTTACGGCACCCCGCAGCCGCGTCGCTTACAGCGCCACACAGCCGCGTTCTCCTACAGCGCCGCGTAGCCGCGTTCGCGGAGGGATTGGCCGTATTGCTGGAGGACCCAGAGTTCGTTCTGGACGGCGGCCAGGTGTTCGGGGTCGGCGCGGGGGCCGAGGCGCTGGAGGGTGCCGCGGATTTCGGTGACGCGTCGGTTGACGGCGGCGAGGCGGACCGTGACCAACTGGACGCCGGCGTAGGCCTCGTCGGGGTCGCGGCGGGTGTGCAGGGGCTCGACGGCGAGTTCGGTGATCATGGCGCGGACGGTGTCGTCGGGGGCGGCCTCGCGTACCCGCGCGATGTAGCCGTTGTCGGCGGCGCCGGCCGTGGCGCCGCCGGCCTCCTCGATGCACTGGCGGACCACGGCGTAGGGCGGCGCGGTGAACTCGTCGGCGCCGTAGGCGTCGAAGGCCGGGGAGACCAGGTCGGGGCGCTGCAGGGCGAGCTTGAGCAGTTCCCGCTCGACGCGGTGGGCGGGGCTGCGGAGGTTGAGCGCGGGGCCGCGCGGGGCGGCCGGGCGGGGCGGCTCGGAGGCCGCCGGGGCGGCGCCGGGGCGGGAGCGGCGGCCCTGGTCGGGGCCGGTGCCGTCGCGGCCGCGTTCGCGGGCCCAGCGGGCGAGCTGGGCGACCCGCTTGACCACGAACTGGGTGTCCAGGATGCCGAGCATGCCGGCGAGCTGGACGGCGGATTCGTGCTGGATGGAGCTGTTCTTGATGTGGGCGACGATGGGCGCGGCCTCGTCGAGGGCGGCGGCGCGGCCGACGGCGGTGTCGAGGTTGTGCCGGGAGACGACGTGCCGCAGGGCGAACTCGAAGAGCGGCGTACGGGACTCGACGAGGTCGGCGACGGCGTCGTCGCCCTTGTGGAGCCGCAGGTCGCAGGGGTCCATGCCGCCGGGGGTGATGGCGATGGAGGTCTGCGCGGCGAACTTCTGGTCGTCCTCGAAGGCGCGCAGGGCGGCCTTCTGGCCCGCGGCGTCGCCGTCGAAGGTGAAGACGACCTCGGAGCCGGAGTTGTCCATCAGCAGCCGGCGGAGGATCTTGATGTGGCCCTCGCCGAAGGACGTGCCGCAGGTGGCGATGGCGGTGGTGACGCCGGCCAGGTGGCAGGCCATGACGTCGGTGTAGCCCTCGACGACCACGGCGCGGTTGCCCTTGGCGATCTCCTTCTTGGCGAGGTCGATGCCGTAGAGGACCTGGGACTTGCGGTAGAGGGGGGTCTCGGGGGTGTTGAGGTACTTGGGGCCGTTGTCGTCGTCGCGGAGCTTGCGGGCGCCGAAGCCGACGACCTCGCCGGCGATGTCGCGGATCGGCCACATCAGGCGGCCGCGGAAGCGGTCGATGGGCTTGCCGCTGCGGCTGTCCTGGGCGAGGCCGGAGAGGATCAGCTCCTTGTCGCTGAAGCCGCGGCCGCGCAGGAAGCGCGTGAGGTGGTCCCAGCCGGCCGGGCTGTAGCCGACGCCGAAGTGCTGGGCGGCGGCCTGGTCGAAGCCGCGCTCGGCGAGGAACCGGCGGCCGATCTCGGCCTCGGGGCTGTCGAGCTGTTCGACGTAGAACTGGGCGGCGGCCTTGTGGGCCTCCACCAGGCGGGTGCGCTCGCCCTGCTGGCGGCCGGGGGTGTAGCCGCCCTCTTCGTAGCGCAGGGTGATGCCGGCCTGGGAGGCGAGGCGCTCGATGGTCTCGGCGAAGGAGAGGTGGTCGAGCTTCATGATGAAGTCGACGGTGTCGCCGCCCTCCTGGCAGCCGAAGCAGTGGTAGAGGCCCTTGGCGGGGCTGACGTGGAAGGACGGGGACTTCTCGTCGTGGAAGGGGCAGAGGCCCTTGAGGTTGCCGCCGCCGGCGTTGCGGAGCTGGAGGTACTCGGACACGACGGCGTCGATCGGGACCGCGTCCCGTACCGCCTTCACATCGTCATCGTTGATCCTGCCTGCCACGCGTGAATTCTACGGCCGGGGTCGGACAGTCCTGCCCGCGCCGGCGTCGCGGCCCGGGTCGGACGCTTCCGGTCGAGCCGGCGTCGCGGTCGGCGGCCCGGCCGTGGTGCGGCGGGCATCGGCCCAGGTCACCGCGGTGGATCGGTTCGTTCCGGACCGTGGTCGGGCCGTTCTCCGCGTCATCCGTCCGCGCCCGCCATCACCGCCAGGAACCGTTCGAGGCCGATGTTGCCGCCGGAGATGATCACGCCGGTGCGGGGCGGGAGCGGGCCGGCCCGGCCGGTGAGGAGGGCGGCCAGGGCGCTGGCGCCGCTGGGCTCGGTGACGATCTTCAGCCGTTCGAAGGCGAACGTCATGGCGGCGCGGATCTCGTCGTCGCTCACCAGGACCACCGAGTCGATGAGCCGCTGGTTGATCGCGAAGGTCAGGGCGCCGGGGGTGTCGACGGCCTGGCCGTCGGCGATGGTGCGCGGGACGGGGATGGTGACGGGGTGGCCGGCGGCCAGTGAGCGCCGGGTGTCGTCGCCGGCCTCCGGCTCGACACCGATCATGCGGATGCCGGGGGCGAGCGCGGTGGCCGCGGTGGCCGAGCCGGCCATCAGGCCACCGCCTCCGACGGGCACCAGGAGCGCGTCGAGCGGGCCGGTCTCCTCCAGCAGTTCCAGTGCGGCGGTGCCCTGCCCGGCGATGATGTGCGGGTGCTCGTACGGCGGGATCAGGGCCAGCCCGCGGTCCTCGGCGAGTTCCTGGGCGAGGGCGGCGCGGTCGCCGGTGTAGCGGTCGTAGCGGATGATCTCGGCGCCGTAGCCGGCGGTGGCGTCCGCCTTGGAGCGCGGGGAGTCCTCGGGCATCACGATGACGGCGTGGCTGCCCAGTTCGCGGGCGGCCAGGGCGACGGCCTGGGCGTGGTTGCCGGAGGAGTACGCGACCACTCCCCGGGCGAGCTGTTCGGGGGAGAGCCGGGAGAGGGCGTGGTAGGCGCCGCGGAACTTGAAGGCGCCGATGCGCTGGAAGTTCTCGCACTTGAGGTGGGCCTCGGTGCCGGCCAGCGCGTCGAGGGTGCGGGAGCGCAGGACGGGTGTGCGGTGGGCCACGCCCGCCAGCCGCCGGGCGGCGTCCCGAACGTCGTCGAGGGTGACGGTGTCCGGGGCGCCGGGACCGGTGGGGCGGGGGTGGTCGCCGTGGCCGCTGGGGCCGCTGGGGCGCTGCGTCATACGCGCACGCTACGGGAGCAGCGAGGCGAGCGGAACCTCCGGATCGGCCAGTGCGGCGGGCTCCAACGGGGCAGCGCTGCGGATCAGTTGCTGGATGGTGTCGGCGACGTCCCAGACATTGACGTTCATGCCCGCCAGCAGCCGGCCGTCGGCGGCGAGCCAGAAGGCGAGGAACTCCCGCTTGGCGACGTCGCCGCGGCAGACGACCTGGGCGTACGTGCCGGGCGGGGCGTAGCCGGAGTACTCCATTCCGACGTCGTACTGGTCGGAGAAGAAGTACGGGACGCGGTCGTAGCTGATGTCCTGGCCGAGCATGGCGCGGGCGGCGGCCGGGCCGCCGTTGAGGGCGTTGGCCCAGTGTTCGACCCGGATGCGGGTGTCGAGGAGGGGGTGGTCGGCGGCGGCGACGTCACCGGCGGCGTAGACGTACGGGTCGGAGGTGCGCAGCGCCGCGTCGACGGCGATGCCGCCGCCGGCGCGGGGGTCGGCGAGGTCGAGGCCGGCCTGTTCGGCGAGGGCGGTGCGCGGTGCGGCGCCGATGGCGGCGAGCACGTCGTGGGCGGGGTGTTCCTCGCCGTCGTCGGTGCGGACGGCGAGGACCATGCCGTCCTGGCCGACGATTTCGGTGAGGCGGGCGCCGAAGTGGAAGCGGACGCCGTGTTCGCGGTGCAGGTCGGTGAAGAGGGCGCCGAGTTCGGGGCCGAGGATGCCGTGCAGGGCGGTGGGTGCGGGTTCGACGATGGTGACCTCGGCGCCGTAGGAGCGGGCCGCGGCGGCGACCTCCAGGCCGATCCAGCCCGCCCCCGCAATCACCAGCTGCCCGTTTTCACGGCCGAGGGAGGCCAGGACGCCGCGCAGCCGTTCGGCGTGGGCGAGGCGGCGCAGGTGGTGCACGCCGGCCAGGCCGGTGCCGGGGATGTCCAGGCGGCGCGGTTCGGCGCCGGTGGCCAGCAGCAGTTTGTCGTAGGCGATGAGGGTGCCGTCGCCCAGGCGGACGGTCCGGCCGGCCGGGTCCAGGTGGACGGCGGGCTGGCCCAGGTGGAGCTCGATGTGCGCCTGGGCGTACCAGGCGGGTTCGTGGATGAAGACGCTGTCGCGCTCCTCCTTGCCGAGCAGGTACCCCTTGGAGAGCGGCGGGCGCTCGTACGGGTGGTCGCGCTCGTCACAGATGAGGATCACCCGGCCGGTGAAGCCCTCGGAGCGGAGCGTCTCCGCGGCCTTCGCCCCGGCCAGGCCACCCCCGACGATGACGAACGTCTGGTGTGCGTCGACCACTTGCTTCCTCCTCGTTGCGGTGCCGTACGTCCGCGTCCGCGTCCGTAAACGCCCCCGATGTGCCGCCGGTGTGGTGGTTCCGGTGTGCCTTCCCCCGTGTGCTGACCGGTGTGCTGTCCCGATGCGCGGTCCCGATGCGCCGTCCCGGTGTGCTTTCCCGGTGTGCTTTCCCTGTTAGATGTGTGCGGTGTTGGCGGGGTTCTCTGTGTGCGCCGTTCGAAAACGGTCGGGTTCGAGCGTCCCGCACGGAGCGTGAGGGGGGAAGAGGGGCTTCCCCCTAGGGTCACCCTGGGTTGCCCCGCGCGTTACCGGGGCGTCGGGTGAGACGGGCGTGCAGGGAGCGGGCCGTCGTGTCCGTCAGGGCGGCGATCTGGTCGATGACGGCCCGCATCCGCGCGGTGTCGTCGGGGGCCGCCTCGAAGAGCGAACGGAACTGGGGATCAAGGCCGTCGGGGGCGCGGGCGAGCAGTGCCTCGGCGAGTTCGGCGATGACCACGCGCTGGTCGGCGCGGAGCGCCTCCTGGTCCGGGCGCTGCATCACGTACCGGTCGGCGACCGCTTTCAAAACGGCGCATTCGAGCCGGGTTTCGGCCGGAACCACCAGCTCCGCGCCGTAGCGGGTGAGCCGGCCGCTCCCCCACCGGGCCCGCGTCGCGCCCTCCGCGGCGAGGCAGAAGCGGCCGATCAGCTGGCTGGTGGCGTCCTTGAGGCGGGCCTGGGCGAGCGCGCTGCCGTCGTAGCCGTGCGGCCACCACTCCTGCTCCAGCAGGCGGTCCAGCGCCGCGGCCAGCTCCTCGGGTCCGGCGCCCGGGGCGTAGCGCTCGGCGGCGACCGCGAAGATCTCGGCGCGTTCGGGGTCGGCGAGCAGGACGTTGGGGTCGAGATGCCCGGCGTGCAGCCCGTCCTCGACGTCGTGCACCGAATACGCCACGTCGTCGGACCAGTCCATGACCTGCGCCTCGAAGCTGCGGGCCGCGTCGGGCGCGTCCTGCCGCAACCAGGCGAACACCGGCCGGTCGTCCTCGTAGACCCCGAACTTCGGGGAGCCCGGGTCGGCGGGGTGCGCACCGCGCGGCCAGGGGTACTTGGTGGCGGCGTCGAGCGCGGCGCGGGTGAGGTTGAGGCCGACGCTGAGCACCGAACCGTCCGGTGCGGGCACGAACCGCTTGGGCTCCAGACGGGCCAGCAGCCGCAGGGACTGGGCGTTGCCCTCGAAGCCGCCGCAGGGCGCGGCGACTTCGTTGAGGGCCTGTTCGCCGTTGTGCCCGAAAGGCGGGTGGCCGAGGTCGTGCGCCAGACAGGCGGTCTCGACCAGGTCGGGGTCGCAGCCGAGGGCGGCGCCCAGTTCGCGGCCGACCTGGGCGCACTCCAGGGAGTGGGTCAGCCGGGTGCGCGGGCTGGCGTCCCAGGCGTGGGTGAGCGTGCCGGGGGTGACGACCTGGGTCTTTCCGGCCAGTCTGCGCAGCGCGGCGGAGTGCAGCACCCGGGCGCGGTCACGCTGGAAGGCGGTGCGCCCCGGGCGTTTGTCGGGCTCGGTGACCCAGCGTTCGGTATCGGCCGCGGTGTAGCCGGTGATGGTCGGTGGTGTGCCCGTCATACAGCGACGGTAGCCGCCCTGATGCTCTCGGGGTCGGATCCGGTGCGCCCGAGGAGCGCCTGGTCGTAGCGGTGCAGTACGAGGCGGGCCAGCGCGGGGTGGTCGCCCAGGGGCGCGGCGGCGATGCCGGGGGCGCCGGCCGCGCACTGGGTGGCGAAGCGGCCGGGGGCGGTGAAGCAGCTGGCCAGCGCGATCCGCTCGTGGCCGTCGGCGGTCAGCGTACGGACGGCTTCGGCGACGGTCGGGGCGGCGGCGGACGCGTAGGCGGGGACGACGGGGAGGCCGCCGAGGCGGGCGGAGAGGAGCCGGGCGGTGCACTCGGTGTCCCGGGCGGAGCGGGCGGCCCGGGAGCCCGCGGCGGCCAGGACCACGGCCGTGCTCCCCCCGGCGGCGCCGGCCTCCAGCAGCCGGCCGTGCAGCGCCTCGGCGAGGAGCGGGTGCGGGCCGAGCGGTGCGGCGATCCGGCCGGTCAGATGGGGTGCGGCCGCCAGGGCGGCGGGCAGGTCGTGGGTGACGTGGTAGCCGTGGCCGAAAAGCAGCGGGACGAGCACGGCGTCGCCGCGGAGGTCGGTGAGGGTGTCGGCGAGCAGCGGGCGGTTGAGCTCGATGTGGCCGAGGCGTACCGGCAGGCCGGGGCGGAGCGCACGGACCCGGTCCAGGAGCGCGCGGACGGCCGGCAGGGCGCGCGGGTCCCGGCTGCCGTGCGCGACGGCGACGAGGGTGGGCGCGGCCGGGCGCGGTGTGCGGAAGCCGTACAGCCGGACCGTGCGGAGCTGGCTGCTGAGCTGGGCGGTGATCTCGGCGGCGAGGTCCCCCGCACCGAGCGGCGCGGGGGAGGCGGAGGCGGAGGGCTGCGGTATCGGCACCGTCATGATCCGAGCGTGGCAGCCGGGCGTTGCGCCGCCGTTTCCCCGCTGGGAACTCCGTGTTCCGATCGACTGCCGCCGCCGCTACGCCCCGTGTGCGCCGCCCTCCCCGGCGGCCCCTCCGGATGCGCCGGATTCCGCGCCCGTTTCCTTGGCGGCCACCTCGTGCGCGTCGATCTCCTTCAGGTAGCGCTCGCGCGTCGGCTCGTCCAGGAAGGACGCGCGGAAGGAGTTGCGGGCGAGCCTGCGCAGGGTCGCGTCGTCGAGGCCGAGGGCATCGCGTACGGCGGTGAAGTTGTCGTCCGCGTAACCGCCGAAGTACGCGGGGTCATCGGAGTTGACGGTCACCAGCAGCCCGGCGTCCAGCATCGCGGGCAGCGGGTGATCGGCGAGGTCGTCGACCACCCGCAGGCGGAGGTTCGACAGCGGGCAGACCGTGAGCGGCACCTGGTCCGCCACCAGGCGGGCGACCAGCCGCTCGTCCTCCATGGACCGCACCCCGTGGTCGATCCGGTCCACGCCGAGGACGTCCAGGGCCTCCCAGACGTACGCCGGCGGGCCCTCCTCGCCCGCGTGCGCCACGCACTTGAGCCCGGCCTCCCTCGCCAGCGCGAAGACCTCCCGGAACTTCACCGGCGGATGCCCGACCTCGGCCGAGTCCAGCCCGACGGCGGTGATCCGGTGTAGGTACGGGCGGGCCGCCTCGAAGGTGGCCAGGGCCGATTCGGCGCTCTCGTCCCGCAGGAAGCACATGATCAGCCGGGTGCTGATGCCGTACGTCTCCTCGGCGGCGTCCAGCGCCCGGGCCAGGCCGTCGATCACCGTGCCGATCGCGACCCCGCGCGAGGTGTGCGCCTGCGGGTCGAAGAAGATCTCGGCGTGCCGTACGCCCTGCTCCTTGGCGCGGGCGAGGTAGGCGTGCGCGAGGTCGGCGAAGTCGTCCTCGGTGCGCAGCACGGCCATCAGCGCGTAGTACAGGTCCAGGAAGGACTGCAGGTCCGCGAAGGAGTAGGCGCGGCGCAGCTCGTCCTCGGTGGCGTACGGCAGCCGCACGCCGTTGCGCCGGGCGAGCGCGAAGGCCAGTCCGGGCTCCAGCGTGCCCTCGATGTGCAGGTGCAGTTCCGCCTTGGGCAGCGGCCCGGGGGCCGGCCGGTCGGTGGAGGGGTTCGGGGAGGAAGCCACGCGGTCAGACCTGTTCTGCGGTAGGTGAAGGGCCCTCGGTACTACGGGAGGGATCTTCCAGCCTAGTCGTGGGACCGCCGGAGCCCACATGGTGGTGGGGAGCGGCGGAGCCCCTCGGGTGGTGGACGCGCGCCAGGCGGGCGGCCCGCCAGTCGCCGCCCGCTATGGGCGTGCCGGTCGCGCGCAGCCGGGCGGCGAGCGGCCCGGCGGCCAGGTAGACCCAGGCCCGTACGGTCCGGCCGTTTGGGCGGACCGCGTCGGTGACCACCCGCTCGTAGAGGTTCCGCGGGTCGCCGGGCGCGTAGTCCTCCAGCCGGTCCAGCACCGCCCGCACCTCGTCGTGGTCGGCGGCCCGGGGGTGCACCAGCGCGCCGTGCACCACCGCGTCCGGCGGCCCGGGTATCGCGTACGGGTAGCCGGGGCCGTCGTAGAGCAGCGCGCCGGTGATCCGGGCCGGCTCCTCGTGGTCGGTGCGGCCGCGGAGTGCCCAGGCGTGGTTGGCCTGGCCGGGGAGCAGCGTGCCGTAGACGAAGAAGGGCAGCCGCTCGGGCTCGGTGATCATGGGGCGCGGTCCTCTCCGGGGTGTCGTGGTCCTCTCCGGGGCCGTACGGCGTCGGCGGTGCGGGGGTGCGGGTGCGGCGGTGGGCGGTGGGTCGTTGGCGGTGGGTCGTTGGCGGTGGGTCGTCGGCGGTGGGTCGTCGGCGGTGGGTCGTCGGTCACGATGCCAGGTGGTCCCGCAACCATCATCGGCCGGTGGGCGTCGCTCCCTCCAGACGCGATCGCGATCAGAGGCGATCAGACGCGATCGGACACAGTCGGGCATGATCCCGCGCGAGCGGTGGTGACCGCTTGCGATCAGGGATGGGGACGGGGGCGGGCATGCGAGGGCCGACGGCAGGGCTGATGCGGCGCATACGGGGCGGGGTGTCCCGGCTGCGGCTGCCGCGGACCCGGCGCGGACAACGCCGCGCCTACCAGGCCGTGGTGGCCGCCACGGTGCTCGCGCTGGCCCCGGCGACCTGGCTGAACGCCACCGCGGGCCCCCGGGTGCGGACCGTCGCCGACGCCCCGGCCGCACCGGTCGCCATCGTCTTCGGCGCGGGCCTGTGGGACGGCAAACCGTCCCCGTACCTCGCCCACCGGCTGGACGCGGCCGCCGCGCTCTACCGGCGGGGCACCGTCCGTGCCGTGCTGGTCACCGGCGACAACAGCCGCCGCGACTACGACGAACCGGATGCCATGCGCGGCTATCTGCTGCACCACGGCGTCCCGGCCCGCAAGATCGTCAACGATTACGCGGGCTTCGACACCTGGGACTCCTGCAGCCGGGCCCGCCGGATCTTCGGCGTGGACCGGGCGGTGCTGGTCAGCCAGGGCTTCCACATCCGGCGCGCGCTGGCCCTGTGCACGGCGGCCGGGATCGACTCCTACGGGGTCGGGGTCGCCGCCCAGCGCGATGTGACCTGGGCCTACGGCGGTGTGCGGGAGATCTTCGCGGCCGGGAAGGCGGCGGCGGACGCGCTGCTGCGGCCCGATCCGCAGTTCCTCGGCCCGCGCGAGAAGGGCGTGACGGAGGCGCTGCGGTGAGGGAGAAGGGCGTGCCGGAGGCGCTGCGGTGAGGTCTGGCGAGGCGCTGCGGTGAGACGGGGCGGAGGCGCGCTCCGGTGAGGGGGTGCTGCGGCGAGAGGGGGCGGAGGCGCGCTCCGGTGAGGGGGTGCGCCTCCACCCCTGATACCTGATCCCTGTGGATCCCTGGGGCCCCTGTGGATCCCTGGGGATCCCTGGGGGTCCCTGGGGATCCCTGTGGACCCTGGTCCCGGTCTCAGGCCTTGGTCGCGCGGGCGTACAGGCTGAGGATCTTCGCCCCGAAGTAGGGGCTGTAGGAGACCCGGTCGCTGTTCGGGCCCTTGGGGCCGCCGCCGTTGAGACCGCCGATCAGGCCGATGACCCGGCCGGTCCCGGTCCGCTCGTCGAAACCGGCGAGCCAGGGGCTGCCCGAGGTGCCGCCGAAGAAACCGCCGCACTCCATGCGGAGTTGACTGGTGCCGGCCAGCCGGGAGGTCCGGGCGGCGCAGCGCACCGCCCGGTCCTCCGGGTCGTTGCGGACGGCGGGGTAGCCGATGACGGTGACGTCATTGGTGTAACCCGGCGTCGGGGCCAGGACGTTGCCGCCGGTGACGTCCTCCAGGGCGCGGCCGTCCGCGTCCGCCTCGACGGTGGCGAAGGCGAAGTCGAGATCGGAGCTGTCGCCGGTGGTGCCGCGCTCCGGGTAGGCGAAGGACTCGTCGATCGCCCACACCCCGTACGGCTGGGTCTGCGCGCCGGAACGATACTCCGGGACGAACGCGGCATGGTCGCCCGGGTTGCAGTGCCCCGCGGTGAGGATCAGGTTGCGGTGCGGGCTGCGCACCACACTGGCGGTGCAGTGGTGGGCCCGGGCATCGCCGTCCACCGAGAACAGCACGCCGACGGACGGGATGCCGTCGAAATGCCGGGCGGTGGCGGGGAGTCGGGCCGCGGCACCGGACGATTTGGCTCCGGACGCGGAGCTGGACGCGGAGGCGTACGCGGATGCCGACGCGGACGCGGACGCGGAACCGGTCCCGCCCGGGGTGTCGTTCTCGGCCGGCGCGGCGGCGGCCATCCGCTCGGGCGTCCAGTAGGCCGCGGCGTCCCGGCTGGTCCAGGGCGCGTCCGGGGCCTTGGTCGGCCGACCCGGGGCCTTGGTCGGCCGGCCGGCGGACTGAGTCGGCCGGTCGTCGACGGCAGCGCCGCCCCGGACGCGTTCGGCCGCGTGGACGGCCGGTGCCGCGGCCAGGCAGACCGCCATTCCCAGGGCCGCCGTCACGGCCCTGCCGCCGCGGGTCAGCAGAGGGGTGCGCAGCGGGACCGCGGCCCGCCGCCTCGCGTGTCGCGCCACGTCAGCTCGTCCCCTTCACGACCGACGAACTCGTCTCCTTCGCGGACGAGGAGCTGCTCTCCTCTGTGGCCGAGGAGCGGATCCCCTGCGCGACCGAGGAGCTGGTCTCCCCTGCGGCCCGGGAGCTTGTCTCCTCGGCGACCCAGGACAGATAGCCGGCCCCGCCGCGGGTGATCGGGGTGGCGATGATCTCGGGGGTGTCGTAGTCGTGCGTCGTGAGGAGGTAGCGCTCCAGCTCCGGGTAGCGCGCCTGCGACGTCTTGAACAAGACCTGCCATTCCCGCGCGGTCTCCACCGCGTCGTTCCAGCGGTAGACCGAGGTCACCGGGGCGCCGACCTGGGCACAGGCGGCGAGCCGGCCCTCGATCGCGCCGCGGGCCAGGCGCTCGGCCGCCTCCTCGCTGTCCGTGGTGGTCATGACGGTCAGGAACTCGGTGGACACGGGCGGTTCGCCCGGGCGGGAGGTCGGCTGGGAGGCCGGATGGGAGGTCGGGTCGGTGGGATCGGCCACGGTGGCGCATCCTTCATGGTGGGGGACATGGTGGGGGCACATGGTGGGCACACGGTGGGGGCAATAAACGGCCGCCCGCATCGTACGGACCGCATCGTACGGACGGAGATGATCATCCCTCAGCTGACGGGCCGCCCCCGCGGGGGCATGCACCCGGACGCACGGGACGTATGGGACGCACGGGGCCGAATTCCCCGGTTGCATCCGCCGGTACAGCGGCAACGATGGAAGGGGGCCAGCCGCCGGCACGCATGCGAAAGGCCAGCACCATGTACGACCTCGACGCACTCACCCGCCAGCAGCTCGACGACGCCAGGGCCTCCGCGCACGGCCGCAGCGCCTATCTCTTCCTCCACGACGGTCCGCTGCGGCAGACCGTGATCGCGCTGATCACGGGAGCCTCGCTGGACGAGCACCAGGCGCCCCCCGCGGCCAGTCTGCAGGTCCTCAAGGGGCGGGTCCGGCTGACCGGACCGGGCGACGGCGCCGAGCTGAAGGCGGGTCAGATCGCCGTGATACCGCAGGAACGGCATGGGCTGGAGGCCGTCGAGGACTCGGCGGTGCTGCTGACCTCCGTCACGGAGTTCAAGGGCGAGGGGATCCGCGGCGCGGAGACGGTGGGGATGGCGCGGGGGTAGGCGCTGAGGAGGCACCAGGCGGGAGCAGGGCAGGCGCCGGGCGGGAGCGGCAGGCGCCAAGCAGGCGTGAATTCGCGCGAAGCAGGAGTAGGCTTCACGTTTTTCTGAATCTTATGTAGCTTGTGGCCATGACGAGTCCCAGGCACGGTGACGGCCCGGCCCCCAAGACCCCTGACAGCGGGCCGGGCATCAAGGTGCGGCTGACCGGCGAGAAGGAGACCCTCCTTCCCACGCTCTACGCCCGCGCCATCGACTGCCTCTCCCCCGACCCGATCCTCGGCGACACCCTGGCCCTCGACACCGTCCGCCAGCTCGACTACGACTTCCGCGCGATGCGGCTGAGCGCCGGCGACGCCGTCACGGTGGCGCTGCGCGCCCGCCAGTTGGACCGCTGGACGGCGGAGTTCCTGGAGCGGCACGACGACGCCGTGGTGGTGCATCTGGGCTGCGGCCTCGACACCCGCGTCCACCGGCTCGCCCCGGGCCCCGGAGTCCGCTGGTTCGACGTCGACTACCCCGAGGTCATCGACCTGCGCCGGGAGCTGTACCCGGAGCCGGCGGCCGACTACACGGCCGTCCCCTCCTCGGTGACCGACCCGGCATGGGTCGCCCAGGTGCCCTCCGACCGGCCGATGATGATCGTCGCCGAGGGGCTGCTGATGTACCTCACCGAGGAGGACGCCACCGCGCTGCTGCGACGGCTGATCGTCCACGCACCGCACGGCGCCGCCGCGTTCGACGCCTTCAGCAGCTTCGCCATCCGTACGCAGCGGTTCAGCCACGTCCTCAGGAAGGCCGGGGCCCGACTGCACTGGGGCACCGACCGCGCGGGGATCGCCGCCCTGAGCCCGCGCCTGCGGATCGCCGAGGACGTCAGCGCCCTGGAGCTCCCGGGCATCGAGAAGCTCCCGCCCGTCTACCGGCTGGCCGCCCGGGCCGCGGCCAAGGTGCCCAGGGTCCGGGACACCTGGCGGCTGTACCACTGCCGCTTCTGAACCGTCCCGCCACTGCTGCTTCTGGGGCCCCGCCGCCGCTTCTGGACCGCCCCGCCACTGCCGCTGCCGCCTCTGAGACGGCCCGCCGCTGCCGCTGCCGCCTCTGAGACGGCCCGCCGCTGCCGCTGCTGAATCTGGCCGTCCCGCGCGGCTCCTGGCGGGCCCGGCTCCCCGGCTCGTCCTGCGGTCTCCCGTCGGCCGGGCATCGCCTCCGTCAGACCGCGATCCACTGGTCGTACGCCAGCTTGCACAGCAGGGCGACGACCACGACCACCAGCACCCCTCGGACGAACCCGGCTCCGCGCTTGAGCGCCATCCGGGCCCCGACCATGCCGCCCACCAGGTTGAACAGCGCCAGCAGCGCGCCGAGTTGCCACAGCACGGTGCCCTGGACGGCGAACATCGTCAGCGCGCCGACATTGGTGCAGACGTTCACGACCTTGGCCGTGGCGGACGAGGTCACCAGGTCCATGTGCAGCACCGCGGCGAGCGCGATGATCAGGAACGCGCCGGTCCCCGGCCCGATCAGGCCGTCGTAGAAGCCGATGCCCAGACCCGCGACGAGGATCGCGGCGAGCACCCGCCCCCGGGAGACCGGCCCGGACGGCGCGGGGGCGGTCCCGAAGGCCGGGCGGAAGAGGACGAAGACGAGCACCGCCAGCAGCACCGCCATGATCAGCGGGCGCAGCACCTCGCTGTTGATCCCGGCAGCGAAGAACGCCCCGCCCAGCGATCCGGCCACCGCCGCCAGCCCGATCCGCAGCGCGGTCCGCAGATCGATCGGCGCCTTGCGCACGTAGGTGACCGCGGCCGCCGTCGTCCCCACGATGGCGGTGGACTTGTTGGTGCCGAGGACGTACGCGGCGGGGACGTGCGGAAGGCCGACGAGCAGGGCCGGGAGCAACAACAGCCCGCCACCGCCCACCACGGCGTCGATCCAGCCCGCCGCGAGCGCGGCCAGGCAGAGCAGGGTCAGGGCGAAGAGCGATATATCAGCGGGCACCGGCTGATCTTAAGAAGCGGGCCGGGGCCGGGCCCCGCAATTACGGACGCTGTGACGAACACCGCCGGGACGGGAGAAGAACACCGCCAGGGCGGGAGACGAACACCGCCGGGACGAGAGAGGACGGACGTCGAAGGCGGACGTTCGTCATCATCAAATGCAGCCGTCCAGTGTCGAGTTGCGGCCGTAGCCCAACTCGCGCCCGTCGATCACGACTCCGGCCCCCGGCGGCAGCACGGGAGAGGCCAGTGCCGGCAGGGCAAGCCCGTCCCAGTCGACGCTTACGCCGATGGCCTCGGGCGACTCTTCCGCGATCTCGTACATGTCCTGGGGCAGAACCTCCCAGATCGCACCCTCGTCCATGCCGTCATACCGCCCACCGGGCTCCGGTACGCCGCCGCTCGCCCGCATGTTGTCAGTGGACCGCATCTCCTCGGCGGACCCCGTCTCCTCGGCGGATCCCATGACTTGGGCGGACCGTATCGCCGTCAGCCCGGGGACCTTCACCGTCACGAACGGGTCCAACTCCCGCTCCACCAGCAGTTCCCCGCGCTGGTAGACCCTGACCACGAATGTATCGCCGGCCGCCCATGCACCCGTACGCACGTAGTAGGCGACCGAGGCATCGAGCTCGCCGAGGGTGCTGCACACCTCAAGGTGCTCCCAACCGCCGCCGCCCTGCCAGAAGGAGCCCTCGAACACGTAAAAGCTGTACACGTCGTCCCCCCGATGTGCCTCGATGTACGTCGATGTGCCTCGACGTGCGCGGATGCACGCCGTGCCGTATCTCGAAGTCTGACAGCCCTGCCACAACTACCAGAGGGCTCCCCCAAGCCGCGTCCCGTGGACCGTAGTTTCCCTCACCTGGGCGGGGCCGCCTGGGGGTCCTGGAGGCTGTGGCCGGCCGGCGCCCGGTCCGGGGCGGGTGGGGCCGCCGGGGAGACCGTGAGGGACAGCAGCGTGGCGCTCAGGGCACTCGCCCCGGCCAGACAGGCCACCAGCTGACGGCGGGCCCGTACGGTGGCGACGGGGAAGGGGTGTGGCTTGCGGTGCTTCGCCATGAACGACGGTTCCTTCCAGCGGTCAAGGGCCCAGCGGTCAACGGCCCCAACCGTCAACGGCCAGCGGTTCACGGGCCGGCGACCCAAGGGGCGGGTGCGGGCCGGCGGCCCGAGGGGCGGGTGCGGGGCCGGGGGCTCAGAACGTGAAGTGCTCGGAGTGGATGTGGGACGCGGGCACGCCCGCCCGCTCCAGTGCGGTGATCGCGGCCCGCGCCATACCGGGCGGGCCACACAGATAGACGTCGTGCTCCGCCAGATCCGGCACGAGGTTGCGCAGCGCGCGCGGGGCCAGTGGGTCGAAGGGCCCGTCGGACGGGCCGAGCAGATAGTGCAGCGCCGCACCGCGCGCCGCCGCGATCCCCTCCAGCTCCGCGCGCAGCACCAACTGCGCCGCGCTGCCCGCCCGGTAGAGCAGCGTGAGATCGCCGGGCCCGCCCGGCAGGGTCTCGAACAGGGTCCGCATCGGGGTGATGCCGACGCCCCCGGCGAGCAGCAGCACCTTGCGGCGGGTCCGCCGGTGTGCGGTCAGCGCGCCGAACGGTCCGGTGGCCAGCACCCGTACGCCCGGCCGGAGCCGCCGTATCCGCCGCGTGTGGTCGCCGCACGCCTTGACCGTGATCCGCAGCGTGTCCTCCCGTACGGGTGCGGAGAGCGAGAACGGCAGCGCCGTCCGCCACAGCCGCCGGTCCAGGAACCGCCAGCGGAAGAACTGTCCCGGTTCGGCCCGGAGCGCCGCCAGCCCGCGGCCCCGCATGACGACCGAGACGACCCCCGGGCCCTCGATCCGCACCTCGGCGACCCGTAGATCGTGCCGTAGCGCCTGCCGTACGGGCACGACCAGCCGGTACCAGACCAGCAGCGTGGCCACGGTGGTGTGCAGCAGCGTCCACACCCAGCCGGCGAACGCACTCCCGGCCAGATCGGGCCCGGAGAGCTGGTGCCCGAAGGCGAGCGCGACGGCCATGTACGTCAGCAGATGGACCGCGCGCCAGGTCTCGTGCCGGACCCGTCGGCGGAGCGCACGGGCCGAGGAGACCCCGACCCCGGCCAGCAACGCGGTACCCACGGTCGCGGCGGCGAGACCCGGGTACCCGAGCAGGCGGGTGGCGGCGGTGAGCAGGTCATCGCCGGTATGGGCCGCGTACCCGCACAGCGCGAAGAGCGCATGCCCGCAACAGAGGCTGAGGACGTAGCGGCCGCCGAAGGCGTGCCAGCGGGCCAGCCGGTCGGCACCCACCCCGTGTTCGACGGCCGGTACCCGTGCCATGAGCAGCAGCATCGCCAGGATGCCGTACGCCGCGAGCAGCCCGCTGAGGTGCGCGAGGGTCGCGAACAGCGCGTCCAGCCGCGCCGACGGCTCCATCTGCACCAGCCAGAGCCCGACGACCGCGGCCGCCCCGCCCGCCAGTCCGGCGAGCAGCGCCCGCGGCGAGGTGTGCAGCGGGGGCGCCGGTACGGGTGCCGGCTTGGCCGGTACTGGGGGCGGCGGTACGGGCGGGGGTGCGGAGGGCGGGGCCAGCCGCGCGTAGAGCGGGTGGACGGGGGACGCGTGCGGGACGCCATCCCCGACGCGGGCGTGGGTGCGGGTGCTCACAGCTCGACAAACTACGGCCCTTCGACAGCGCGAAATACCAGGTCAGGCCCCGATTCCGGTTCCTTAAGGCAGCCTTGAGGACAGCCTGACCGCTGGTTAAGAACCAGCCGCTCGCCCCGGCTCTCCGCGATCCGTTGCACGGCGTCGAGCGCCTCGGTCAGCTCGACGGTCAGCAACTGAAGCTCCCCGGTCGTCCAACTCCGCCCGTCGAGCATCCGCCGCGCCTCTTTACGCAGTTCGGCGGTGTAGCAGAGCTGCTCGGCCTCGATGTCGTCCGCGAGCCGGGAGACGAACCCGGTCCCGTCCCCGAGGAGGATGCAGGGCTTCCCGTCGGTGCTCGTCCACGGGAGGAGTCGGGGGGTGGAGGTGGTGGGGGTTTCGTCCGTCATGCGTCGGCCTCCTGAGCTCTTTGCGAGGGGGTAACCGGATGTAGTCATTCGGTCACGCTGGCAACGCAACGGGCAATAGAATGGCACCACTTAAGCGCCAGCGCTTAGGGCGATGACCTGCGCAGCTACTGGCTGCGATCACATGAGGAGAGGTCACGGCTTTGGACGAGACGACCCCGCCCGAACTCTTCAATCCGCTACAGCGATTCGGCCAGGACGTCCGTCGCGTACGCCTGGGTCGCAAGCTCACCCAGAAGCACTTAGGCAACGCAACGGGCTACACCGACGCGTACGTCTCGATGGTGGAGTCCGGAAAGCTCAAGGCGAGCGAGAAGTTCGCCAGTGGCTGCGATACGGCGTTCGGTACGAACGGGCTCTTCGCGGGGCTGCTGCATAGGATCGACGAAGGCGACCACCCGTCGTGGTTTGTTCCTTACCTTCGACTGGAGAGGAGGGCGTCGCGGATTCTGACGTACGAGACGAACCTCGTAACGGGCATCGTTCAGACGGAGGACTACGCACGGGCTGTCTTCCGCGTATCCAACCCTCGGGCAAGTACGGAGGGGATCGAGGACAAGATTGCGGCGCGACTACGGCGGCGTGAGGTGTTCGATCGGGAAACTCCGCCGCTCCTGTGGATCATCCTTCACGAGGCGTGTCTGCGGACCGTCGTCGGCTGCGCAGAGGTTATGGCCATGCAGCTTGAGCACCTGCTGACCGTAGCCACATCGCGGAACGTCGAGCTCCAGGTCATGCCGTTCTCAGCAGGCATTCCCGCCACGTCGACGATGCCCTTCATCGTGTTGCGCTTCCCGGACGCCCCGACCTTGTTGTACACGGAGACCCGGGTAGGGGGCAGGATGCATGACTCCGCACAAACGGTCGACGCAGCCCTGGATGACTATGATCTGCTTAGGGCACATGCGTTGTCCCCTGATCAATCGCTGCCGCTGATCAAGACTCTGCTGAAGGAGTACCGAGCATGAGCCCCGACGTGGATCTCATCGCTGCCGAGTGGGTCAAGTCCTCCTACAGCGAAGGCAACGGTGGGGCATGCGTCGAGTTTTCACCCTCCCTCGCCGAAACCCACGGCCTTGTCCCTCTCCGAGACAGCAAGGCCCCCAACGGCGCGGCACTCGTCTTCCCCACGCACAACTGGACGGCGTTCATCTCGGCCGTCAAACAAGGGCAGTTCGGCATCTAAGGAGGACCATGGATCTCACCACCGCCCACTGGATCAAGTCCTCCTACAGCGACGCCAGCGGCGGGAACTGCGTCGAATTCACCCGAGACTTCGCCTGGATCAAGTCCTCCCACAGCGGGGGCGACGGCGGCCAGTGCCTCGAATTCAGCCGCACCCTCGCCCAGCCCCACGGCCTCGTCCCCGTCCGAGACAGTAAGGCCCCCAACGGCCCGGCGCTCGCCTTCCCCGCGCACAACTGGACCGCGTTCATCTCGGCCATCAAGCAAGGGCAGTTCGGCGCCTGAAAGGAGCCAACCCCGTGAACCTCCGCGATGACGCCCAGGCGCTGTCCGACGACCTCATCCGGCTCCGCCGTACGCTGCACCGCATCCCGGAGACCGGGCTCGAACTGCCCCGTACGCAGGAGACCGTGCTGGGCGCGCTAGACGGGCTGCCGTTGGAGGTCCGCACCGGGGACGGGCTCAGCTCGGTGACGGCGGTGTTGCGCGGGGGCCGGCCCGGTCCCACCGTACTGCTGCGCGGTGACATGGACGCCCTGCCGGTCGCCGAGCGCACCGGCCTGGACTTCGCCGCCGACAACGGCCGGATGCATGCCTGCGGCCACGATCTCCACACCACCATGCTCACCGGCGCCGCCAAGCTGCTCAGCGCGCACCGCGACCGGCTCGCAGGCGACGTGCTCTTCATGTTCCAGCCGGGCGAGGAGGGCT
Source organism: Streptomyces sp. NPDC059649 (assembly GCF_042734445.1). Lineage (NCBI taxonomy): Bacteria > Bacillati > Actinomycetota > Actinomycetes > Kitasatosporales > Streptomycetaceae > Streptomyces > Streptomyces sp. NPDC059649. Next base: position 223,186 of record NZ_JBHWDV010000004.1, read on the forward strand.
ACGACGGGGCGCGGCACATGCTCGCCGAGGGGCTGCTGGACGCGACCGGACAGCGGCCGGCCGCCGCGTACGCGATCCACGTACTGTCGGCGGGGCTGCCCGGCGGCGTGTTCCGGACCCGCGGCGGTACGGCGATGGCCGCGTCCAACACGTTGCGGGTGACGGTGCGCGGGGAGGGCGGGCACGGGTCGATGCCGCACCGCGCCAAGGACCCGGTGCAGGCGGGCTGTGCGATGGTGACCGCGCTGCAGGCGTGGATCACCCGTACCTTCGACGTCTTCGACCCGGTGATCCTCACCGTGGGCACCTTCCACGCCGGTACGAAGCAGAACGTCATCCCGGACACCGCGGTCTTCGAGGCGACGGTCCGCAGCTTCTCGGACGCGGCCCAGGCCCGTGTGAAGGACGGCACGGTGGAGGTGTGCCGGGGCATCGCTGCGGCGTACGGGGTGGACGTGGACGCGGAGTTCCTGGAGGTGTATCCCGTCACCGTCAACGACCAGGCGGAGGCGGACTTCGCGGCGGACGCGATCCGTGAGGCGCTGGGCGAGGAGCGCTACGTACCGCAGGCGCAGCCGCTCCAGGGCTCGGAGGACTTCTCCCGCGTGCTCGCCGAGGTCCCGGGCGCCATGCTCTTCCTCGGCGCCCCGCCCCGCGGCGCCGACCCGGAACGCAGTCCCAACAACCATTCCCCACTCGCCGAGTTCGACGACGCCGTACTGGCGGATGGCGCCGCTACCTACGCCGAACTGGCGGCCCGGCGACTGGCCTCGGCCTGACGCCAGCCGGGGCGACGGGTGAGCGGTTCTTAGAAGCCTCTTAAGACCGTTCACTATCCAGTCCTCATGACCTTCTTCACGAACCGTCCGCTTCCCAACTCCCTTTTTCCCAGGCCATATCGGCGCGCCACCGCCCGCCTCCGGGCCACCCGCGTCCTCGCCGCCTCCCTCGCGCTCGCCTCGACGGCGCTCGGTGTGACCGGATGTGACAGTGCGGCCGCCGGGACGCTGCACGGGAGCAAGCTGGAGTTGCCCGTTGCCGGTGGTACCGCCGTCGTGGACACCGGGACGCTCGCGGTGAGTGCGCGGGCCGGGGACGGGCGGCGGATGGTGTTGTCCGAGGCAGCGGCGGCGGCCGGGGGCGGGCTCGGGAAGCCGGGGGCGGTGACGCGTACGGCGGACGGGGTGCGCTGGAGCTATCCCGCGAAGGGGCTGACGGTGACGGCCGGGGTGGAGCACGGGCGGCTGCGGATCCGGCTGCGGGCCGAGCGGGACGGGTCGGTCAGCTGGCCGGTGACCGGGACGGACCGGGCCGCCTCGTCCGTTCAACTGCCTCGGGGGGAAGGGCTGGACATCCCTGTGCGGGACGCCTTCTGGAACGGGGAGTCGGAGAAGGGCGGGTTGGCCGGGAGCAGCGTCGATGTGGGGGCGGAGCTGTCATTGCCCTTGTGGGGGTATGCGCTGGACGGCCCCCAGGGGGCCGGGAGGCAGGGGCACGGGGTGAGTTATCTCGTGCCGAGCGACATCGGGACGTCGTTGCGGTTCGCTTCGGTGGGCGGTCGGCTGCGGAGTACGGCCGTCCATGCGTTTGACGGGGGTGCCGGGACCCGGGAGTACGACGTCTCGTTCGCGCTCACCGACGGCGATCCGGTCGCACCGGCGGACGACTACCGCAGGTATCTCGCCCAGCACGGGCAGCTCGGCAGTCTGCGGCGGAAGATCCGGCAGAACCCGGCCGCCGCCAAGCTGCTCGGGGCGTTCCATGCGTATGTGTGGGGTGAGGCGCGGACCGCCGCCGGGGTCGACAAGCTCAAGCGGCTGGGGGTGGGGCGGATGTGGCTCGGGTACGACTCCGGGCCGCACCCGATGGACGCCGCGGCGGTGCGGGCCGCCAAGAAGGCGGGCTATCTCGTCGGGCCGTACGACTCGTTCGCCAACGGGCAGGACCCGAAGACCGCCGACAGTCCCACCTCCGCGTGGCCGGACCGGGTGTACCCCGACTTCTGTATACGAAAGGCGGACGGCACCCCGGAGACCGGCTTCGGCGGCCGCGGCTGCTACCTCAGCTCGCGCGCGTTCGAGAAGGCCGAGCCCGGCAAGCACTATCTGGCCGACCGTACGCGCACGATGACCGCCAACGGGGCGGACAGCTACTTCCTCGACGTCGACGCGACCGGGGAGGTGTTCCGGGACCACGGTGCGGGACACGAGATGACGAAGGCGGGCGACCGGGCCAACCGGCTGGCCCGGATGCGGCGGCTGTCCCGGGACTTCGTCCTGGGGTCGGAGTCGGCCCAGCCCTGGGCCAACGAGGTGCTGGCGTTCAACCACGGCTCGGGCACCCCGGTCGCCGACGGCCTGTGGAAGCTGGAGCGCGACAAGCCGGTCTGGGGCGGCTACTACCCGGAGAACGCGCCGAAGGCGTTCTTCAAGCCGGTGCGGCTGCCGGCCGGTGTGGCGAAGGCGATGTACGACCCGACGTACCGGGTGCCGCTGTACGAGACCGCGCTGCACGGCTCGCTGGTCAACGTCGAGCGCTGGGAGCTGTCGTACGAGAAGCTGCCGGCGCAGAAGACCACCCGGGCGCTGCTGGCGATGCTGTACAACACGCCGCTGAATTACGCGCTGGACGGGGCCTCGCTGAGCGAGCACGGGGGTGAACTGGCGGCGCTGCAGCGGTACTTCGCGCCGTTGCACCAGGCCGCGGGGACCGAGCGGATGACGTCCTTCCGGTGGCTGACCGGCGACCGCACCGTCCAGCGCACGGTCTTCGGCAACGGCACCCTGACCGTCACCGCCAACTTCGGCCGCACGGCCCACGACGGGCTGCCGGGCGGCTGCGTCGACGCCAAGCTGCGCACCGACACGGCGCCGCGCCGGCTGTGCCCGGCTCAGCCCACGCCGGCGGGGCCCGCGGCCTCCAGGTAACGCAGCACCGCCAGCACCCGGCGGTGATCCGTCTCCGAGGGCGGGAGGCCGAGCTTGGCGAAGACATGGGCGACGTGCTTCTCGACCGCCCGCTCGGAGACGGTCAGGGCGGTGGCGATGGACTGGTTGGTGCGGCCCTGCGCCATCAGGGACAGCACCTCGTGCTCGCGCGGGGTGAGCGCGTTCAGCGCCCGGGACCGGCGGCTCGCGCCGAACAGCTGGGACACCACGTCCGGGTCCAGCGCGGTGCCGCCGGCCGCGACCCGCTCCAGCGCGGCCACGAACTCGCCGATGTCCATCACCCGTTCCTTGAGGAGGTAGCCGACGCCGGCGAAGCCCGCGCCGAACAGCCGGTCGGCGTAGGCGGTCTCCACGTACTGGGAGAAGATCAGCACGCCGGTACCGGGGTGGTCGCGGCGGAGCCGCACGGCCGCCCGCAGGCCCTCGTCCGTATGGCCGGGCGGCAGCCGGATGTCCACCACGGCGGCGTCCGGGCGGTGTGCGGCGACCGCGGTGAGCAGCGCCTCGGCGTCCGCGACGGCGGCCGCGACGGTCACCCCGCGCAACTCCAGCAGCTGGACCAGGCCCTCGCGCAGGATCGCGGAGTCCTCGGCTATGACGATGCGCATGGGGTCCCCCGTCGGGTTGTTGGGGCGTTGGGTTGTTGGATGGCCGGGTCGCCACGTCGTTGGGGTGTCGGGTCGCCAGGTCGTTGGGGCGTCGGGTCTGCCCCGGCCGGCCGCCGGCCCGCCCGCGCGCGCTCTTCACGCGGGCGCCCTTCACGCGGGCGCACGGTTCGTTGCCGGGTACGGGAGGCTGACCGTGATCACCGTAGGGCCGCCGGGCGGGCTGTCGCAGGTCAGGGTGCCGTCGACGGTACGGATCCGGGCCAGCAGCCCGGTCAGGCCGGTGCCCGCGCCGACCACCGCGCCGCCGCACCCGTCGTCCCGTACGGCCAGCAGCAGGGCCCGCTCGGGGCCGGTGCCCGGTACGCCGGCGGCGGGCTCGGTGCGTACGTCGACCGTCACCCGGGACGCGCCGCTGTGTTTGACGGCGTTGGCGAGCAGCTCCGCGGCGCAGAAGTAGGCAAGGGACTCCAGGGCCGGGGAGGGGCGCGGGCCGAGGGCGGTGCGCAGGGCCACCGGCAGCGGGGCGTCCGCGGTGAGGGTGGCCAGGGCGGTTTCCAGGCCCTGGTCGAGTGCGGGCGGGTGGATGCCCCGGACGAGGTGGCGCAGATCGGTGACGGCCTGGGTGGCGTTGCTCCGGGCCGTCTCCACCACGGCGAGCAGCCGGTCCCGTTCGGCGTCCTGGGTGATCAGTTCGCGGATGAGGGTGAGGTGCATGCCCAGGCCGACGAGCCGGGCCTGGGTGCCGTCGTGGAGATCGCGTTCGATGCGGCGGAGGGTGGCCACGGCGTCGTCGACGGCATGCGCCCGGGTCTCCTCCAGCGTGCGGATACGGGCTTCCGCGGCGCTCGGTCCCAGCAGGGCGCGCAGCAGCAGCCGGTGCGGGGCGCCCGCCCGGCGCACCAGCCAGGGCGCGAGCAGGACGAGCAGCGCACCGGCGGCGACCACCACGGTCCAGCGCGGCCAGCTGTCGAACTCCACGCCGTGGAACTGCAACGACACCCGGCGCACCGAGCCGTCCGCGCCGCGCAGGGTGACGTAGTTCCAGTGCCGCAGGACGGGGTGGGCGAGCGCCAGCAGGCCGTAGGCATAGCCCACCAGGACGGCGAGCAGCGGCAGCAGAGCGGTGAACGGGGTGAGCAGGGCGGCGGCGACGGCCCGCCAGCCGGCCGGGTCGCCGAGCAGCGCGCGCCGCCAGCCGAACGCCCCGCGCGCACCGCGCCGTCCCGCCGCTTCGATGTCCGCGCCCAACAGCCGGCGGACAAGGGCCAGTTGGAGCCCGCCCAGGCCGAGGGCGCCCCGTACGGTCAGCGCGAGCAGCCAGGGACCGAGGGCCGTCCACGACAGCACCGCGCCCAGCGCCAGCCCGGCCGGTACCAGGACCAGCCCGCAGAGCGCGAGGGGCGCGGCGAGCAGGGCATGGGCCAGGGCGGCGAGGCTGCGGGGCGCGAAGGGCGCGGTGAGGAGGGCCCGGGCCCGGAGGAGGCGGGGCGGGCGGGGGTGGGGGTTGGTGTCACGCGCGGTGTCAGGAGCGGTGTCGGGGGCACCCATGACGCCGGTGGGGTCCGTGGGATCCGTAGGGACCGTGGGCCCCGTGGGACCCGTAGGCCCCGAATCCGTGGGACCCGTGGGACCCCTCAAGGTCGTATTCAAGTTCAAGCGGGGTGCCGGGCCAGCCAGATCCCGCGGCCGGCGGCGATCAGGACCAGCGCGGCCACCACCGGGCCGAAGGCCATCAGGACCACGCCCGCCCCGATGTTCGCGCCGATCGTCCCGGCGGTCAGCACCCGCCACCCCCAGCCGGCCAGCAGCCCGGCCGCGAGCAGTGGGGACAGCACCTGCCACCAGCGCCGGTCGAAGGCGTGGTGGCACGTGGCGCGGGCCAGCGTCGCCGCGCTCACCAGCACGGCCATCAGGGCCAGCAGGCCCAGCGCGGTGTCCAGGCCCGGCGGCAGCTCCGGGGGCCGGACGAAATAGTCCAGCTGGGAGGGCGGTACGCCCTGGTAGTCGTCCTGTCCCAGCAGCCCCCACACCGCGACCGGTAAGGCCACGGGCAGCACGGCGGCGGCAGCCGTAGGTGTCCCCGGTATCTTCATGCGCCCATGATGGCGGGCAGCCCCCAGGGCGGCATGAGTAGGGGTACTCACCGGGTCACACCCGGGATCACACCCATACGGGCCCCGGGGCGCCCCGGAGCGGGCTCAGGGGGCGTCCCACGCGGCCCAGGGGCGTGCCCCACCGCCTCACACGCCCCCCGCCCCCGCACTGAGGCAGGCGTTCCGCCCGGGAAACAGCACAGATGCCGGCGGGTAACAGCGGCCCCGCACTCTGACGACCATGACCTCCACTCCTTCGTTCCCGGACGCCGCACCGGCCACCTCACCGGACACCGCCCCCACCATCGCCCTGATAGGCCACGGCATGGTCGGCCAGCGCTTCCTGGAAGAGCTCGCCGACCGCGGTGTCACCGAACGGGCGCGGGTGGTGGTCCTGTGTGAGGAGTCCCGCCCGGCCTACGACCGGGTCCAGCTGACCTCCTACTTCTCCGGCCGCAGTGCCGACGACCTGAGCCTGACCGATCCGGACTTCCTGGCCCGGCACGGCATCGAACTGCTCCTCGGCGACCCGGCCACCGCCGTCGACCGGGCCGCCCGTACGGTCACCGCCCGCTCCGGGCGGACCGTGCGCTACGACGCCCTGGTGCTGGCCACCGGGTCGTATCCGTTCGTCCCGCCGGTGCCCGGCAAGGACAGCGCCGGCTGCTTCGTCTACCGGACCCTCGACGACCTGCTGGCCATCGAGGAGTACGCGAAGAACGCGCGCACCGGTGTCGTGGTCGGCGGCGGCCTGCTCGGCCTGGAGGCGGCCGGTGCGCTCAAGGGCCTCGGACTGCGCACCCACATCGTGGAGTTCGCGCCGCGGCTGATGGCGCTCCAGGTCGACGAGGGCGGCGGCCGCGCGCTGCGCCGTACGGTCGAGGAGATGGGCCTGACGGTGCACACCGGCGTCGGCGGCAAGGAGATCGTCGCGGACGCGGCCGGGGCGGTGACCGCCATGGGCCTGTCGGACGACTCCCGCATCGAGACCGACCTGGTCGTCTTCTCGGCCGGGGTCCGCCCCCGCGACCAGCTCGCGCGGGACTGCGGGCTGCCCGTCGGGGAGCGCGGCGGCATCGTCATCGACGAGCAGTGCCGCACCGAGGACCCCGCCGTCTACGCGATCGGCGAGTGCGCGCTGGCCGTCGACGGCCGGGTCTACGGGCTGGTCGCGCCGGGCTACGACATGGCCAGGGTGGCGGCCGCCGAGCTCGCCGACCGGCTGACCGCGCCGATTGCCGGGGAGAGCTCCGCCGGGGAGAGCTCCACTGAGGAGAGCTCTGCCGGGGAGCGTCCCGGATTCACCGGCGCGGACCTCTCCACCAAGCTGAAGCTGCTCGGTGTGGACGTGGCCTCCTTCGGTGACGCGCACGGCGCCGCCGACGGCTGTCTCGACGTGGTCTACTCCGACGCCCGCAGCGGCGTCTACAAGAAGCTGGTGATCGGCGCCGACGGCGCGCTGCTGGGCGGGGTGCTGGTCGGCGACGCCGACGCGTACGGGGCGCTGCGCCCGCTGACCGGCACGGTGCCCCCGGTGGCGCCCGAGCAGCTGGTGCTGCCGGCCGGCCTTGAGGGCGGCGGCGCCGCGCTCGGCCCGGACGCGCTGCCCGGCGACGCGGTGATCTGTAGTTGCCACAACGTCACCAAGGACGCCATCCAGGCGTGCACCACCCTCCCCGAGGTCAAGCAGTGCACCAAGGCCGGTACCGGCTGCGGCAGTTGCGTGAAGCTGATCGGCCAGCTGCTGCCGCAGTCCGAGGACCAGGGCCTGTGCGGCTGCTTCGGGCACACCCGCGCCGAGCTCTACGAGATCGTCCGGGTCCGCCGGATCACCTCGTACGGCGAACTGCTGGACGCGTACGGCCGGGAGGAGGCGCGCGGCGGCGAGGGCTGCGAGATCTGCAAGCCCGCCGTCGGTTCCGTGATCGCCTCCCTCGCACCGTCGGTCGGCGCCGACGGCTACGTACTGGGCGGTGAGCAGGCGGCGCTCCAGGACACCAACGACCACTTCCTCGCCAACCTCCAGCGCAACGGCTCCTATTCGATCGTGCCGCGGATCCCGGGCGGCGAGATCACCCCGGAGAAGCTCATCGTCATCGGTGAGGTGGCGCGCGACTTCGGGCTCTACACGAAGATCACCGGCGGCCAGCGGATCGACCTCTTCGGTGCCCGCGTCGACCAGCTGCCGGCCATCTGGGCGCACCTGGTGGACGCCGGATTCGAGTCGGGCCACGCGTACGGGAAGGCGCTGCGCACCGTGAAGTCGTGCGTCGGTGAGACCTGGTGCCGCTACGGCGTCCAGGACTCCGTCCGGATGGCGATCGATCTGGAGCTGCGCTACCGGGGGCTGCGGGCACCGCACAAGCTCAAGTCGGCGGTCTCCGGGTGCGCACGGGAGTGCGCGGAGGCCCGCGGCAAGGACTTCGGCGTGATCGCCACCGCCGGCGGCTGGAACCTCTACGTCGGCGGGAACGGCGGCGCCACCCCGCGCCACGCCGATCTGCTCGCGCAGGACCTGAGCGACGCCGAACTGATCCTGCTGATCGACCGCTTCCTGATGTTCTACATCCGCACCGCCGACCGCCTGGAGCGCACCTCCGCCTGGCTGGAGCGGATCGAGGGCGGCCTCGACCACGTACGCGACGTCGTCGTACACGACTCCCTCGGACTGTGCGACGAGTTGGAGGCACTGATGGCCGCCCATGTCTCGCACTACCGCGACGAGTGGGCCGAGACCCTCGGCGATCCCGAACGGCTGTCCCGCTTCGTCTCGTTCGTCAACGCGCCCGGCGCGCCGGACCCGTCCGTCCGTTTCGTCCCGGAGCGCGACCAGGTCAAGCCGGACCTGACGTTGCTGGCCGGACCGACCCTGCCCGTTCGCACTCTGGAAGGGACCTCTGCCCGATGAGCCCGATGAGCCTGATGACCACCGCCGTTTCCGCCGAAGCGGCTCCCGTCCTCCCGGAAGCCACCGCCGGCACGGCGACCGCCTTCGTCGAGATCCGCTGCCCGGACAGCGGCGACTGGCTCCCGGTCTGCACGCCGGACGACCTCACCCCGGGGCGCGGGGTGGCCGCCCTCCTCCCGGACGGCACCCAGGCCGCGCTCTTCGCGGACCGGACCGGCCGGGCGTACGCGATCGGCAACCGCGACCCGTTCACCGGCGCCCAGGTCCTCTCCCGCGGCCTGACCGGCAGCGTCGACGGCCGCCCGTTCGTGGCCTCGCCCCTGCTCAAGCAGCGCTTCGACCTGGAGGCGGGCAACTGCCTCGACGATTCGTCGGTGTCGGTCCCGGTGTACGAGGTACGGGTGCGGAGCAACGACTGACCCGCACGCCAGCCGTCATGCAACCTCCTGGTTGCACCTCCCTCCTCTACGTGCAACCATTGGGTAGCACGTAGGGGGAGAGGAAAACCCAACGCCAGGAGGCACCTCATGACCACCCACGGCACCAGCGACAGCCACGGCAACGACACCGACGCACACGGCCGCGGCCGCGAGCGCAACCGCATCGAGCGGGAGATCAGCATCGCCGCGCCCGTCGAGCGGGTCTGGGCGGTCCTCACCGAGCCCGAGCACGTCGGCTCGTGGTTCGGCCAGGGCGCACCGACCCCGGTCGACCTCCGCCCGGGCGGGATCATGCACCTCGACCACGGCGAGTACGGCCAGTTCCCGACCACCATCGTCACCGTGGAACCGCCGCACCGCTTCTCGTACCGCTGGGCCAGCGCCCACCCGGGCGAGGTGGCCGTCGAGGGCAACTCCACCCTCGTCGAGTTCACGCTGACACCGGAGGGCGACGGCGGCACCCGCCTGCGGGTCGTGGAGACCGGCTTCGCCGAGATCGAGATCCCCGAGGACCGGATCAAGACCGCCGGTTACGAAAGCCACTCCGAGGGCTGGACCGCCCAGATGGAGAACGTCCGGCAGTACGCGGAGCGGCTCGCGGCATGACAGCGGCTCGCGACATGACGACGGGCGGCGGATCGGCGGACGGCAGGTCAGTGAACGGCAGGTCGACGGGCGGCGGATCGGCGGGCGGCAGGTCGACGGGCGGCAAGTCGGCGGACGGCGGATCGGCGGGCGCGGAACCGCCCGCCGACGCCGCGACGGAGGTGTTCGCCGCGCTGGCCGACCCGACCCGCCGCCGGATACTCGACGCCCTCGCCGCCCACGGCGAGGCGACCGCCACGGTCCTGGCGGCGGAGCTTCCGGTGAGCCGCCAGGCCATCGTCAAACACCTCGGCGTCCTGGACCGGGCCGGACTGGTCGCCGGCCACCGGGCGGGCCGGGAGGCGCGCTACCGGGTCGTACCGGAGCGGCTCGGGATCACCGCCCGGTGGATGGACCGGCTGGCCGCCACCTGGGACACCCGCCTGGCAGCGATCAAGCGCCTGGCGGAGGACGAGTGACATCGGCCGGCGGAGGGTGGGCCGGTGACGGGTGGCCGGTAACGGGTGGCCGCTAACGGGTGGCCGGTAACGGGTGGGCCGGTGACGGGTGGCCGGTGACGGGTGGCCGGTGACGGGTGGCCGGTGACGGGTGACGAGGGCCGACGACTGCCGCACCCGGCCCGACGAGCCCCGCGCGGGCGAACCCGGGGGCCCCGCCGTGCGCCGGGCTACTCGGGCGTAGGCTGAATGATCCGTCGGCTCGTCGGCCGCTGGTCCACCTACCCTCGGCCGCCGGCCCCGTAGGGAGGAGTGCAGGCGTGACCCGGTGGAACACCAGCCACATCCCCGACCAGACCGGCCGCTCGGCCGTCGTCACGGGCGCGAACAGCGGCATCGGCTACATCACCGCGCGCGAACTGGCGCGCCGTGGCGCCCGTGTGGTGCTGGCCTGCCGCAACACCTCGCGCGGCAAGGCGGCCCTGGACCGACTGCGGTGCGAAGTCCCCGGCGCCGACGCGGAGTTCCGTCCGCTCGACCTCGCCGACCTGTCCTCCATACGGGACTTCGCGGCCACCCTCCACGACGTCACCGGCGACCGCCTCGACCTGCTCATCAACAACGCGGGTGTGATGGCGCTGCCGTACCGCACCACCGCCGACGGCTTCGAGATGCAGTTCGGCACCAACCACCTCGGCCACTTCGCGCTCACCGGACTGCTGCTGCCCCGGCTGCTGGCCACCCCGGGAGCCCGGATCGTGTCCGTCTCCAGCATGCTGCACGCGCTCGCCGACCTGGACCACGACGACCTCAACAGCGAGCGCTCGTACCGGCGTTGGATCGCCTACGGCCGTTCCAAGACCGCCAATCTGCTCTTCGTCCATGAGCTGACCCGACGGCTCGCGGCGGCCGGTTCGCCGCTCGTCGCGGCCGTCTCGCACCCCGGTTACGCGGCCACCAATCTGCAGACCGCGGGCGCCCGGATGGAGGGCCGCAGCTCGACGGAACGGGCCATCGAGCTGGGCAACCGGCTGATCGCGCAGCCCGCGGAGGGCGGCGCGCTGGGCACCCTCTGCGCCGCCACCGCCCCGCACATGCGACCGGACTCCTTCATCGGCCCGCGCAACGGGCTGCGCGGCGCCCCGGCACAGTCCTTCCGCGCCCCCTGGACGAAGAACGACGCGAACGGCAAGCGACTCTGGGCCGCCTCGGAGCAACTGACCGGCGTGCACTACGACTTCAGCGCGACCCGCACGTCCGGCTGAGCGCTCACTCCGGTCCGGAAGCTCACTCACTCCGGGGGCTTACGCACCAGCCGTCGGCGCTCTCTTCAGAGCTGTTGGCGTTCACTCCAGAGCTGTAGGCGCTCACTCCAGAGCTGTAGGCGCTCACTCCAGAGCTGTCGGCGTTCACTCCAGACCGGACGCCTCGAACACCGCCCGTGCGCCGTCCTGGTCGATCCGGTCCGCCAGCGTCCGGAGCGTCGCCGCGCCGCAGCGCAACAATCCGCGCTCACGGGAGCGGCGGACCCCCTGGTCGAGACGGTGCCACAGCACGGGGTTGGCACTGAGGACCTTGGGGTCCAGCTCGACCCGGCCGCCCCGGGCGTCGCGGAGCACCAGCCGCGGCGCCATCCCGTCGGTGCGCCGTACGACGACGAGCTGGTCGGTCTCGACCCGGTGCCCGCGCACCAGCCCGCGGGACCTCAGCCAGCCGTCGCCGGCCGTCACCCGCGGCGGGAAGAGCACCGCGAACAGCACCAGCGCGACGGCCACCCAACACCCGGCGCGCCACGGTGTGAGCGTCCCGTTGGCGAGGTCGACCAACAGCATGACGACGAGCAGCCCGACCGTGCAGCAGAGCGCGGCGCGCAATTCGGGCAGCCAGGTCCGGTCGTGCACGGTCCTGTTGGCGGGCAGGGGAGGGGGGATCGCCGACCGGGCGACCGGCTGCCACCGCCGCGCGACCCGTCGTCCCCGGCCCTCGCCCCCGCCGTCCCCTCCCCCGTTGCCGTCCCCTCCCCCCTTGCCATTGCTGTTCCCGTCCCCGTCCCCGTTACCGTCCCCGTCCGTAGTGAAGCCGGGCCCCAGGCCCCGTCGCCGTCCCATGCCTCGACGCTAGGGCGGCGCACCGGGCCCTCCCCAGGCGTTTACAGGGCACTGATGCGACCGCCCCGAACCTTGACGTGGCGATGACGCGACGATGACGCGTCGTTGACGGGGGCGCCGGAAAGCGGCCACACGGGGCGCGGGATCCGGCCGTACGGGCGCGACGCATGCCCGCCTTCGGGTGGCGGCAGCCCAGGCGTCAACGTCCCGTAAAGAACGCCCTTTCGGGCGCCAAGGGGCCGCCAAGGCCGCTCGTCGGCGTCCACAACGGCCCGCACGCTGGCCTGGTCCAGCATCCAACATCCAGCAGACAGCAGACAGCAGACAGCGCAGCACAACCGGCTCAGCACGGTGCACCGCGCCACAGAGCGCACTGCCCGCACCGCACTGCCCCGCACCGCACCGCACGGAGGTACGACGAACGATGTCGACGGTGTCCCAGCCCGATGGCCGCCCGGAGGAACCCCCGGATACCGCCCGTGGTGCCCTCGCCTCCGACGCCCCCACCCCGGGTGCCCTCGCCCCAGGTGTCGTCACCCCAGGTGCCCTCACCCCCGGCGTGACCACTACGGACGCCGACCCCGACCTCGACACCGACCCCGCGCCCGCCCCCGACCCCGACGCCCGCCACCGCCTCACCGCGCTGCAGGGCCTGGCCGCCCTTTCCCTCGACGCCATGGCCTCCGTCGCGTACGGCCCCGAGTCGATCGTGCTGGTCCTGGCCGCGGCGGGTGGTTACGGGCTCGGCTTCACGCTCCCGGTGACGCTCGCCATCGCCGCCCTGCTGGCCGTCCTGGTCGCGTCGTACCGGCAGGTCATCGCCGCCTTCCCGAACGGCGGCGGCTCGTACGCGGTGGCCCGGACCCACCTCGGCCGCCGCGCCGCCCTGGTCGCCGCGGCCTCCCTCGTCCTCGACTACGTCCTCAACGTCGCGGTGTCCGTGACGGCCGGCGTGGCCGCGCTCACCTCGGCCTCCCCCGGCCTCTACGCCGACCGGGTGGGCATCTGCCTGGCCGTTCTGGTCCTGATCACCGGCGTCAATCTGCGCGGCATCGTCGACTCGGCCAAGGCGTTCCTCGTTCCCACCGCGGTCTTCATCGGCGCCATCCTGGCGATGGTGGTGGTCGGCCTCCTCCGCGACGCCCCCGCGTCCACCGTCACCGCCGCCGGCCACGCCTCCGTCGTCGCCCACAACGCCACCGCCGTGGGCGCCCTGTTGCTGCTCAAGGCGTTCGCGGCCGGCTGTTCGGCGCTGACCGGTGTCGAAGCGGTGGCGAACGCGGTGCCGTCCTTCCGGGCGCCGGCCGCCAAGCGGGCGCAGCGCACCGAGGTCGCGCTCGGGGCCCTGCTCGGCGTCATGCTGATCGGTCTGTCCGTATTGATCGGCCGGTTCCACCTCCAGCCGGTCGAGGGCGTCACCGTCCTCGCCCAGCTCGCGGACGCCTCGCTCGGCCACAACTGGGCGTTCTACGTCGTCCAGTTCGCCACCATGGTGCTCCTCGCGCTCGCCGCGAACACCTCCTTCGGCGGCCTGCCCGTCCTGATGGGCCTGCTCGCCCGGGACAACTACCTGCCGCACGTCTTCGGCCTGAAGGCGGACCGCCAGGTCCACCGGCACGGTGTGCTCGCCCTGGCCTTGGCCGCCGCGGTCCTCCTCGCCCTCTCCGGCGGCGACGTCAACACGCTCGTCCCGCTCTTCGCCATCGGCGTCTTCGTGGGCTTCACCCTCTGCCAGGTCGGCATGGTCCGGCACTGGCGCCGGGAACGCTCCGCCGGCTGGCGCGGCAAGGCCCTGCTGAACGGGTTCGGGGCGCTGCTCACCGGCGTCTCGGCGCTGGTCGTGACCGCCACCAAGTTCACCGAGGGGGCCTGGCTCATCGTCATCGCCCTGCCCGTACTGGTCCTCGCCTTCGAGGCGGTGCACCGCGCCTACGGACGGATCGGCGACCGCCTGGGCCTCGGCCGGATCCCCGAGCCCCCGCGCCGCGCCCACTCCCTCGTCATCGTCCCGGTCTCGCACCTGTCCCGGCTGACCTGCGAGGCCCTGAACGCCGCGGTGTCCCTCGGGAACGAGGTGGTGGCGGTCACCGTCACCTACGGCACCCCCGAGGACCGGCCGGCCACCGAGGCGCTGCGCCGCGACTGGGAGCTGTGGAACCCCGGCGTGGAGCTCCTCGAACTGCCCTCGACGACCCGCTCCCTCGGCCGCCCCATCGCCGACTACGTCACCGACCTGACCGCCCGCCGGCCCGGCACCCGCATCACCGTCCTCATCCCGGAGGCCGAGCCGGCCCGCCTGTGGCAGCGGCTGCTGCAGAACCAGCGCGGCGCGGTCGTCGCCCACGCGATCCGCCGCGACACGGACGCGGTGATCTGCCGGCTGCGGTTCCGACTGACGGCACCGTCGTAGCCGGTCGGTGTCGGTAATGAGTCCATCGGTCACGTCGTAGCCGGTCGGTGTCGGGAATGACCATCGGTCACGTCGTAGCCGGTCCCTGTCAGTGACGCCCCCTACGGTGACGTCATGCCCCCCGTGATGGATTACGACAGTCACTGCACCGAAATCGTCACCCAGGCCCTCCTGCTGGGCTCCGACCTCAAGGAGGGCACGGACCTCGGCCCCGTCGTCCCGTCCTGTCCGGACTGGAACCTCGCCCAATTGCTGCGGCACCTGGGCGAGGCCCACCGCTGGGTGGCAGAGATCGTACGGACCCGGGCCACCGCACCCCCGCCCGACACCGCCCTCCGCGTCCTCTCCCGGGACACCACCGAGCCCCCGGTCGCCCTCGCCGGCTGGCTCATCGACGGCGCGGAGCTGCTGGCCGCGACGCTCCGCACCGCCGGCCCGGACGCCCGTATCTGGACCCCGCTGCCCTCCGGGAGCCCCCGTTTCTTCGCGCGCCGTATGTGCCACGAGACGGTCATCCACCGGGCCGACGCCGCCCTCGCCCTGAACACCGACTTCTCCGTCACCCAGCCGGTCGCCCTCGACGCCCTGGACGAGTGGATGGAACTCGGCTCGCTGCCCGAGATGTTCGACTACCACCCGGACCGCCGCGCCCTCCTGGCCCCCGGCCGTACCCTCCACTTCCACGCCACGGACACCCCGCCGGAGGCCGCCGCCGACTGGCTCGTCGACCTCACCGGCGACGCCCTGGCCTGGCGGCGCGCCAAGGAGCCGGCCGCCGTCTCCGTCAGCGCCCCGCTGACCGACCTGCTGCTCCTCATGTACGGCCGCCGCTCCTCCGACCAGGAGGTCTTCACGGTCAACGGCGATGCGGAGCTGCTGGAGTTCTGGCTGTCGCTGGTCAACTTCGAGTGAGCGGCCGGCAGCGGACGCTCCGGGCGATCAGCGGGCGATCAGCCGGCGGTCAGCGGGCGATCATGCTCTCGGGCGAACCAATCAGGCCACCAGTGCGTGAGTTAAGTTGACCGTCATCGACAGGATCAGCGCCCAGGAGACAGCGACATGACCGATTCCGACCAAACGGGAAGCGACCCGACGGCGAGCGGCCTGCCGGGGGGCAACCCGGCCGGAAGCACTCCGCCCGCAGGCAATCCGCCGGTAGCCGGGGGCAACGGGTCTCTGCCGCCCACGCCTCCGCCGCTGCCCCCGCAGATGGCGGACGAGGGCCCCCGACCCGTCCCGGCGAACGCGGACGAAGCGCTCGAAATCGGCCGCGCCCACTTCCCCGAGGTCGGCTCGCCCGACGGGCCCGCCAGCCTGCACGTCCACGAATTCGACGTCGGCTACCTCATCTACGCCGGCTGGCCGCTCCCCGACGACCCCACCGCCCCGCCCTCCTCGCCCGGCGGAAGCAACGTCGTCATCAACAAGGAGAACGGCGACGTGACCTTCCTGCCCAACTTCCCCCCGGCCGAGGCCGCGGAGCTCTACCACCGCATCTACCGCCCGTCTTCCGAGGCCTGAGGCCAGGGCGGAGCCGGGCCGGCAGCACCTGTCGGTATGTCAGCGGCGACAGCTAAGCTTTACCTTGAACATCTCATTGAGCAACCATTACGAACGCGGGGGGCGTTGTGGCCGGAGCAGGCGGTTTCCAGACCGATGTGGAGTCCCTCAAAGCCGAGGGCACGAACTTCACCAAGCTCGGCGAGGACTTCTACCAGTCCGTGGCGCGGTTGATGAACGGCCTGAGTGCGCTGGGTGCCGGCCCGCCGGCCGACCCCTCGAAGGCGCCCAAGCCGGAGGAGAAGTCGTTCGGCCAGCAGTTCGTGAGTGGGCTGACGACGTTCGACAGCAAGGACGGCGCTCCGCCGTGGGGTGACGACGACATCGGCGAGAAGTTCGGCGTGGCCTACGAGGGCGTGCGCGACGGCATGTACGAGTCGATGGGCCACCTCTCCGCGAAGCTCCAGGAAATCGGCAAGGCGCTGACCGATATGTCCAAGAACCACGCGGAGAACGAGGACTTCAACGATGCGCTGATGAAGCAGCACGTCGACAACAAGCAGGCCTGGCAGGACCCGACGAAGCAGCAGCAACCCGACGAGGTGGTCACGACCGCCTGGTATCCGGCCAAGAACTGAGCCGCTGAGCCACCGAGTCCACCAACCGGATCCCGGACACCCAGCCGGACCACACACCCTGCCGGGTCACACCCTTGTGTGCCCCGGGTCGGGTCTCTGACGAGCGAGCCTCCACGCGAGGCCCTCATCCGCACCACACCGATATGCGCACATTTCACGGGGGAGCTCCACCTTGTCCATGATGCTGCCGAACGCTCTTGAGTGGGTCCTCGAGATGCTCGGCTTCAACTGGCCCACCGCCGACGAGGACAAGCTGATCGAGTGCGCCAACGTCTGGCGTCAGTTCGCCGCGGACGTCGAGGGCCACCAGGCCACCGGCACGACCGCCGCGTCGAACGTGCTCAGCCAGAACGCCGGCGACTCCATCGAGGGCTTCAGCAAGGCATGGGACAAGTTCGGCGGCGGCTCGGGCTACTTCAACGACGCCCGTGAGGCGGCGGAGGTCATCGCCTTCACCTTCGAGGCCGCCGCCGCTCTCGTCATCGGCATGAAGATCGCCGTCATCGTCCAATTGGCGATATTGGCGGCCGAAATCATCGCCGCACAAGCAGCGGCACCCTTCACACTGGGCCTATCGGAAATCGGCGGCGCGGCGGCGACCCTGGCCACCCGCGAGATGGTCCGCAAGATCCTCAAGGAGGTCGCCAAGCAGCTGCTCGACGCGATCCTGGAGGCCGCCAAGGAGCCGGTGATCTCCGCCCTGGAGGCCATGGTCTCGGACATCATCGCCCAGACCGTCAACCAGAACTTCGGCGCGCAGAACGGCTACAACCTCGGCCGCACCCTCAAGGAGGGCCAGAGCGCCGCCACCGACGCGATCAAGAACACCGGCGAGACCCTCGGCGAGAGCCTCCGCGACGGCGCCGGCCACCGCGCGGGCCACCGCGCCCGCGGCGGCCTCGACTCCGCCGCCGGCCACGGCAACAGCCACGGCGGCGACGGCGACCACGGCGGCAGCGAAAGTGGCAGCGGTAGCGGTAGCGGCGAGAGCAGTGGCTCTGGGTCCGGGTCCGGGTCGGGCAGCGGCTCGTCGTCGGGCTCCGGGTCGGGATCCGGTTCCGGGTCAAGTTCCGGCTCCGGATCGGGTTCCGGGTCCGGGTCCGGGTCCGGCGGTTCGCACGACGGCGGCTCCAGCGACGGAGGCACCGGCAGCAGCTCCGGCGGCGGAGGTAGCAGCAGCTCCTCGAACAACTCGTCCGGCGGCTCCCACAGCACCGGCGGCAACGGCTCGGACAGCGGCGGCTCGGACGGCAACCGCCCCACCGATGGCGGCGGCAGCCACACCCCCCGCCCGTCGGACACCACCCCCGCCTCGGACAACGCCCCCCACAACCCCGACAACTCCGGCAACTCCCCCACCTCCGACGGTGGTTCCGACTCCTCCCCGAACGGCTCGCAGTCCCGGCCCGACGTCCCCCCGGCCCAGCCGCTGCCGCCCCCGGACCAGCGCTCCCCCTTCGACGAGGGCTACACGGGCGGCAACGACAGCAGCTCCCACGACTCGTCCCCCTCCCACACCCCCGACGCAGGCCCGGACACCTCCCGCCCCGACACCGACGGCGCCAGCACCCAGCCCACCCACGACAACACCCCGGACGCGGCGCACCCGGACCGGGACGGCATCAGCACCCAGCCCACCCGGGACACCACCCCGGAGGCAGCCCGCCCCGACACCGACGGCGTCGGCACTCACCCCACCCGGGACACCACCCCCGACTTCGCGCGCCCGGACACCGAGGGCATCACCACCCAGCCCGCGCACGACAACACCCCCGACGCGGCCCGCCCCGACACCGACGGCATCAGCACCCAGCCCACCCGGGACACCACCCCGGAGGCAGCGCGCCCGGACACCGACAACATCGGCACCCAGCCGACCCCGGCGGCCCCCTCCCCGGCCACCGACGCGGTAGCCGGCAACCCGCCCTCGTACGGCAACAACTCCCCCGGCTCCCACGACGGTTCCGGCACCGCCAACGGCGACGGCTCCAGCAGCGGCGCCGGCGGCCGCCCCTCCGTGCCCCACCTCAGCACCCCGCAGGGCGCCCCGGTCCAGCACGCACCGTCCGGCCAGCCCATCCAGCAGCGCGACCCGGCGCCCGGCGACCCCATGCCCACCGTGGACGGCGACGACACCACCGTCACCACCCAGTCCGCAGGCACCGCCACCCTGCCCCCGCCCACCCAGCACACCGCCGACCCCACCAACTCGGCCCCCGCCAACACCACCCCCAGCACCCCCCAGGCGCAGCCCAACTCCCCCCAGGCCAACGGCCCGATGATGATGGGCGCGGTCCCCCATCAGTCCGGCGCCCCGACGGCCGGCACCCCGCCCCGCGCCACCAACGCCCCCACCCCCAACACCCCGCCCCGCACCACCACCCCCTCCACCAACCAGGCCCAGTCGAACTCCCCCGGCAACGGAAACGCGTCCGCACGCCCCACCAACCGTCGCCCCGACGGTTCCCAGGCGATCCAGGACCACACCCAGCGTCCCGCCCCGGAGCGCCCCGCCTACAACCCGCGCCTCGACGGCCCCCGCCGCGACCAGACCCCGCCCCCGCACGACAGCCGTCTGGACGGCCCCCGCCGGGACGCCCCCACCACGCCGCCCGGCACCAACCGCCGCCCCGACGGCTCCCAGATCGTCCAGGACCACACCCAACAGCCCACCCCGGAACGCCCCCCGCACAACCCCCGCCTGGACGGCCCGCGCCGCGACGACGCCCCCCGCCCGGAAACCCCCGGCGCCCCCACCCCCACCCGCAACGACAACCCCCGCCCGGACGCCACACGGCCGGAAGGCACCCGCCCGGACGCCACCCGTCCCGACGCCACCCGCCCGGACTCGGCACGCCCAGAGGCGCCGCGCCCTGACGCGTCACGCCCACAGGACGGGCAGCAGCAGCCCGCCCCGAACACCAACCGCTCCGACCGCCCTCGGACGGACACCCCCGCGCAGGCCCCCACCACCCCCGGCGCCCAGTCCCCCGCTGCCCCCACCCCCAACCAACAGCCGAACCCTCAGCAGCAGGCCCAGCAGCAGCCGAACCAGCAGCAGCCCCAGGCCCAGCAGCCGAACCCGCAACAACAGCAGCCACAGAACCAGCCGCAGCAACAAGCCCCGCAGAACCAGCCGCAGCCGCAACAGCAGCCGCAGAACCAGCCACAGCCGCAGCCGCAGCAACCCCACCCCCAGCAGCAACAACAGCAGCAGCAGCAGCCGTTCCTGCACCAGCAGCCGATCCCCCACCAGCAACAGTCCCCCCACGCCCAGAACCAGGCCCAGCCCACCCCCCACCAGCCGCAGCAGCCAGCACAGCAACAACACCAGCCGCCGATTCCCCAGCCCACGAACCTCCGCAGCCACACCGACGTCCGGATCGGCCTCAACCACCAGCCCAGCGGCCTGTACTCGCCGTTCCCGCACGACCAGCAGGCCCTGGAGGCGAGCTTCCCGCGGAACCCGGACGGGACCCCGCGCGCGTTCAACGACCCCTTCCAGCCCTGGGCCCAGCTCCAGAACGACGGCGGCCCCAGCGTCCTCGGCCGCTCCAACAACTGTGCCGACTGCACCCGCTCCTTCATGGAGTCCTGGTACGGCAACCCGCAGGTGTCCGGGGTCCGCACGTACGACCCGGACGGCAAGGGCGGCATCGACCGCGCTTCAGGTGAGCGCGACGGCACCCGCAACATCGAGGAGTACACGGGCGCGAAGTTCCGCAATTCGGGCCCGAACTCCAAGGACGGCTACGACCGCATAGCCGACGAACTCCGCCAGGCCGGCCCCGGCGCAGCCGCGGCCGTCCTCGTGACCTGGCCCAAGAACCCGGACGGTTCCGGCGGCGGTGCCCACGTCTTCAACGCGGTCAACCACAACGGCAAGGTCGTCTGGGTCGACAGCCAGACCGGCAAGGTCAGCCACCAGCCCATCAACACCAGCGCCGAGGGCGTCTGGCACCTCGTCCTGGACGCCAACCGCCAGCCCTTCGACCCCACCACCCAGCAGAACCAGACCCCCCAGCAAAACCAGCACCAGCCCCAGCAACAGACCCAGCAGCAGCCCCAGCCGCAGCAGCCGCAACCCCAGCAGCAGCCAAACCCTCAGCAGCAGGCCCAGCAACCCCAGCCCCAGCAGCAGCCCCAGCCGCAGCCGCAGCCGAACCCTCAGCAGCAGGCACAACAGCCCCAGCCGCAGCCCCACCAGCCGCAGCCGAACCTGCAGCAACAGCAGCCGCAACACCCCCAGCCCCAACAGCCCCACCCGTACACCCAGCAGCCGCAGCAGCAGCCGCAGCCGAACCCTCAGCAGCAGGCACAACAGC
Source organism: Streptomyces sp. NPDC059649 (assembly GCF_042734445.1). Classification (NCBI taxonomy): domain Bacteria; kingdom Bacillati; phylum Actinomycetota; class Actinomycetes; order Kitasatosporales; family Streptomycetaceae; genus Streptomyces; species Streptomyces sp. NPDC059649. The sequence continues at coordinate 244,207 of NZ_JBHWDV010000004.1, forward strand.
CCCAGCATCAGCAGCCGCAGCCCCAGCCGCAGCCGCAGCCCCACCAGCAGCAGCAGCAGCCGAACCCGTACGCCCAGCAACAGCCCCAGCATCAGCAGCCCGGCCCGTACAACCAGCCTCACCAGCAACAGCCGGCCCCCCACGCCCAGCAGCCAAACCCGTACGCGCAGCCGCACCAGCAGCCCAGCCCGTACCAGCAGCAGCCGAACCCGTACGCACAGCAGCAGCCCGGCCCGTACCAGCAGCAACAGCCGAATCCCTACGCCCAACAGCCCCACCCGCAGCAGCAACAGCAACAGCAGCCCAACCCGTACGCCCAGCAGCCGCACCAGCAGCCAAGCCCTTACGCGCAGCCGCAGCCGCAGCAGCCGCACCCGTACGCACAGCAGCCGCAGCCAAACCAGCAGCAGCCGCACCAGCAGCCGACCCCGTACACCCAGCAACCACAGCAGCAGCCGTACGCCCAGCAGCAACCGCAGCAGCATCCCTACGCCCAGCAACAGCCGTACCAGCAGCAGCCCGGGCCGTACCAGCAGCAGCACCCGTACGCGCAACAACAGCCGTACCAGCAGCAGCCCAACCCGTACGCGCAACCGCACCAGCAGCAACAACAGCAGCAGCAGCAGCAGCAGCCCAACCCGTATCAGCAGCAGGCACCGCACTACCCACAGCAGACCCAGCAGCCACAGAACCCGCAGAACTTCCAGAACCCCCAGCACCCGGCAGGCGTACCCCACACCGCCGGCAGTTCGCCGTCCCCGGAGCGCGCGCCCCGCACCCCGGGCTCGGAGAACCCGCGCCCGAATCAGGGGGAAAAGGCCCAGCCGGCGGACCGGAGTTCGACCCAGCAGCCGACCCAGCAGCCGCGGTCGGATCGGCAGGCATCGCAGGACTCGCGTCCGGAGCAGAGTCGTCCTGCCCAGCCCGCAACGCGGGACGGCCGGCCCGGCAATCAGCCACGCCACCAAGAACCGGCCTCCAGCACGCGGCCTGAGGGCGACTTCGGCATGCCGCAGGCGGACCACACATCGGATGCTGACAACAGCCCGGCTCCGGAGCATCACGAGCAGCATGCGGATGCTCACGATTCCCCGTCCCACCAGGACCAACCGTCCCCGGACAACGGAACTCCCGAGCAGCAGACACCGGACCAGCAGGCACCGGACCAGCAGGACCAGGCCGAACCGTTCGGGCCCGAGAGTCTCGAATCGATCCGTGACAACCTGGACTACGAGCCCGGCGGTCTGCAGCGGCCCGACCCGAGCGACCAGCAGGCGCTCGAGGACGCCCACCCGCGCGATGCCGACGGCAATCCGGAGCGCTTCGCCGACCCGTTCGGGTCCTGGAGCCAGCTCCAGAACGACGGTGGCCACGAACAGCCGGGCCGTTCCAACAACTGTGCCGACTGCTCCCGTTCGTTCCTGGAAAGCTGGTACGGCAACCCGCAGGTGTCCGCACCCCGCACCCTGGACACAGATCCCGACGGAACGCTCGACCGCTGGACGCCGGAGGACGACTCCGTAGCGAACCTGGAGCGGTGGGCAGGGACGCCGTTCGTTGATTTCGGTGACGACGCCTCCCAGGCGTACGACAACATCGCCGCGGATCTGGAGCACGCCGGACACGGTTCTGCTGCGGTGGTCGGCGTCTACTGGCCGGAAGGCGGTGGCCACGCCTTCAACGTCGTCAATCACGACGGCAAGATCATTTGGGTGGACACCCAGTCCGGCGAGGTCAGCGACACCCCCATCCACCTGGACGCCGGTTACGTCGTAGCCATCCCCCTGGACGCCGACCGCAACCCGATCTACTCGTGGGATTCGGATGCGGACTCCGACGCCGACCCCGACGCCAACTCCGACGCCGAGTCCAACTCCGACGCCGACTCCGACGCACCCGAACAGTCCGCCGACGACCACGACAACAGCGACGCCAACGACAACAGCGACGCCAACGACAACCCGGATTCGGACGACGCACCGACCTCCGGGGAAGCGGCCGATCCGCCGAACCCGTCGGAGGCGCCCGACGGCGAGCACGACCCGCAACAACAGCCGGCGTCGGAGCCCAAGGCCCAATCCCCCGCCGACACAACGGACCCTGCCGACGCCGACCCGGCCACGGACCCCACGTCCGACACCACCACGGACCCTGCGGACGCCGACGCCAACGCCGACCCGGCCACGCAGCACACCTCCGACCCAGCCGCGGACCCCACACCCGACCCGGCCACGGAGCCCCACCCGACCGCCAACGCGGACACGGACGCCGACACGGACGTGGACGCGGACGTGGACGCGGACGTGGACGCGGACGCGCACCCGGATTCCGAGCAGGAATCGGACAGCCCTGCGGAGGACCCGTCTCAGGACTCCGACGCGCACAAGGACACCGAAGCGCACCAGGACACCGAAACGAACGGGGACGGGGACGCGGACTCCCCCGCCGACCACGACTCCGGAGAGTTCTCGGGGCCCCCGCGGGACGCGGAGCACCAGGAGCCCACCTTCCCCGCCTCGGACACCCGCCCGTACGACCGGGACCCGGGTGGCCTGGTGCCTCCGGACCCGCATGACCAGCAGGCACTGGAGAACAGCGTCCCGCGCCACGAGGACGGCTCTCCGCAGCGCCATCCGGACCCCAACGAGGGCACCTGGGTCAACGACGTCAACGGCCAGGACCACGGCCAGCCGGGTCGCACCAACAACTGCCCCGACGCGGCTCTCTCCTTCGCCGACACCTACTCCGGACACCCCACCGTCGCGGCGGCCCGTACTCCGGACCACAACCCCGACGGCACCCCGTCCGACCGTGGTGAGAGCGACGGCCGCGACCGCATCGAGAACACGCTCGGCGCCCGCTTCACCGATCACGGTGACGGCCCCGACGCGTTCCGCCGCCTCGAGACGACCCTCCTCGACAACGGTCACGGATCCCAGGCCGTCGTCATCACCCAGGACGCCAACGGCCGCGCCCACGCGTGGAACGTCGTCAACCACAACGGCAAGATCACCTACGTCGACCCGCAGACCGGTCGGCGCAGTGACCAGCCCCTGCACAGCGGGGACCACGGCGTCTTCGCCATCCCGCTCGACCCCAACCGCCGTCCCATACCCGCCGGCCGTCCCACCCACGACGGCGCCGCGTCCCCGAACGCACGGCCCCACCGGGACACCGGCTCCCCGACCAAGCAGGACACCGCCTCTCCCACCGACCGCAGCACCCCCTCGCCGGCCGACCGGTCCGGCCTGTCCGGCACCCCCCACCACGAAGGCCCGGCGGGAGCACCTCGCCGTGCCCCGGCGGAACCCGCCGGCACGCAGCACACGCCCGATGACGACCGGGCCGATGCCACCCGCGAGGAGCGGAACAAGAATCTTCCGGCCCCGGAGTCGAAGGACCAGATTCACAACGACATTCCGGCGGACGCCTCGCAGGGGGCTCTCCGGGATCACGAAAATGCGGACGGCCACAAGGTCTATCGGATCGATGACCTGGAGCCCGTTTATGCCCACCTCAGGAACTGGTGTGAGGTTCCCCAGGATTCGGAGGGCAACGACCTCAGGGACAAGGACGGCCACAGGGTCGAGCCACCCCTCGCCCAGCTGCTGAGGCTGGCCGCGGAGCGCCGTCTCGCCGCCGAGCAGGTCACACAGCCGGTCAATGCCACGAGGAAGGTCCTCGACGACGCACGACAGAGGCTGAATGCGGCCGAAAAGAGCCGCGATGAGGCCAAGGACAAGGTCACCCAGGCTCACCACGATGCCGTCAAGGCCGCCGAGGATGCGGTCAGCAAGGCTACCGAGGCCCACGACAAGGCCTTCGAGGAGCTCAAGCAGAAGAACGTCCCCCCGGCCGCCCTCACGGAAAAGGAGCTCCGGGACTTCCTCGGCAAGGACTTCGCCGAAATGAACGACGGCCAGCGCCATGTGGTCGTCGCCACCATCGCGCGAATGAGCCTCTCTTTCCATGCGAACAACGCCGTCGGCAGTGCCCCCGAGCGCATGCCCGGCAATGAAAGTCCGTACAAGGGATCCACGAAGGCCAGCGGCGACCCCGATCCGGCGGAAACCCATCACGATTCAGTGGGCGCCAGGCGACGCACCGAGGCAAAGCCCAAGTTCCCGGCCGCGTACCGGCGCCCGGGGAGCGATTCGGGGAAGGCTTTCAAGAACCTTCAGGTGGAGTACCGAGCGAGCGGGATGCCAAGCAAGATCGATGCGGTCCTTGCCGCGTCGTTCCCCAACACCCCGGACTTCACGGACAAGAACTTCGCGGTCATCGAAGTGGTCGACGCGGACGGGAACAGCACCTACGTCATCGATTCGTCCGCACCGGCGATGACCGACGGTGTGACACCACGGCATTCCGAACGACACCTGCTGGACTGGATGGGAGCGATCAACGGGGCCGACGGCACCAAGGGCCCCTACACCATCGCCGGCCTCTACACGGAGCGGGAGCCCTGTGGTCTGCGCGCGGGGAACACCGGGCACGCCGACTGCTCGCAGACGATCCGGGACTCCAAGGCCATGGACGCGGTTCCCGTCTACTACAGCACCACATATCGAGACGATTCCCCTCGGGAACGCCAGCGACTCCTGGCGGAACGGGACGAGCTGCTCGCCGAAATGAGCGATCTGACTCCCGCGCAGCAGCAGCAAGAACTGCAGAAGGAAGGGCTGACCGACAAGCAGATAGAAAAGCAGGTCGAGAAAGTCCGGCTGGAGAACAAGAAAGTCAACGACGCCGAAATCCACGGTCACCTGGAGGTCGTGGGTGAACTGTGGTCCAAGACTCAGGCGCAGATGGTTAAGCTGGAGCGAGAGCGCAAGCAGGCCCAGCAGTCAGAGGATTCGGTGTGACAGAGCGCAATCAGATGCCGCCGGGAGTCTCAGGTCAGGAAATCGCGGCACTGATCTCCACCTGGCGGCAGAACTGGCGCCCCGGGGACAAATGGGCTCATCTCGTCGCCGCCTCCGGGGCTGCCGGAGTTGCCGTCCTGGAGGACGTCCACCGGCAGACCGAAGGCAGCATCCTTGTGGATGCCGCGGGCCGTACCACCGAGGAGGTCTTCTCCGAGGTGCTGCGCCTGCTCGGCGTCGACCTTCCACCGGGGAAGCGGTCCCGGTGGCGTACGGCTCTCAGGCGGCAGAACGCAGGTCGGCTCGTCCTCATCGCCAACGCCCACCAGGCGGGCAGTACCCGGGGCTCGTCCGAACCGGATCAGCTGCTGTCCCAGGCCGCCAGGAGTCTGAGCAGATTCCAGTTGGTGGTGGTCCTCCACCACACCCCGGACCGGCTGCCGCGCAGGCCCAAGACGGTCTTCCACCTGCAGGGGCCCGAGCACGGACACGATGCCGCCCCGGTGGACCGGCCGGCGCCGCTCCGGGCGCTGGCGCTGGCCCGGCCGCGGGTGGTGCCGATGCGTGTCTGGGCCGAACTCACCGCGGCGCTGGGCCCGGAGCCGACCACCGAGTCGGTTCTCCGGGGCGTGTTGGAGGAATTCTCCGACCACCTGGTGTCCGGAGAGCACGGGGTGGCATTCGCCGACGAGGACCTGGCGGAGGCATTGCGCCGGGATACGTCGGAAGAAGAAGTCAGCCGGGTCGACCGGCACATGACCACATGGCTGCTGCGGAAGTCCCCCGATTTCCGTCACGCCGAAGGGTGGGCGCAGTCCGGTCCGGAGGGCCGCTATGCCGCGACGGGGCTCGCCATGCACGCCGCACAGGGCGGCGTCGCCGCCGGTGGGTCTTCCGATGAGGAACGGCAGAGTCTTTTCGCGGAACTCCTGCGGGACGGCGGCGCGCTGGCCAATATTCCGCAGACGACGCTGATGGATGCCGCGCGCTGCGCATTCCTCGGCGACATTCCCGGGAATTCCGCCGCCGGTGCCGCGCTTTATCTCTGGTCCTACGGCGTCATCCCCGCGCACCAGCAGGAATGGGCGTCCTGGCTGCATCTGATGGCCACCGCCCGGGGCGATCACGCCTTCGCCGCCGCGATTGCCGCATCCGGCGTGCGCCTGCCCTGGGCGGCGAAGTGGACGCATTGGCGTCCACCGGGCGGCTGCCACTGGCGCTATCTCGCACCAGGCCGTATCGACGGTCTCACCGAAGTCCGATGGCAGGGCCGCCCCGCCGTCGCCGGCCTCTACACCGAGTCGGCACGCGCGGACATCTGGGACGCGGCGACCGGTGAACACCTCGCCGGCCCCTGGAACGACGAGATCCCCGAGGAGCATCGCGGCGATCTGTCCTGGCCGTCCGCGTCAGAAAATGACCTTCCCGGCCCGGAATCGGTGGAAGACCTTGAGGAGGCGATGTCCGAAGAGGACAGCGTTCACGACCTCTTTCTGGGCAGCCCTGCCCTGTTCATCGGGAATCAGGTGATCCTCGGTGGTTCCGGCGGTCTCTTCGCCATCGAACCCACACAGCCCGAGCCCGCAGAGGCAGGCTCCTTCTCCCTTCCGCATTACGCGGAACAGGAGCCCTTCACGGGAAGCTATGACCTCGCTTCCGCGATCACTCCCGTCGACGCTCCTCCGCCCGGTCCCGCGGACCTGGCCGAAATCTACGGCGCGGACATCCTCCACACCTTCTCGGCACACACGCTGCCCGAGGGGCTGACGGACGAACCGACGCGCCGCACACTCATCGAATGCGGTCTGCCCGCGATCAGTGATGAAAACGGCCTGGGCATCTACCCGTTCGGCGATCACCGCATGGCCGTCTTCGACGAAATCCCCTGGCCGTCGGACATCACCCCCGCAGCGGAATCCGGCCCGTTCTTCCAGATCGGTTTCTGGATGGGCGGCAAACTCGTCATCGACGGACCCACCGGCCACGTACTGCGCATCCCCTCCGAACCGGATGAGGAACACCTCGCGGCCCTGCCGGCAGCACAGACCCTGGAGAATTTCCTGACCATGGTCGCGCTGTGGATCACCGGCCACCTCACCAAGGAACTGATCGACGGCGACGACGAGGCCTACCTCGTACCCCACCAAGTCCTCACCGCCCACCGGCACATCGACCCGACCGGAGCCGAAGCCCCCGCCTGGGCGTACGCCTTCCACAACCCCTGACACACACCGGCGCGTCAGCCCGCACCCACCTCCACACGCACCCGCCCCCGCACGCATTCACACCCACCGAACCCGACCCACGAGGAGGAACACCCCATGCCGGAGACCGGTCCGCCGCCGGAATCAGCACCCCGGATTCCTGCGACTCCCGAGGAAGCGCTGGAAATCGCCAGCTCAAGTTTCAAGCCCCGTTGCCACGACGGCACCCTGGCGGACCTGCATGTCGAGGAATTCGACATCGGCTACCTCATCTACGCCACGTTCCCGCCCACCGAGCCCCGCTCCTTCGGCGGCAGCCACCTCGTGATCTCCAAGGCCGACGGTGCACTGACCTTCGTCCCCAACTTCCCCCCGAAGTCAGCCATCGCCCTCTACCGCAAGCGCCACCACCCCAACCCTTAAGCCCTCTAACACCTTTCATCCTCCGACCCTCGAGTTGCCTGGTGAATGAAGAGCGCCTTGCCTCCACGAACCGGCTGCCGCGCGCCGGAGCGGAGCCATCCCGCGAGGCCGTCGCTCTCATCGGTGACTGGTGGCGGGAGCGTCGCCCCGGCAGTCGGCCGGCATTTCTGCTCGACCCGTCCGATGCGGGCGGTATGGCCGTTCTTCGGGAGGTTCATCGGAGCGTCGGGGGCAGTGTGCTCGTCGACGCCCAGGGGCTCACTGCCGAGGAGGTGCAGGAAAGGGTCTTGCTCGCTCTTGGAGTGAACCTCTCACCGGGCAGCAGGAGCCGCTGGCGGAGTTCCTTGCGGCAGATCACCGAAGCGCGTCTGGTACTCATCGCCAATGCGCACAGGGCGGGTCGAACCCGGCGCTCGTATGAACCCGAGCGCTTGATTTCCGGAACGCTGGCAGGGTTGGCGATGGCCAGTGGCAAGGTGGCCGTGCTGGCTCATACCACTGCGCCTGTTCTTCCCCATCAGGCCACCGTTGTCGTTCAACTCCTGGAGAACGCGACAACGGAGGGGCTGGACTCCCCTCTGCTGCGGGCACTGGCCTTGGCCGAGCCGCGAGAAGTGCCGATGCGGATCTGGGCCGAGTTGGTGACGGCGCTGACCGCTGAACCGGTGTCCGAGACTGTGCTGTCACAGCTGGTGGACGACCGCCCGGAGGTGATCCAGGCAGGCCGGCACGGCGTGTTCTTGATGGATGAAGCTGTAGCAAAGAGGGTGCGGGAGGAGACGCCTCCGGAAGAGATCAGACGGGTCAGCCGGCATCTCTTCGATTGGCTGCAACACACCTCACACGAATTCCGGCACCCGGAGGGATGGGCCCAGGCCGGACCGGAAGGCCTGTACGCAGCAACGGGGCTGGCTGCTCACGCGGTACAGGCCGAAGCGCTGGAAGAGCTGCTCCCCCAAGGGGGATTGCTCGCCAACATTCCCCAAACCGTCTTGATGGATGCGGCGTGCTGTGCGTTCGGCGGCAGCGTACCGGGCAATTCCGCCGCCGCTGACGGCATTCATCTCTGGTCGTACGGAGTGGTCCCGTCCGATCAGTCGGAATGGGCAGCACTGATGCACCTCATGGCCACCGCCCGGAAGGACACTCCGTTTTCCTCCGCAGTCGCCGAGTCGGGGGTCCAGCTTCCGTGGAAAACCACGTGGACGCATTGGCGGCCGCCCGGGGGATACCACGTGAGCTACGCGCAGACGATGCCGTTGACGGCACTGGCCGGAGTTCGGTGGAACGGCCGGCCGGCTGTTGCCGGTCTCTGTGAGCGCAAGCGGCCGGACGTCGCGATCTGGGATGCCGAGACCGGTGCATTGCTCGCCGGCCCCTGGCAGGGAGACGACATCCCCGAAGGGCATCTGGGCGCTCTCTCCTGGCCGCCCCTGGACGACGCCGGTTCCCCGGATGAGGCGGGCCGACGCCCAGGTCCACTCACGTTTGCCGACCTGTACGCGGGCGTCCCCGTGGGTCGCGGACCCCACCCCACCTTGCTGGAAAGCCCCCCTCTCCCCATCGGCGACCTGGTGGTGCTTGCGGGATCGGGCGGACTCTTCGCGATCGAGCCACGGCCGGGAGAGGAATTCTGCGGTTTCGGGTCCGGCAATGCCGAGCCGCTGTCCGGGCCTTATGCGGCAGCCGGCCCCACCACCCCCGTGAATGCCCCGCCGCCCAGCCCGAAGGACCTCATCGAGCTGTACGGCGAAGAGGAAATATTCGAGCTGGAGGAAGAGGAACTGCCCGAGGGGCTCACGGATGAAGCGACCCGCCGCATACTGCTCCAATGTGGTCTCCCCGATATGCGGGAGGGCGGCATGGGGCTTTACCCCTATGGGGACTACCGCTTCGAGGTGATGGACGAGGTCTTCTGGCCCGACGACGTCGCTCCCGTGGAGGAGACCGGGCCGTTCTTCCAGATCGGCTTCTGGATGGGCGGCGAACTCGTCGTCGACGGCCCCACCGGTCACGTCCTCCGCATCCCGACCGAACCCGATGAGGAGCATCTCGCGGCCCTGCCTGCCGCGCGCAGCGTCGAGGCCTTCCTCACCATGGTCGGCCTGTGGGTCACCGGCCTCCGCGCCAAGCAGACCATTCACAACGATCTCGAGGCCTTTTTGCTGCCTCAGTATGTGACGATCGCGCAATCGGCCATCGACAGCATCGGAGGCGACGCACCCGCCTGGTCCTACGTCTTCCACAATGAGTGAACGGGCGAGTGGCGGACCGAGTGACCGCAGCGCCCGCATCCCAGCCATGGTTCCTCATCAGCCCCCACGCCCAGTATCCGGACAGTGAACCGGTCCTGGGAGTCCGCATGAGCCAGGCGTTCCACGAGGATCAAGGGGTCGGCCAGAGCCCTCAGCGGGCCACCGACGGCGAGAACCCGTACCACGGCGCCCCGCCCCGCAAGAAGGACGGGAAGCCCGACCCCATCGAGCAGAACGAGGTCTCCGCGGGTGCCCGTTCCCGCGAGCAAGCGAAGCCTGCGGGGTCCTGGCCAGAGACGTACCGCCAAGAGGGCACGCCGGAGCATCAGGCGCTGACCGAGCTCCGAAAACACCAACGCCCGAACCTGGCAGACCGCCCGCTGAGCACCGCACACGTCAACCAGCTCCTGCGCCAGGCGGGTTCCAGCAGGCCGACTTCACAAGGGCGCACCCTTCCCCGTCTACTACAGCACGACCTACCGGACGGATCCGCAGGGCCAGCCGGCCCGCGATGTGGTGCGTAGTCAAGGGAGAGAGCAGCGATGACCAGTAACACCCCGGCGCTGGAATCCGTTTCCGCGCAGGAGGCGGCGGACCGGCTGCTGCGCTGGTGGCAGGACGTGTCGGATCCGCTGGCGCCGGGGGGCTGGTTGAACCTGGTCGGCGGTGGAGGAGCGGCCGACGGTGGTCAGGTGCTGCGGGACGTGGGCGCGCGGGTGGCGACGAGCGTCGTGATCGACGCCACGGAACGCACCGCGGAGGAGCTGCTGCGGGAGGTGCTGTCGGCCCTTGGGCTGGAGGCCTGGCGGCACGGCGGTCTCCGGTGGATCTCCGAGGTACGTGCCCTCCCGGAACGGCGGTTGGTGCTGCTCACGCACGTGCACCGGATGGGTCGCACCCGCCGCTCGTACGAGGCGGAGCGGCTGCTGACCGGCACCTTGCGGGCGCTGTGCGCACGCACCGGGCTGCATGTGGTCGCCCACCTCGACGCGCCCGCTCTACTGCGCTCCGGTGACGCCGGCCTCCGACTGGAGGCCCCGGACGGAACGGACACGGGTGCCGCACCCTCCGCCTGGCCGGACGAGGTGCGGGCCCTGGCGCTCGCCGAGCCGCGCACGGTGCCGCTGCGCGCCTGGGCGGCTCTCGTGGCGGGCTGGCACACAGAAAGTGCTGAGGGCGGCAGCCCGGTCAGCGAGGACGCGCTCCGGGCGGTCCTGGCGGAGCACTCCCGGTGGCTGGAGGAGCGCGACGGCGGTGTCGGCTTCGTCGACGAGGGGCTGGCCGAGGCGCTGCGTCAGGAGACCGCCGCGGAGACCGTGACCCGTGTCAACCGCCACATGACGGCCTGGCTGCGGACGCTCGCCGGGGAAGGGGAACTCGACCACCCCGACGGGTGGGCGGCGAGCGGCCCCCTGGGGAGGTACGCGGCCGGAGGTCTGGCCATGCACGCGGCACGGGCCGACCACGAACAGAAGTGGACCGCGCAGACCCTCGATGATCTGGTCGCCCGCGGCGAGCTGGTCGCCCATGTCCCGCAGACTGCTCTCCTCGACGCCGCGCGCTGCGCACACTACGGCGGCATCGGCAGCAACACTGCCGCGGCCGACGCCGCGTACCTCTGGGACTACGGGGTGGTGCCGCCCAGCCAGGCCGCCTGGGCAGCGTGGCTGCACCTCATGGCGACCGCACGGGGCGACGAGGACTTCGTGACCGGACTCCTCGCCTCGGGGATCCGCCTCCCCTGGAAGGCGGTATGGACCCGTTGGCGTCCGCCGGGCGGATTCCACGCGTCGTTCCTGGTACCGGGCATGGTCGGCGAGACGGTCGAGGTGCGCTGGCAGGGCCGGCCCGCCGTGGCCGCGCTCGGCACGCCGGACGTGGCAGTGACCATCTGGGACGCGCGGACCGGAGAACCACTCGCCGGCCCCTGGCCGGAGGACACCGTCGTCCCGGAGGAGTTCCACGCCGCCCTCAGCTGGCCGGAGGACTCCGGCACCGCTGGTTCGATCACCACGCTCGACGCACTGGAATCCGCCGTCCCGGCCACCGACGCGGCGCACCCGAGCCTGCTCTTCGCCCCGGTGCTGAGCATCGGCGACCTGGCGATCCTGGGCGGCCCCGGCGGGCTCTTCGCCCTGGCGCCTGCCGAGGGATGGCAGGAGGAGGCCGGCAAGCCGTACCGCGCACCGCTCTCCGGCCCGTACGCGGCGGCGGGACCGACCACCCCGCGGCACGCCGCACCGCCCGGGATCGCGGACCTGCGGGCTGTCGTGGGCGAGGGTGCCTTCCGCCTCCTCAAGGAGGAGCAGCTGCCGGATGCTCTCACCGAGGACGGGGCGCGCCAGGTGCTGACCGACGTCGGCGTGCCCGTGCTCGACGAGCAAGGACTGCGGCTCACCCCGGACGACGAGGAATTCCTGACCGAGTTCGCCTGGCCGGACGATGCGGCCGAAGGCCCCGAGAGCGAGGGCCCGTTCCTCAGCCTCGGGCGGTGGATGGGCGGGTACGTGGTCCTGGACGGGACCAGCGGAGAGGTATTCCGGGTCCCCGGGGACGAGGGGGATCCGGTCGACGGGGTGCTGGTGGCGTCCTCCCTGGAGGCCTTCCTCGCCATGGTGGGCCAATGGCTCATCGGTCTGCGCATCTCCGCGACCGTCGACAACGAGGACGAACGGTACGCGCTGCGCCAGCACGTCAGTGGTGAGCTGTGGATGCTCGACGACTCCGGCTCACAGTCCGAGGCCTGGAGGTACATCTTCGAGAACGACTGAACGGCCGGCGGTGCGGGCGGGGAAGTCCCTCGCCCGCTTCGTCCCGTAGCCGGCACCCCCGGCTACGGGTGGGACCAGGTCGGCCCCACACCACCGCAGGCATCGCAATTCCCGCACCGCCTTCCGGCCGCTCTGCCACGACTTGTGCCTCCTCAACTCCCCACCGGGTGCAGTCATCACCCAAAGGGTCAGAACGGATTTGCGCGAACTCAGCAGCAGAAGGAACGGTCTGACGGAGCGCGACCAGAGGCTGGACACCACCTCGACACAAGCGACGGCCGCTAGTCTCTCTGCTTGGTGCCGCGACTGGGGCCCCGGGGACAAATGGGCCCATCTCGTCGCCGCCTCCGGGGCTGCCGGGGTTGCCGTCCTGGAGGACGTCCACCGGCAGACCGAAGGCAGCATCCTTGTGGATGCCGCGGGCCGTACCACCGAGGAGGTCTTCTCCGAGGTGCTGCGCCTGCTCGGCGTCGACCTTCCACCGGGGAAGCGGTCCCGGTGGCGTACGGCGCTCAGGCGGCAGAACGCAGGTCGCCCGTCGACGCTCCTCCGCCCGGTATGCCGCAGGACCACGAGGGCGAAGTCGTAACGGGGCCATGTGACGTCGGCGGCCCGGTGATTGTCAGTGCCCCAGGCCAGAATGGCTACATGACGACTGACAGTGACGATGCCCGTCGCGAGGGCTACGACGTGGGGAGCATCCTCGCCGACGAGGACCAGGTGGCGGCCTGTGCGCGGGCGAATATGGCGGCGCTGGTGGCCGAGCTGGTCGAGCGTGGGTGTGAGGAGCCGTGGGCGGGGCTGGAGGACGGGGAGGCGGATGACGAGTGGCCCGACTGCCTCCAGTTCTCCTTCGAGTGTCCGCCGGGGTACGAGGGGGACGTGGTCATGCCGGGCGTGCCTCTTGAGGTGGTGAAGGCGGCCGCGGAGGACGGGAGTTGGGCGGTTGTGCACAACGGGGTGCCGTATGCCTGGGATGCGCTCGTGGAGGAGCTTTCCGCGTTCGATGCGGCGCGGCGCACGATCTGGGAGAACCGGGACCGGCTGGTGGCCGAGCTCGCGCGGCGGGGGCTGGCGCTGCGGGACGAGGACGTCCACAGCGATCCGGATGCGAGCGGCGATTCCTGGGTGACCCATCGGCTCACGCTGGACGCGAGGGAGGTCAGGGTGTCGATACCGGATGGTGCGGTGGGGCCGGGGCTTTCTCAGGAGATGTATGTGGAGGGCTACCCGTACGTCTGGGAGGCGGCGGTGGAGGCGGCCGTGAAGGCGCTGACGCCGACAAGCTCGTAGAAAAAGCTTCATGGACAAGCCATGAGAAGCCATGAGAAGCCATGCGCCCGACACGGGTGTGCGGCAGAGTGGACGGTCGCACGGTGTGGTGATCGACGATCACCGGCACGACGCAGACGGCGGTGACGACGGCAGGGGGTAGTGGGCCATGACGGGGATCGGGCGGCGGAGGTTACTGGCGGCCGGGGGCGGGGTCGCGCTGACGGCGGCGCTGGCGACGGCGTGTGGGTCCAACACCGGTCGCGGAGGCGGCGGTTCCGGGGCAGGGATCAGTCAGTGGTACCACCAGTACGGGGAGCCGGGGACCGAGCAGGCCGTGAAGCGGTATGCGGCGGCGTACAAGAAGGCGCATGTCAGTGTGCAGTGGCGGCCCGGGGACTACGACCGGCAGACGGCCGCCGCGCTGCTCACCGACTCGGGGCCGGACGTGTTCGAGGTCAACGGGCCGCTGCTGGACCAGATCCAGGGCGGGCAGGTCGTCGATCTGACGGCCGAGGTCGAGCCGGTGAAGGACGACTTCAACCAGGCGGTGCTCGCGCCGAAGATCTGGCAGGGGAAGGTCTGGGGCATTCCGCAGGTCATCGACATGCAGCTGCTCTATTACCGGAAGAGCGCGTTGAAGGATGCGGGCGTGGAACCGCCGACATCCGTCGATGAGTTGGTGGATGCGGCCCGGAAGCTCACGACGAAGAAGACCAAGGGGCTTTTTCTGGGGAATGACGGTGGGGTGGGTGTGCTGAGTGGCACACCGCTCTTTGCCGCCGGGCTGAGTCTGATCAGTGAGGACGGGAAGGTCGGATTCGATGATCCGGCTGCGGCGCGGGTGCTGGGAAAGATCCGGCAGTTGTACGCCGATAAGTCGCTGCTGCTGGGCGCCCCTACGGACTGGTCGGATCCGGCCGCGTTCCTTCAGGGGCTGACCGCCATGCAGTGGTCGGGGCTGTGGGCACTGCCGCAGATCAAGAAGGCGTTGGGGGACGATTTCGGGGTGTTGCCCTTTCCCCGGGACGGCTCCGGCGGCAAGCCGTCCGTTCCTGTGGGTGCTTATGGGGCCGCGGTCAGTGCGCGCAGCAAGAGGAAGGCGGAGGCGAAGGCGTTCGCCAAGTGGCTGTGGGTGGAGCGGACGGATTTCCAGCAGGATTTCGCGTTGTCGTACGGGTTCCATATTCCGGCGCGGATCTCGCTGGCGAAGAAGGCCGAGCGGTTGCGGGAGGGGGCGGCCGCGGACGCGGTGCGGTTCGCGACGGAGTACGGCTATGCGGAGCCGCTGTTGTGGACGACGGCGGACCGTACGGCCTATCAGGACGCGTTGAGCCGGATCATCAAGGACGGCGCCAACCCGGAGAGTGAGCTGAAGGGCGTGGTGCGGAAGGTCAACGCCGAGCTGCAGCGGGTCAAGCGGAAGTGAGGGGCGGGACGGTGGGCGGTGCAACGGTCGCCGCCCCGAGCGCGGGCCGCCTCCTCGGCCCACAGCGGCGGAATCTCTGGTTCTGGGTGTTCGTCGGGCCGTTCGCCATCGGGCTCGGGTTGTTCACGTATGTGCCGTTGGCGTGGAGCGTTTATCTCAGCTTCTTCGATGCGCACAACACGGTGAGTCCGAGCGGTGCGGATTTCGTCGGGCTGGGCAATTACGGCGCGATGCTGGGGGACGATGCGTTCCTGGGCAGCCTGGGGACGTTTCTGGTGTTCACCGCGTTCATCGTGCCGGCGACGTACGCTCTGTCGCTGGGACTGGCGCTGATGGTCAACCGGCTGCGGATCGCCCAGGCCTTTTTCCGTTCGGTGTTCTTCCTGCCGACGGCGTGCTCGTACGTCGTCGCGGCGGTGATCTGGAAGTTGTCGATTTTCAACGGGGTGCGGTTCGGGCTGGCCAATACCGTGCTGGGATGGTTCGGCGGCGAGGACATCGCCTGGTTGTCGACGACGGATCCGCCCTGGTATTGGCTGGTCATCGTGACCGTACGGCTGTGGCTGCAGGCCGGGTTCTACATGATTCTGTTTCTGGCCGGACTGCAGCGGATTTCCCCGCGGTTGTACGAGGCGGCGGCGGTGGACGGGGCGCGGCCCGGCTGGCAGACGTTCCGGCACATCACCTTTCCGCAATTGCGGGCGACGTCCGTGGCCGTGGTGCTGCTGTTGGTGATCAATGCGTTCCAGGCGTTCGACGAGTTCTACAACCTGCTGAGTGATGCCCGTGGTTATCCGCCGTACGCCCGGCCGCCGCTGGTCTATCTCTATTACACGGCACTGGGCCGGGACCAGAATCTCGGGCTGGGCAGTGCCGGCGCGGTGATCCTGGCGCTGATCATCGCGGTGGCGACCGTGCTGCAGGCCCGCTGGTTCGGCCTGGGCCGCAAGGGGGAGGACTGAGCGGGATGCGGAACCCCACGAGGGATCCACTGACGCGGGACGCGCTGACGAAGGCCGGGCGGGCACTGCGGGTGGTGCTGCTGGTCGCGCTGGCGCTGCTGTTCCTGGTCCCGTTCTACCTGCTGGTGCGCAACGGGCTGGCGACCGAGCAGGACATCACCTCGCCCGGGTGGACGTTCTTCCCGCGCGACCTCCAGTGGTCGAACCTGACCGAGGTCTTCCGCGATCCGAACCTCCCGCTGGGGCGGGCCCTGCTCAACTCCACACTGATCGCGGTGTCGACGACGGTCGGTACGGTCGTCCTGGCCTCGCTCGCGGGCTACGGGCTGGCGCGGATTCCGTACCGGCACGCCAATGCCGTCTTCTACGCGATCCTCGGGACGCTGATGGTGCCGGCGGCCGTGACGTTCGTGCCGAGCTTCGTGCTGGTGTCGACGCTGGGATGGATCTCGACCCTGCGCGGACTGATCATCCCGACGCTGTTCAGCGCCTTCGCCTGTTTCGTCTTCCGCCAGTACTTCCTGGGCTTCCCCCGGGAGCTGGAGGACGCGGCGCGGGTCGACGGGCTCGGCTACTGGCGGACGTACTGGCGCATCGTCGTCCCCAACGCCCGGCCGGTGTTCGCCGCGGTGGGCACGATCGTCTTCATCGGCGCCTGGAACGCGTTCCTGTGGCCGCTGGTGATCGGGCAGGACCAGGAGGCGTGGACGGTGCAGGTCGCCCTGTCCACGTTCACCACCGCGCAGAACCTCAATCTGCATGAGCTGTTCGTGGCGGCGGCGGTGTCGATCGTGCCGCTGGTGGTCGTCTTCCTGGTGCTCCAGCGGTACCTCGTCGCCGGGGTGGAGCGCAGCGGGATCGATGACTGAGGACGGCATGGGTCGCCGGCGTACGGGGTACGGTGCGTGGCATGAGCACGCACCCGAAGCCACGTGAGGCGGCGCCGCGCGACCGCGGCCCCCACGGTGAGTGTGCGCCCCGCGGCCTGAGCTTCCTGCGCCGCCGCGGTCGGGTCGGGTCGCCCCCGGCCTGTTGTTTCCGTACGGCCTGAGTCGCCCTCGTACGGCCTGAGTCGCCCTCGTGCGGCCGGCCTGAGTCGCTTCCCTTGCCGGGCTCTCGCCCGCTTCCCTGCGTATCTCGTGCGCCCCTCCCGCCTCACCCGGCTGCGCCCGTCCCCCTTCCCCCAGGAGGCCCCATGACGCCCCTCGCCCCCTCCCTCCCTGCCCTTCGTCCGCACCGCATCCCCGCCGACGGCCTCTACGAAGGCCCGCGGATACTGCGTCGTACGCCCGACGGATGGACGGACCGGCCTTACGAGCGCTTCGAGGTCGTCCCGCAGGGCGCGACCCTGGGGGCGGAGATCCGTGGGCTGGACCTGTCCCGGCCGCTGACCGCGGGGCTGCGGGCGGAGCTGAACCGGGCGCTGCTGGAGTGGAAGGTGTTGTTCTTCCGCGGGCAGCACCTGACTTCCGAGTCACTACGCGAATTCGCCGCGAATTGGGGGGAGTTGGAGACCAATCCGCTGCTGGCTCAGGGGGATACGAAGGACGTGGTGCGGTTCGAGAAGGCGGCCGGCGCGGTTCCTACGTTCGAGAACGTATGGCACGCGGACGTCACGTTCCGGGAACGCCCGGCACTGGGTGCGGTGTTGCAGCTGCGGGAGGTACCGGACGCCGGCGGAGACACCCTGTGGGCCGATATGGCCGCGGCATACGACAATTTGCCCTTGGAAATCAGGGCCCGCATCGACGGGGCGCGGGCGGTGCACGACTATCTCCCGGGCTTCGCGCGCTTCTACTCCGCGGCCCAACTGGCGCCATTCCAGGAGGAGTTCCCGCCCGTCGAGCATCCGGTGGTGCGCCGCCACCCGGAGACCGGGCGGCGCACGCTGTTCGTCAACGCCTCCTTCACCACCCGGATCACGGGCTGGGCGGAGGAGGAGAGCGATCGGATGCTGCGGCTGCTGTTCCAGCAGGCGCAGGTGCCGGAGTTCCAGGTGCGGTGGCGCTGGCAGGCGGGCGATGTCGCCTTCTGGGACAACCGCGCCACCCAGCACTACGCCGTGAACGACTACGGGACCCAACTCCGGGTCGCCGAACGGGTCGCCATCGCGGGGGACCGCCCGTACTGATGGCGTAGCCCGTGCCCGCACACCGTCGGACGGGCCGGCCCCCGTCCGGCGTACCCGATCCGCTCCGCACGCCCACCGCCCGTCCGGAGCACCGGCCGTCACGCCAGCCGCTCGTACGCCGCGTCCTCCGCCGGGCGGGCGCCGCGCAGCAGGGCCGCGCCCAGGGGGGTGAGGGTGTGCAGCACCGCGTTGCCCTGCCGCAGTGTGGTCAGCAAACCGGCGTCGCGCAGGACCGTGGCGTGCTGGCTGGCGGAGGCCAGCGAGACATCGGCCCGGCGGGCGAGTTCGCTGGTGGTGCAGCCGACGCCGACGCCCTGCAGTATCGCCGAGCGGGTCTTGCCGACGAGCCGGCCCAGACATCGCTCGGGCGGCAGGTGCGGGGTGAGTTTCGGCGTCGGGTGCTCCACCGGGTAGACGAGGACGGGCGTCAGGTCCGGGTTGTGGAAGGTCACCGGCGTGCGGCGGCAGAAGTACGAGGGCAGCAGGAGCAGCCCCCGGCCGCCCAGGTGGAGATCGCGGTCCACCGGATAGTCGGCCTCCAGGACCGGCGGGCGCCAGCGCATCATCGGCGGCAGCGAGGCGAGCAGCCGGTCCGCGCCGCCATCGAGCAGCGCCCGGCCGCGGGTGGCCCGGTCCGCCTCGATACGGCCCTGGATGCGCGGCCAGTACGGGGCGACGGCCGCCTCGAAGTAGCCCTGCAGGATGGTGGCGAGCCGGCCGAGCGCGCGGGTGTCGCCGTCGGCCATCGCCCGGACCCACGACGGGAGCGGGCGGGCGGCGGTGGACAGCCGGGACAGCTCGGTGTGCAGTCGTTCGGCCGGTGTCTCGCGCAGCGCGGCGAGCGCGTCGGCCAGCCCGAGGAGCCCTTCGGCGGGCGTCAGGAAATCGGGGAAATAGCCGCGCGTGGGCACCAGCGGCGCCAGCAGACGCGCTTCGCCATTCAACTTTCCCCGTGTTTCCGATCGCCATTTGCCGAACGCCGAATCGTCCCGCCGGTCACGCAGCCGGTGAAAGCTCAAGACGGTCTCCCACAGTGCGTCCGGGCGTGCCGCAATGCGCACACGGGCCAGATCGAGTCCACTGAAATGGACGCGTAACACCGAACCCCCACCCTTGGTTGTTTCCATCGGCCCCCGGCACGCCTGAGTATGCACGCCAACACGCGCGGTCACCATGCCCTTTTGGCCAGACTTGAAAGTCCTCGCGCCGCCCGGGGGGCGGCAGGAATGCTTGTACTCAATTCGACGGCGGCACGAACGGCCCGGATTGCTCGATCCCGTGGGGGGTGATGGGCAAACAACCGCCCGCTCGGCAGCCCCGTCGAAGGCCGCCTTCCCGCGCCGACCGGGGTGGCGGCAGCTCCCGAGGGGGGAGTCCGGAGAAAGCGAGGGCGGCACCTCCGCACAGGTGCCGCCCTCGTCCGGTTGTTCCTCGGGGCCGCACCAGGGGCAGTCGTGCGGATCACCGGCTCATCCCCGGGTCCGCAGCAGCCCCTCCCACGCCTCGGTGTCCCCCGCGTCCACCGCCGTTCCGTAGAGCTCCGCCGCGCGTCGCAGGTCACCCTTCTCCTCCGTGAGTTGGGCGAGCGCACCCCAGGCAGCCACGTCTCCCAGGGCGGTCGCCGTGAGATAGGCCCGTTCGGCGCCTTCGAGATCGCCGCCCTGCTCGCGTACCCGGCCGAGGGCGGTCCACGCCCCGGTGGCGCCGGCCTCCCGCGCCCGGGCCACCGCCGACTCCGAGCCCGCCCGGTCGCCGGCCCGCTCGCGGATGCGGGAGAGCGCGGCCCAGGCCTCCCCCTCCCCGTTCTCGGCGGCGGCGTTCGCGGCGCGTTCGGCGCCCACCCGGTCGCCCGCCGCCTCCCTGAGCCGCGCGAGCAACGTGCAGGCGTCGGTGTCCCCCGCCGCGGCGGCCGCCTCGGCCGCCACGTCCGCCGCCGCCGGATCGCCCGCCGCCTCCCGCAGCCGGGCGAGGGCCACCCAGGCCTCCGCGTCGCCCTGCCAGGCGGCCTTGCGGGCGGCGCGCTCGGCGCCCGCGCGGTCGCCGTTCTCCTCGCAGAGCCGGGCCAGTTGGGCCTGGGCGGTGACCGACCCGGCGGCGACGGCCCTCGCCCAGGCCTGCGCCGCGCCCTCGGCGTCGCCCCGCTCCCGGCGGAGCCGGGCCAGTACGCTCCAGCCCTCGGCGTCCCGCCGCTCACCGGCCTGTGCGGCCGCCCGCTCCGCCCCCGCCCCGTCGCCGCCGGCCCACCGCAGCTGCACCAGATGGACATGGGCCGTGCTGACCCCGGCGGCGCCGGCCGCGGTGTAGGCGGTCTCCGCCGCGGCCCGGTCGCCGGCCCGCTCGGCCAGCCGGGCCTGCCCCAACAGCCCCCAGGGGTCTCCCGCGCGGGCCGCCCGGGCGTACGCCGCCCCGGCGCCCTCGGGGTCGCCCGCGCCGTCCCGCAGCCGGGCGAGCGTCAGCCACGCCCGGCTCCAGCCCGCCTCCGCCGCCCGGGCAGCGGTCTCCTCGGCCCCCTTCCGGTCCCCGGCCGCCTCCCGGAGACGGGCCAGGGCCGACCACGCCTGCCGCTCCCCCGCGCCGGCCGCCCGCGCATAGGCGTGGCAGGCAGCGTCCCCGTCCCCACCGTTCTCGCGTAAGGCCCCCAGCACGGCCCAGGCACGGGCGTTGTCCGCCGCGGCCGTCTCCGCGCCCTCCCGGTCGCCGGTCTCCTCCAGGAGCTGGGCGAGCGCCGGACGTGCCACGTCACCGCCCCGCGCAACGGCGCACCGGTACAGCCGTACGGCGTGGTCGTGGCGGTGGCGGTCCTGGGCCGACTGCCCCATCGCGTACAGGTCGTCGACGGTCCGGGCATGGGCCGCCGCGGCCTCCCACAGCTGCTCGGGCGGGGCCAGGTGGGCGCGCCGCAGCCGTACGCTCTGGTCCAGGTAGTCGGCGGGGTGGTAGCCGTCCGCCGCGCCGAGGCCCGGTGCGACCCGGTCCGGCACCAGGGCGGACAGCGAGCCGGTCTCCTGGGCGCACAGACTGCGCAGGGCGGTGGCGAACCAGCCGCTGTCGTGCGTGACCCGGGCGGTCGTCGGCAGGTAGCCGGCCACCGCCTCGGCGAGCAGTTCGCCCGGCAGAGCGCTGCCGTGCCCGAGGCGACGGGCGTCGACGGCGGCCGTGACGACCGCGTGCTCGATCTCCGAGAAGGCGTTGCCGGGCCCGGTCCCGTACCGCCGGACCAGCTCGGGGCCGCCCGTCAGCTGCTGGATGACCCGGGTCCGGGCGCCGTCGCCGGACCACTGCGCCGCCGCGACCGCCGCCCGCATCCGCGGGTCCCGGACGGCGATCTTCCGGGCCTGCCCCAGCGCGTCCCCCAGACCGTCCGGGACGTGGATCTCGGCCCGGTACGTCTCCAGGAGGGCGCGCGCATGGGCGTACCGGTCGGCCGTCTCCAGCGCGCGCGAGACCACCTTCCGGGCGTACTCCGGCCATATGGTGCCGATCACGGCCACCGGCGTGACCCGGGCGAGGAGTTCGGCGAGGGCCCGGGCCGCCTCCTCCCCGGCGGGCTCGGTCAGATGGCGCTGTGCCTCGTCCAGCCAGACGACGGTGCGTGCGTCGACGGCGTCCGTCGCCACCCAGTCGACGAGTTCGTGGGCGCCGCGCGGCACCAGCACCGGCCAGGTGGGGAGTTCGCCGCGGACGGCCTCGAAGGCGGCGCGGGACTTGCCGGTCGACGACTGCCCGACCAGGAGCGCGAAGACGGACTGCCGGCCCTCGGCCGCGAGCCGCAGCCGGTCGCGGAGCAGCTCGTCGTGTTTGCGCGCGATGTACGGAGTGAGGTCGTCGGTGCCGCTGCCGTCGACGGCGACCGCACGGTGCACCCCGAGGGAGAAGGCGCCCCAGTCCTCGGCGGTGCGCGGCGGCGGGCCCGGGTTCTCCTGGGCCGCGATCCACAGCTGCTTGGTCCGTACGACCACGTGCTCCGGGTCCTCGGCCCCGCCCGCTCGCGCCAGCACCGCGGCGACCGACTCCGCGTCGTGCAGACCGGGCAGTTTCGCGCCGCCCAGGATCCGGTTGACGGTGTCCTTCGCGGGCAGGCCGGGCAGGCCCCCGTCCTGGCCGATCGCGTCCACGATCGCCTCCAGGGAGGGGGTGCCGGCGGCGAGGTAGAGGCGGTACAGGAAGCGCTTGAACTCCCGTAGCGCGCCCGGCGGCAGCCGCGGCGGGGACAGTGGCCGCGGCCGGCGCCCCGCAGCGCGCATCTCGTCGCTTCCCATCGCTGTTCCCCCGCTCTCCACCGCATCCCGTCGCCACCCGTCGGCGGCCTCCCGCCCGCCGCCATCCTGATCCCGACGACGACAACGCGTCCAGCGGACGACGCAACCCCTCATCACGGAGGCACCAGTTGAACCCCTTCGCCACCCTCCTCACACGAGGCACGGCCAACGCCCTGTACCGGGCCCTGACGGCGGCCCTCCTCGTCCTTCCCCTCCTGCTGGTCACGCTGGCCAGCGTGCCGGCCCTGGTGGTGCTGCCGTTCCTGCCGGACGGCAGCCGCCGCGCCGACCGCATCATCCGCCAACTGATCGCCTGGACACGGTCGTTGGCGGCACGGGGCAGGGCATAGGCGGCGTACGCTGAGCACGGGAACGCGCCGAGCAGCAGGACGCGGGGACATATGGAGCCGATCGTGGACCGGTACAGCCGGGTGGATTTCACCCACGAGCACCTCTCCGAGGTGATGACGGTGCTCAAGGTCACCGGCGAGTTCGACATCTATACGGCCCCGCTCTTGCGGGAGGCCCTCGTGGAGCTCGTCAGCGACGGGCACTTCCAGCTGCTCATCGAGGTGAGCGAGGTGGAATTCCTCGACAGCACGGGATCCGGTGTGCTGGTCGGCGCCCTGAAGCGGACCCGGGCCCACGGCGGCATGGTGGGAATCGTCGCCCCTGACGCCGTCTTCCGGAAGACCCTCCGGGTGACCGGTCTGAGCAGGCTCTTCCCGTTCTTCCGCTCCGTCGCCGAAGGGGAGGAAGTCCTGCCGCTCCTCGCCGCCCGCCTCAACCAGCGGCGCAGCGAGGCCATCCGTGCCCGGCAGATCGCCTGAGACAGGGGTTCTGGGCGCCACACCACTCGCGGCCCCGCACACGACCGAGGGCGGCACCTCCGCACAGGTGCCGCCCTCGTGGGGGTTCCGGAACCGACGGCCGGGCGGGTGAGGGTTTTTGAGGTGGCCCCGCCGCCGGTTCCGGTGGTTCTCGCGCGGCACCGCGGACGCGCTCGGCGCCCGCGGTGCCGTCAGGGTCAGCGGCTGTCGCTGCCCTTGGACTCGGCCGCCGCCCGGCCCGCCTCCAGTCGCGCGACCGGGATGCGGAACGGGGAGCAGGAGACGTAGTCCAGGCCCGCCTCGTGGAAGAAGTGGACGGACTCCGGGTCGCCGCCGTGCTCACCGCAGACACCGAGCTTGAGGTCCGGGCGGGTGGCCCGGCCGGCCGCCGCGGCGTTGCGGACCAGCGAGCCCACACCGTCCTTGTCGATGGTCTCGAACGGGCTGACGCCGAAGATGCCCTTCTCCAGGTACGCGGTGAAGAAGCTGGCCTCGACGTCGTCCCGGGAGAAGCCCCAGACGGTCTGCGTGAGGTCGTTGGTGCCGAAGGAGAAGAAGTCCGCGGACTCCGCGATCTGACCGGCCGTGAGGGCGGCGCGGGGCAGCTCGATCATGGTGCCGAGGGTGAGCTTGAGTTCGACGCCCTGGGTCTTCTCGACCTCGGCGATGACCTGCTCGGCCTCCTCGCGGACGATCTCCAGCTCCTGGACGGTGCCGACGAGCGGGATCATGATCTCCGCGCGCGGGTCGCCGTTGGCGTTCTTGCGTTCGGCGGCCGCCTCGGCGATCGCCCGTACCTGCATCGCGAACAGACCGGGGATGACCAGGCCGAGGCGCACACCGCGCAGGCCCAGCATCGGGTTCTGCTCGTGCAGCTTGTGCACGGCCTGGAGGAGCCGCAGCTCGTTCTCGTGCTTCTCGTGGCGGGCCTCGGCGAGCGCGACCCGCACCGACAGGTCGGTGATGTCGGGCAGGAACTCGTGCAGCGGCGGGTCCAGCAGCCGTACCGTCACCGGCAGCCCGTCCATCGACTCGAACAGCTCGATGAAGTCGGCCTTCTGGAGCGGCAGCAGCTCGGCGAGCGCGGCTTCCTTGTCGGCGTCGGTGTCGGCCAGGATGAGGCGCTCGACCATCTCGCGGCGCTCACCGAGGAACATGTGCTCGGTGCGGCACAGGCCGATGCCCTGGGCGCCGAACCGGCGGGCGCGGGCGGCGTCCTCGGCGTTGTCGGCGTTGGCGCGGACCCGCAGCCGGCGGACCCGGTCCGCGTAGGCCATGATCCGGTGGACGGCCTTGACCAGCTCGTCGGCGTCATCGGCGCCGGCGTGCATCCGGCCCTCGAAGTACTCCACGACCGGGGACGGCACGACCGGCACCTCGCCGGCGTAGACCTTGCCGGTGGAGCCGTCGATGGAGACGACGTCGCCCTCCTCGATGACGGTCCCGTCCTGGGTCGTCATCCTGCGGGCCTTGGTGTCGACCTCCAGCTCCTCGGCGCCGCAGACACAGGTCTTGCCCATGCCGCGGGCGACGACGGCGGCGTGCGAGGTCTTGCCGCCGCGGGAGGTGAGGATGCCCTCGGCGGCGATCATGCCGTTGAGGTCGTCGGGGTTGGTCTCGCGGCGGATCAGGATGACCTTCTCGCCGGAGCGCGACCACTTGACGGCGGTGTACGAGTCGAAGACGGCCTTGCCGACCGCCGCGCCCGGGGAGGCGGCGATACCGCGGCCGATCATCTCGGACTTCGCGCCGAGGTCGAAGCGGGGGAACATCAGCTGCGCCAGCTGCGCGCCGTTGACCCGCTGCAGCGCCTCGGCCTCGTCGATCAGGCCCTGGTCGACGAGCTGGGTGGCGATCCGGAAGGCGGCACCGGCGGTGCGCTTGCCGACCCGGGTCTGCAGCATCCACAGCTTGCCGCGCTCGATGGTGAACTCGATGTCGCACAGGTCCTTGTAGTGCGTTTCGAGCGTCTCCATGATCTGCATCAGCTGGTCGTACGACGTCTTGTCGATCGACTCCAGCTCGGCGAGCGGCACGGTGTTGCGGATACCGGCGACGACGTCCTCGCCCTGCGCGTTCTGCAGGTAGTCGCCGTAGACGCCCTGCTGGCCGGAGGCGGGGTCGCGGGTGAAGGCGACGCCGGTGCCGGAGTCCGGGCCGAGGTTGCCGAAGACCATGGAGCAGACGTTGACGGCCGTGCCGAGGTCGCCGGGGATGCGCTCCTGGCGGCGGTAGAGCTTGGCGCGGTCGGTGTTCCACGAGTCGAAGACGGCCCTTATGGCGAGGTCCATCTGCTCGCGCGGGTCCTGCGGGAAGTCCCGGCCGGTCTCCTTGGCGACGATGTCCTTGAAGCCCGCGACCAGGCTCTTGAGGTCGGCGGCGTCGAGGTCGACGTCGACGCGGACGCCCTTGGCCCGCTTGGCCTCCTCCAGCGCCTCCTCGAAGAGCTCGCCGTCCACGCCCAGCACGGTCTTGCCGAACATCTGGATCAGGCGGCGGTACGAGTCCCATGCGAACCGCTCGTCACCGGCCTGCGCGGCGAGGCCGGAAACCGACGCATCGGAGAGGCCGATGTTGAGGACGGTGTCCATCATGCCGGGCATGGAGAACTTTGCCCCGGAACGCACCGATACGAGCAGCGGGTCGTCGGCCTGGCCGAGCTTCTTGCCCATCTTCTGCTCAAGGGCGTCCAGGTGCGCGGAGACCTCGGCACGGAGTGCCGCCGGCTCGGTGCCGCTGTCCAGGTAGACCTTGCAGGCCTCGGTGGTGATCGTGAACCCCGGAGGGACGGGAAGTCCCAGGTTGGTCATCTCGGCGAGGTTCGCACCCTTGCCACCGAGGAGGTCCTTGAGGTCTTTGTTGCCCTCGGTGAAGTCGTAGACGAACTTCGCGGACGAAGGCTGGGTTACGTGGGGATCTTGTGTTTCCGGCACGGCACTGACTCCTCGCCGACGGGCTGCCCTGACGGCGAGGAACATACCCAGATCGAAGGCGTATGGGTACGTCCACTTGGTCGACATACGTGCGTAACCGGCTGTCAGCCAGCAGATCGAAAGTGATCAACCGCTCGGCGGTCACTTCATTACCCGAATGCATCACTGCGAAGCGTGATCGTAGAGCGCGATTCGTGATACGCAGTGCAACACATGTGTACATCGCTCGAACGGAAGAAGGGTGGCACCCGGTGCCACCTCTCCGAGAGGTGGAGTCGGCGATTTACGCTCATCTGAGCGCTACCCCTATCAGGGGTGGCGAGAATCACGCGCTCATGTGTGCCGTGGTCCCATCATTTGGACCCTCTCGGCGGTCGGTCGATCAAGAGAATCGTCCCGCGGAACAGTCATCCGCGCGCACGCGGCAGGCCATTCGCTACACAATTCGGCCACCTGGCGCGCGAAAGCCGAGCACAGCGAGGGTGCGCCGGCGCCGAGCATCGCTAACCGGCCATAGTTCCCGGCCGGACCGGAACACCGCCCGGGCGCCCGGAGTCGTATACGACCCGGTGGGTGGGGCTCAGAACGCACCCGCCCCCTTCGGACGGCGGCCGCTGCGACGGGGCGGCGGATCACGGCCGTCGAGCAGTTCCAGCCGCCGTTCCGCGCCACGGCGCTCCACCTGAGCCACGATCCGGCGCAGCAGTTCCGCCAGGTCCAGCGCCTCGTCGTCGCTCAAACCACCGGTCACGAAGACCTCTTCGTCGTGGAACTCCGGGAAGAGCCGGGCCATCAGCCGCTCCCCCTCGGACGTCAGCGAGAGCAGCGCGAGCCGCCCGTCGGTGGGGTGCGCCCGGCGCTCCAGCAGGCCGCGGTTCTGCAGGGTGCGGGCGACGCCGGTGAGCGTGCCCTTGGAGATGCCGGCCTCCTCGGCGACCTTGCGGGTCTCGCGTTCGCCGCCGATCCACACCACCCAGAGCACGACAAAGCCGGTCCAGGTCAGATCGGCGCCGCGCAGTACGGAGTTCTCGAAGTGCTGGCGCACCGCGGCCGCGGCCCGGTAGATGCCCGCCACCGCGGCCATCTGCTCGGCGCGCACGGGCAGATCCCCGACCCGGGCCCGCACCGCCCGCTCCACCTCCCCGAGCGAACGGTCCCCGCTCAGCACGGCTGCGTCCTCGTCACGGCGGCTCCTTCGTATTCAGACCGACCGAATTCCGGCATTCGGCCTCAAACGGTACGCGGCCGCCGCCCCCGTCCCCGCGCGCCGCGCCCAACTCCCGTGCCGGGCACATAAAGAGGTGCCGCCAAGCCTCCCATCGCGTAATGTGCGCACCCGTGCAGCACCTCTTACTCACCCGCACCAACGACCGTCACTCGGGGAGGACTTGATGCTTTCGGAACTCGTCGGCAACTGGGGAGCAGGCTGGGCGGTATCGCGCGGTACGCCCGCGCCGGCCGTCACACCGTGGGGCCTGTACATCGAGGTCGGCGCGCCCGGCCAGGTCGGGCGGCACGTGCTGCCCGAGGCCACCGAGGCCGCGGTGCGCGCGGCCACCGCGTCGGTGACCGTGCCCGACACCTGGCTCAAGGTGTGCCTGGAGGACGCGGAGGTCGAGCGCTGGCTCCCGGCGGGCTGGCAGGCCGACCGGGAGGACGCCGGCCACCTGATGGCCACCGATCTGCGGATCACGCATCCGGTGACGCCCGACGGCTACACCACCTCCGTGGAGCACCGCGCCGGCGTCACCTTCCTGCGGGTGCACGACGCGGCCGGCACGCTCGCCGCGAAGGGCCAGATGGCCGTCCTCGGGAACACCACCGTCGTCGACCGGGTCGAGACCCATCCCGCCCACCGCCGCCGCGGCCTCGGCAGCGTGGTCATGCGCACCCTCGCCGACCAGGCCGTGGCCGCGGGCGCCCGCATCGGCGTGCTGGGCGCCACCGACGAGGGCCGGGCCCTCTACGAGTCCCTGGACTGGAAACGGCACGCCCCGCTGGCGGCCTGTGTGTACCGGCCGTAAGAACGGCGGGGCCGCCGGCGGGCGGGGGTCAGCCGCCCGAGGTGTCCAGCTCGGCGTCCGCGCTGACGCCCGCGCAGTCGTACGGGTCGTCCAGCCAGCCGTCGGGGAGGACCACGCGGTTCCGGCCGGAGGTGCGGCCGCGGGGGCCGTCGGCACCGGTGGGCCAGGGCTGGTCGAGTTCCAACTCGCCCAGCAGGTCGGAGAGTTCGTTGAGGGAGGAGGAGATCGCGAGCTTCTTGCGCATCTCCGAGCCGATCGCGAAGCCCTTGGTGTACCAGGCGACGTGCTTGCGGAAGTCGATGACACCGCGCGCCTCGTCGTTCAGCCACTCGCCGAGCAGTGTGGCGTGCCGCAGCATGACGTCGGCGACCTGCTTCATCGTCGGCCGGGCGTAGTCCTCGGGGCGGCCCTCGAAGGCGGCGACGAGATCGCCGAAGAGCCACGGCCGGCCCAGGCAGCCCCGTCCGACGACGACACCGTCGCAGCCGGTCTCGCGCATCATCCGGACCGCGTCGTCCGCGGACCAGATGTCGCCGTTCCCCAGGACGGGGATCTCGCCGACGTGGTCCTTCAGGCGGGCGATGGCGTCCCAGTCGGCGGTGCCGCCGTAGTGCTGGGCGGCCGTCCGGCCGTGCAGGGCGATCGCGGTCACCCCCTCCTCGACGGCGATCCGGCCCGCGTCCAGGTAGGTGATGTGGTCGTCGTCGATGCCCTTGCGCATCTTCATGGTCACCGGCAGCCCGCCCGCGTTCGCCACCGCCTCCCGCAGGATGGAGCGGAGCAGCGGGCGCTTGAACGGCAGGGCCGAGCCGCCGCCCTTGCGGGTCACCTTGGGGACCGGGCAGCCGAAGTTCAGGTCGATGTGGTCGGCGAGGTCCTCCTCCGCGATCATGCGGGCGGCCTTGCCGACGGTGTCCGGGTCGACGCCGTACAGCTGGATCGAGCGCGGCTTCTCCGTCGCGTCGAAGTGGATCAGCTGCATGGTCTTCTCGTTGCGCTCGACCAGCGCCCGGGTCGTGATCATCTCGCTGACGAACAGGCCCTTGCCCGCGGAGAACTCCCGGCAGAGCGTCCGGAACGGGGCATTGGTGATCCCGGCCATGGGCGCGAGGACCACGGGCGGCTGCACCGTGTGCGGACCGATCTGCAGCAGCGACATGGAGCGATACCTTCGACTTTCTCCGGCGGTTCTCTTCGGTTTCCGGGTTCCGGGGCGGCGGTACGGGACGGGCGGGCCGGGGCCCTGCCGATCCGCGCGCCGCGGACGACCGGCTGCGGCCTCCCATTGTCCCGCACCGTGCCGGCGGCCCCGCCAGGGACGGACGGCCGGGGATCGTTGTAGCGTTCAAGGATGCCCGATCTCAGCCGCCGACGGCGTCTCCTCGTGCTGGCGATCTGCTGTCTGAGCCTGCTGATCGTCAGCCTGGACAACACCGTCCTCAACGTCGCCCTGCCGTCCGTGCAACGCGAGCTGCACGCCTCGGTCTCGGGGATGCAGTGGACGATCGACGCCTACACGCTGGTGCTGGCGTCGCTGCTGATGCTGGCCGGCTCGACCGCCGACCGGCTCGGCCGGCGGCGGATCTTCATGGTCGGGCTGGTGGTCTTCGCCCTCGGATCGCTGCTGTGCAGCCTGGCGCCCGACCTGGAATGGCTGGTGGTCTTCCGGATGGTGCAGGCGGTCGGCGGCTCGATGCTCAACCCCGTCGCGATGTCGATCATCACCAACACCTTCACCGACCCCCGCGAGCGGGCCCGCGCCATCGGGGTGTGGGGCGGAGTCGTCGGGATAAGCATGGCGGCCGGGCCGGTGGTCGGCGGGCTGCTGGTGCAGAGCGTCGGCTGGCGCTCGATCTTCTGGATCAACGTCCCGATCGGCGCGCTGGCCCTCTTCCTCACCCTGCGGTACGTCCCGGAGTCCCGCGCCCCGAAGCCGCGCCGGGTCGACCCGGTCGGCCAGCTGCTGGTGATCGCGCTGCTCGGCTCGCTGACGTACGCGATCATCGAGGCGCCGGACGCCGGCTGGGCGTCGCCGGAGATCCTGGGGTTCGTGCTGGTGGCGCTGGTCTCGCTGGCGGCACTGATCGGCTACGAGCGGCGCCGGCGGGAGCCGCTGATCGATCTGCGGTTCTTCCACAGCGTGCCGTTCAGCGGCGCCACCGTCGTGGCGGTCAGCGCGTTCGCCGCGCTCGGCGGCTTCCTCTTCATCAACACGCTCTACCTGCAGAACGTCCGCGGCCTCTCGGCCCTGGAGGCCGGGCTCTACATGCTGCCGATGGCCGGGATGACGCTGTTCTGCGCGCCGCTGTCGGGGCGGCTGGTCGGGGGCCGCGGCCCCCGGCTGCCGCTGCTGCTGGCCGGTACGACGATGGCCGCGAGCGGGCTGCTCTTCGCGGCGTGCGACGCCCAGTCGACGAACTGGCTGCTGTTCCCCGGCTATGTCCTCTTCGGCATCGGCTTCGGCCTGGTCAACGCGCCGATCACCAATACGGCGGTGTCCGGGATGCCGCGCGCCCAGGCCGGGGTGGCGGCCGCCGTGGCCTCCACCAGCCGTCAGGTGGGGCAGTCGCTCGGCGTCGCGGTGATCGGCGCCGTATTGGCGAGCGGGGCGCATGCGGCGGCCACCGCGGACGAGTTCATCGCGGCCGGCCGCCCGGCCTGGTGGATCATCGCCGGCTGCGGCGCGGCCGTCCTGCTGCTCGGCGCGCTGACCACGGGCCGCTGGGCGAAGGCCACCGCACGGCACACGGCGGAGCTGTTCGAGGACGAGGAGCGGAGCGGGGCGGCGACCCGGGCACCGGGCCGCCGCGCCTGACCGGGGAAGGGCTCCCCGATCACGCCGGGACGAGCATCAGCCTCTCCAACTGTTCCAGCCGCTCCCGTGAGGTCTCGTCGGCGGGCGTGTAGGAGATCAGCTTGGGGCCGGGGTTGGGGCCCGTCCACAGGCTGGTGGCGGTCAGTTCGAGCAGGCCCACCCGGGGGTGGCGGAAGAGCTTGACGGCACTGACCGGGCGGACGACCTCGTGCCGGGCCCAGATCTCGCGGAACTCCGGCGAGGCCTCCGTCAGCCGTGCGACCAGCGCCTTCCAGGCCGGCTCGGCGAGGTGCTCGGCCATCGAGGCGCGGAACTTGGCGGCCATCACCCGCATCGTGGCGTCCAGGTCGACCACTCGCGCCCGCCACTCGGGGTGGGTGAACGCCAGCCACATGCAGTTGCGGTCCTCCTCGGGCAGCGCGTCGAGGTCGCACATCAGCTGCCCGTAGGTGCTGTTGTAGGCGAGGATGTCGAACCGGGCGTTCTGCATGACCGCGGGGAACGGCGAGAGCTGGTCGAGGACTTGGCGCAGGGCGCGCGGAACGCCGGTGCACTCGGTGCCCGGCACGGGGTCGACGGCGCCGGCGAGCGCGAAGAGGTGGCTGCGCTCGGCGCGGTCGAGCAGCAGCGCACGGGCCACCGCGTCCAGGACCTGCGGCGATACGTGGATGTCCCGGCCCTGTTCGAGCCAGGTGTACCAGGTGACGCCGACCGCGCCGAGGTGCGCGACCTCCTCGCGGCGCAGTCCCGGCGTGCGGCGGCGGGCGCCGCGCGGCAGGCCGACCTGCTCGGGGGTGATCCGCTCGCGCCGACTGCGCAGGAAGGCGGCCAGCTCGGCCCGGCGGGCGGCGTCGTCGTGCGGGGGTGCGGCGCCCGTGGGGCGGGCCGCGCCGGGCGGCGGGGTCGTGGCGGCAACGGGCCGTGTGGCAGCCTGCGTCAGGGTCGCGTCGACGGTCATGCCTCCAGCGTGCCGCAGCGCCCAGGCGGTTGCCAGGTAGCAGTGATACCAGGATAAGGACACTCTGGTACCCGTCTGAGCGCTCGACGATCGTCGTATCCGTGAGCGAAACCCGAGCACAGACCATCCCTGTCGAAACCCCGGCCGGCGCCCCGCGGCAGGCGTCGGCCACCGCCGCCCTGACCCCGCTCGGTCTGCTGACCGTGCTGCTGGGCGCGGCCCTCCCGATGATCGACTTCTTCATCGTCAATGTCGCCCTGCCGACCATCGACCACGACCTGCACGCGGGACCCGCGATGCTGGAGATGGTGGTGGCCGGCTACGGCGTCGCGTACGCCACGCTGCTGGTCCTGGGCGGGCGGCTCGGGGACATGATCGGCCGGCGCCGGCTGTTCCTGTGGGGCCTGGCCACCTTCGGCCTGACCTCGCTGGCGTGCGGCCTCGCCCCGGACGCTGCGACGCTGGTGGCCGCCCGGGTCACCCAGGGGGCGTCGGCGGCACTGCTGCTTCCCCAGGTGCTCGCCACCATCCAGGCCACGACC
The DNA here is from genome assembly GCF_042734445.1 of Streptomyces sp. NPDC059649. NCBI lineage: Bacteria > Bacillati > Actinomycetota > Actinomycetes > Kitasatosporales > Streptomycetaceae > Streptomyces > Streptomyces sp. NPDC059649. The sequence goes on from NZ_JBHWDV010000004.1 coordinate 276,880, forward strand.
ACCGGGAAGCGGCGCGCCAAGGCCGTCAGCCTCTACGGCGGCACGGCCGGGGTCTCCAGCGCCGTCGGCCAGGTGGTCGGCGGGCTGCTGGTCTCGGTGGATCTGGCGGGCTCCGGCTGGCGCGCGGTCTTCCTGGTGAACGTGCCGATCGCCGCGGCGGCCTGGCTGCTGGCCGCCCGTACGGTCCCCGAGACCCGCTCCCCGCACCCGACCCGGGTCGACGGCCCCGGCACCGTCCTGCTGGCCGTCTCGCTGGTCACCCTGCTGCTGCCGCTGACCGAGGGGCGGGCGGCCGGCTGGCCCCTGTGGTCGTGGCTCCTGCTGGCCGTCTTCCCGTGCGCCGGCGCCGCGTTCTTCCTGGTGGAGCGGCGCACCGAACGCAGCGGCCGGACCCCGCTCATCCCGCCGTCGCTGCTTGGCATCCCGTCGGTGAACAGCGGCCTCACCATGATCGTGCCGTTCTCGGTGGGCTTCGGCGGCTTCATGTTCGTGGTGGCCGTCGCACTCCAAGCCGGCCTGCACTACGGCCCGTTGGCGGCCGGTCTGTCCCTGCTGCCGCTCTGCGTCACCTTCTTCCTCGCCTCGCTGGCGGGGCCGCGGCTGGTGGGGCGCTTCGGGCGGCGGGTGGTCCTCACCGGCTCGCTGATCCAGGGTGCCGGGCTGATCGTGCTGGCGCTGACCGTGCACGCGGGCTGGCCGGGCGTCACGGTGGCCGGTCTCGCGCCGAGCATGGCGCTGCTCGGCCTCGGCCAGGGGTTGGTGCTGCCGGTCCTGATGCGCATCGTGCTGAGCGAGCTGCCGGTGGCGCAGGCGGGGGTGGGCGGCGGCGTCATGGTCACCACGCAGCAGTCCGGCCTGGCGCTGGGCGTGGCGACCCTCGGCACGCTCTTCCTCGCGCTGCTGCCGTCCGTCGGCATCCGCGATGCGCTGCTGGCGGCGCTGCTGACGCAGCTGGCGATCGTCGTAGGTACCACGGCCCTGGCCCTTCGTCTGCCGCGCGCACTGCGCTGACCTGCGGAAACGCGAGGATACGGGCGTACGTCACGGCATGTCGACTGACAGATATTGAAATCTGTCAGTCGACATGCCATAGTTGTTTGCGTGAGGGATCCGGACACGCCCCCGCCCCGCGGGGCCGGCGCCCACCTCCCTCGCTCCACCCACCCTTCCCCTCGCCATCCCCTTCAGGAGCACCCAGTGCAGACCCGCACCCTGGGCACCACCGGCCCACAGACCTCCGCCCTCGGCCTCGGCTGCATGGGCATGTCCGCCCTCTACGGCGACAGCGACCGCACCGAATCCCTCGCCACCGTCCACGCCGCCCTCGACGCCGGCATCACCCTGCTCGACACCGGCGACTTCTACGGCATGGGCCACAACGAACTGCTGATCAACGAAGCGCTGCGCACCGCCCCCGCCGCGGCCCGCGAACGGGCACAGATCAGCGTGAAGTTCGGCGCCCTGCGCACCATCGAGGGCGGCTTCACCGGCTACGACGGCCGGCCCAACGCGGTGAAGAACTTCGCCGCCTACTCCCTCCAGCGCCTGGGCACCGACCACATCGACATCTACCGGATCGCCCGGCTCGACCCGGACGTCCCGGTCGAGGAGACCGTCGGCGCCATCGCCGAACTGGTGGAGGCGGGACACGTCCGCCACATCGGCCTCTCCGAGGTCGGCGCGGAATCGCTGCGCCGCGCGGCCGCCGTGGCCCCGATCTCCGACCTTCAGATCGAGTACTCCCTCATCTCCCGCGGCATCGAGGACGCGATCCTGCCCACCGCCCGCGAACTGGGCATCGGCATCACCGCCTACGGCGTGCTCTCCCGCGGCCTGATCAGCGGCCACTTCGACCGGGACCGCAAGCTCGCCGCCAACGACTTCCGCGGGATGAGCCCGCGCTTCCAGGGCGAGAACCTCGACCGCAACCTCGATCTGGTCGACGCGCTCCGCAAGATCGCCGAACAGAAGGGCGTCTCGGTGGCCCAGATAGCCATCGCCTGGGTGCTCTCCCGCGGCGAGGACATCGTCCCGCTGGTCGGTGCGCGCCGCCGGGACCGGCTCTCCGAGGCGCTCGGGGCCCTGGACGTGACGCTGGACGCGGAGGACCTCGCCGCGATCGAGCGGGCGGTGCCGGCCGGTGCCGCCGCCGGCGACCGGTACCCCGCCGAGCAGATGGCCCACCTCGACAGCGAGCGCTGACCGCCGGCGGGGCGGTGGCCGGCGGGGGCGGCCAGGTACCGTCCGTAGGTACCGCTCGGGGACCCACGGTGCACCTGGTGCGCCTACCGGCCCCACCCGCGGTTCCGAAGTACGGACGTACGGGTGCCGCCCGGCACCCGCCCACCGCCATCCGTACCCGCCCGTCCGCCGTCGTCCGTGCCCGCCGTCCGCCCCTCCCGAAAGGCCGTCCGCACCATGCCCCCCGAGTCGTTGACCCCCGAGCGCATCCTCGAAGCCACCGAGGAGGTGCTGCGCCGCTACGGCCCGGCGAAGGCCACGGTCGTGGACGTGGCGCGTGCCCTGGGCGTGAGCCACGGCAGCGTCTACCGCCACTTCCGTACGAAGACGGCGCTGCGGGAAGCGGTCACGGCGCGCTGGCTGGACCGTACGAGCCAGCAGCTGTCCGGCATCGTGACGGAGGAGGGCCCGGCGGCCGAGCGGCTGGACCGCTGGCTGACCGCGCTCTTCGAGGCCAAGCGGCACAAGGCGGGCGACGATCCCGAGCTGTTCGCGACGTACATGGCGCTGATCGGCGAGAGCGGTGGTGTGGTCGACCGGCACGTCACGGACCTGGAGTCCCAGCTGACCCGGATCATCGAGGACGGCGTCGGCGAGGGCACCTTCCAGACCCCCTCCCCCGCCGTCACCGCCCGCGCCGTCTTCGACGCCACCGGCCGCTTCCACGACCCGTGTTACGCGGCCGAGTGGTCCCGCCCGGAGATCACCGCCGACTTCGAGGCGGTCCGCGACCTGGTCCTCCGCGGCCTGCGCCCCGCCTCGACGGGGCAGACGGACGGACCGTAGAACGACGGGAACGGCGGAACGGGGGGAACGGCGGGAACGGGGGGCCCGACGGAAGCGACGGGAACGGCGGGCCCGGAAGCGACGGGCACGACGGAACGGCCGGCACGACAGAACGGCCGGCACGACGGAACGGCCGGCACGACAGAACGGCGGAAAGGGTGGGAAGGGGGAGGGGAGGGGGGAGGGGAGGGGGAAACGGCGAAGGGCCCGCCCGCGGCCGAACGGCCGCCGACAGGCCCCCTTACCGGGACCGAACCGACCCGGACCGACCCGGCCCGAACCGACCCGGGCCGTACGGACTACTTCTTGAAGGCGTAGTCCAGCAGCTTCTTCGCGTCCGCCGTGCGGTTGGCGACCGAGGAGGAGGCGAGGACGGTACCGATGACGGTCTTGCCGTTACGGGTGGCGGCGAAGGCCAGGCAGAACTTGGCCTCCGGACCCGAGCCGGTCTTGACGCCGATGGTGCCGGCGTAAGTGCCCAGCAGCGGGTTGGTGTTGGTCCACTCCATGTAGCGGTAGCCACCGCTCTTGGTCGTGACCTTCTGCTTCGTCGACTTCGTCTTCACGACCGTACGGAACGTGGAGTACTTCATCGCGTTGCTGGCGAGCTTGGTCAGATCGCGCGGCGTCGAGTAGTTCGCGCCGTGGCCGATGCCGTCGAACGAGTCGAAGTGCGTGTTCGTCAGACCGAGGCTCTTGGCGGTGGCGTTCATCTTGCCGATGAACGACTTGACCCGCTCGGCCCGGGTGGAGCCGCTGCCGAACTTGTCGGCGAGCGCGTAGGCGGCGTCGCAGCCGGACGGCAGCATCAGCCCGTAGAGCAGCTGCCGGACCGTGACCTTGTCGCCGACGATCAGGTGGGCCGAGGAGGCCCAGTTGTTGTCGACGATGTAGTCGCTGTACGCCTTCTGGACCGTGACCTTGGAATCCAGGTTGAGGTTCGGCTGCCCGAGCACCACCCGGGCGGTCATGATCTTGGTCGTCGAGCCGGTGGAACGACGGGTGTCCGCAGCCTTGGTGAACAGGGACTGACCCGTGCTGTTGTTCATCACGAAACCGCCGGCGGCGGTGATCGTGGGCGTCGGGAGTGTGGCGGCCTGCGCCGGAGCGGCGAACGCCCCGGCCGACAGAACGGCACCCGCGGTGACGACGGCCGCGGAGACGCGACGAATGCCCTTAATGCCGGTTTTCAAATTGAATACTCCAAATACCCCTGCGGTGCGGCCCATAGGAGAAGGCCGCTTCGCCTGTGAGACGCGGGAGAAGAGGCAATGGATGCACATGAGGGGACAGGAAGTGCGCTCCGGGCCGGAATTCACGCCGCGAAGGCCTGCCCGGCTCGAATACCCCGGCGACCTGCGGACCACGGTTCGAGCCGACACGACCACTGAGCCGATACGACCAATAAGCCAGCACGACCGCTCAGCCGGCGCGACCACTGAGCCGATACGACCACTGAGCCGGCGCGACGGGCACGACGCTCCCTAGCCGCCGACCCCCAGGAACCGCAGCACCGCCAGGACGCGACGGTGGTCGGCGTCGGCCTTCGGGAGGTCCAGCTTGGCGAGGATGTTGTTGATGTGCTTGGCGACCGCGCTCTCGCTCACCACGAGCCCCGCGGCGATCCCCGCGTTGGAGCGGCCCTCGGCCATCAGCGCGAGGACCTCCCGCTCACGGGCCGTCAGCCGCTCCAGCGGATCGCTCGACCGCCGTACCAGCAACTGCGCGACGACCTGCGGGTCCAGCGCGGTGCCGCCGTCCGCCACCCGCCGCAGCGCCTCGAGGAACTCCTCGACGTCCGCCACCCGTTGTTTGAGCAGATAGCCGACGCCGCTGGTGTTCGAGGCCAGCAGATCGGCCGCGTACCGCTCCTCGACGTACTGCGACAGCATCAACACCGCGGTAGCAGGCCACCGTTGGCGGATCGACAGGGCGGCACGCACCCCCTCGTCCGTGAAACCGGGCGGCATCCGCACGTCCACCACCGCGAGGTCCGGCCGGTGCTCGGCGACCGCGGCCAGCAGCTCCTCGGCGTCCCCCGCCTCGGCGGCCACCTCGAACCCGGCCATCTCCACGACCTTGACCAGCCCGATCCGCAGCAGAACGGAGTCCTCCGCGATCACGGCACGCCGTACGGCACCTGGCTTCGCACCCTGCGCACCGGCCACCCCGGCCTCGGTCTGCGCCTCCGCCCCACGCACCACGTCATCCCCCACGTCACGCCTCACCTCGGGCACGGCAGCTCCACGCTCATCATGGTCGGGCCCCCCACGGGGCTGCTCATCCGGAATGTTCCGTCCACGGACCGCACACGCTGGGCGAGCCCGGTGAGACCACTCCCCTTGGACGGATCGGCCCCGCCCGCACCGTCGTCGGCGATCACCACCCGCAGTATCTCGCCCAGCCTGGTGACCGTCACATCCACCCGGGTCGCCTCCCGGGCGTGCTTGGCGACGTTCGTCAGCGCCTCGGAGACCACGAAGTACGCCACCGCCTCGATGGCCGGCACGGTACGCCGCGGCACATCGACCCGCAGCCGTACGGGCAGCGGCGCCCGGGCGGCGAGCCCCGACAGCGCGGCGTCCAGCCCCAGCTCGTCCAGGACGGCCGGGTGCAGGCCGCGCACCAGACTGCTGAGCTCCTCGATCGCCTCCTTCGCCTCCCGGTGCGCCGTGTCGATCACCTCACGCGCCTCCGGCGGCAGATCCGTCAGCGTTGCCTTGGCCAGGCCCAGGTTCAGCGCCAGCGACACCAGGCGTTGCTGGGCGCCGTCGTGCAGATCCCGTTCGATGCGGCGCCGTTCGGCATCCGCGGCGTCGACCGCACCGGCCCGGCTCTCGGTGAGGTCGATCACCCGCCGCGCCAGGTCCTCGCTCGGGTCGGGCCCCAGCAGGGCGGGCCCGAGGTGGGTCTCCAGACGTACCAGGACCGCGGCGAGCGAGGGGACGGCGGCGAGCGCGGCGAGGCCGGCGACGGTGACATAGGCGGCCTGGGTGTAGTAGCCGGGATGACCGACCCGCCACTCCAGGGGGACCGCCCATATCCACAGGCACACCGTGCCGGCGGCCAGACCCGCCAACAGCAGGCCGAGCACCAGCATTTCGAGCCCGCCGAGCAGTGCCCCGACCAGACAGTGGTAGCCGAACCGCCGCTGCCAGCGCCGCCACAAGACCGGTGCCGGGATGTCGATCCCGAGCAGCTGCCGGAAGCGCCAGCGCTGCGCGGCGTTCAGCGCCGGCGTGGACGACGCCGTGAGCACCAGCGCGAGCCCCAGAACCACCGGCACGCTGCTGTCGTTCCCCTCGACGATCTCCCAGACGAGACCGAAGGCCATGAACAACAGGAACCCGATGAGAAGGTGCAGCGGCACTCCCAGGGCGAGGAAGTAGGTATCGCGAGTCAGCCGGGTGAGCGCGCGCCGGGTCCGGGGCGGAATCTTCATGATCCAACGCTATGTGCCGGGCGCCGCGGCCCGCCATGAAGCCCGTTGCCGGACGGGGGGTGTACCTGGTGCCACCCCAAGTCGGACAGCCGCATTACTGACCGTGACCGGCAAAAACCGGAGTCTTGATCATGAGCCCGAAGGCCGGGTTCGTGACCTTGAAAGAGACCTCCGCCATGGCCCTGATCGCCTTCAACCCCCCTGTCGACAACGGACGTCGCGCGGCGAACGGCGCCGTACGCGGGGGTCTGCGGCTGAGCCGCGCCCGCCGCTGGCAGGGCCGCGTCCTGGCGGGGGCCGGGCTGGCGCTGCTGCCCTGGCTCGGCTACCTCGCCGGCACCCTGCCGCCCACCGAGGCCGCCGCCTGGGTCGCCCTCGACGCCCTGGAGGCCGCAGCCTTGCTCACCGCCGGCCTCCGCCTCCTGCGCGCCGACCCCCGTCACCGCGCCCCCGCCGGCGCCGCGGCCGTCCTGCTGCTCGCCGACGCCTGCATCGACCTCGCCACCTCCGCCCCCGGCGCCGAGCTGGCCAGCGCCATAGCCATGGCCGTAGCCGCCGAACTCCCCCTCGCCGCCCTCTGCGCCTGGCTCACCACCCGGCCGCTGCGGGGCGCCGTGAGGCGGGGGGCTTGAGGGGGCCTGAGGGCGGGGGCCGGACGGCGGGGTCGCTTGGGGAGGGGCAGTTGAGAGAGGCGGGGCAGTTCAGAGGCTGGGCAGTTGAGGGCTGGGCAGTTGAGGGGCTGGGCAGTACAGAGGCTGGGCACCCGGCGGGGGCGCCTGAGCACCCGGCAGGCCACCTAAGGGTCCGCCGAACAGATCCCGTAGGGGACGCGAGGCCCCCCTTCGGGGCCACAACGAACGGACGGGGGCGGGTATTCCCAGCTGGGGTGCTACAGCCCACCGACCCACCCACCGGGCGGGCCACCTAAGGGTCCGCCGAACAGATCCCGTAGGGGACGCGAGCCCCCCTTCGGGGCCACAACGAAACGGGCGAGGGCGGGTATTCCCGGGTGGGATACCCAGCCCACCAGCCCGACCACCCACGAAAACCAGCCCACCACCCGCAAAAGACCAGCCCCAACCACCCACGAAAAAACCAGGGCCGGCTCCCAAAGGGAACCGGCCCCGGCCAACTACCCGAAACCGCCTGAACCGACCAAGTCGGCTCGACTCAGCAGCCCAGCAGCCGCGCCGCCAGGTACGGCTGGATCTGGTCCAGGCTGATGCGCTCCTGCTTCATGGTGTCGCGCTCGCGGACGGTGACCGCGTTGTCGTCGAGGGTGTCGAAGTCGACGGTGACGCAGAACGGGGTGCCGATCTCGTCCTGGCGGCGGTAGCGGCGGCCGATGGCGCCCGCGTCGTCGAACTCGATGTTCCAGTTCTTCCGCAGGTCCGCGGCGAGGCCCTTGGCCTTCGGGGAGAGCTGCGGGTTGCGGGACAGCGGCAGCACCGCGACCTTGACCGGCGCCAGGCGCGGGTCGAGCCGCATGACCGTGCGCTTCTCCATCTTGCCCTTGGCGTTGGGCGCCTCGTCCTCGACGTAGGCGTCGAGCATGAAGGCGAGCATCGCGCGGTTGACACCGGCCGCCGGCTCGATGACGTAGGGGGTCCAGCGCTCGCCGGCCTCCTGGTCGAAGTACGACAGGTCCTGGCCGGACGCCTTGGAGTGCGCGCCCAGGTCGTAGTCGGTGCGGTTGGCCACGCCCTCCAGCTCGGAGAACTCGGTGCCGCCGAAGTTGAAGCGGTACTCGATGTCAGCGGTGCGCTTGGAGTAGTGGGAGAGCTTCTCCTTCGGGTGCTCGTACCACCGGATGTTCTCCTCGCGCAGGCCCAGGTCGCGGTACCAGTTCCAGCGCTGCTCCATCCAGTACTCGTGCCACTGCTCGTCCTCGCCCGGCTTGACGAAGAACTCCATCTCCATCTGCTCGAACTCGCGGGTGCGGAAGATGAAGTTGCCCGGAGTGATCTCGTTCCGGAAGGACTTGCCCATCTGCGCGATGCCGAACGGGGGCTTCTTGCGCGAGGTCTGCTGGACCTGGGCGAAGTTGGTGAAGATGCCCTGGGCGGTCTCGGGGCGCAGGTAGGCGACCGAGGCGGTGTCCTGGGACGGGCCGAGGTGGGTGGAGAGCAGGCCGGAGAACTGCTTGGGCTCGGTGAAGCCGCCCTTGTTGCCGCAGTGCGGGCAGTTGATGTCCGCGAGGCCGTTCTCGGGCAGCTTGCCGTGCTTGGCCTCGTACGCCTCCTCCAGGTGGTCGGCGCGGAAGCGCTTGTGGCAGGAGGTGCACTCGGTGAGCGGGTCGGTGAAGGTGGCGACGTGGCCGGACGCCTGCCACACCTCGGGCGCCAGGATCACCGACGAGTCGATGCCGACGACGTCCTCGCGCGAGGTGACCATGGCGCGCCACCACTGCCGCTTGATGTTCTCCTTGAGCTCGACGCCCAGCGGACCGTAGTCCCAGGCAGCCCGGGAGCCGCCGTAGATCTCACTACAGGGGTAAACGAAGCCACGGCGCTTGCTCAGGCTGACGATGGTATCGATCTTGTCGGCGGCCACGGTGCTCTCTTCATTACGACGACGAACGATGAATTGGGCGGCGCCCTCGCGTCTCGTCGGGGGTGCAGGTCGCAAGACGGCTGGGCGAATAGTTCAGGGTACCGGCGGGCGCCGCCCCGGGACCAAATCGGTTCCCGGTCACTGTCGGCCCGCTCACACCGGGCCGAGGTTTATTGACAATCGTTTCCAGGTTTGTTGAAAATGAGTGTCATGAACATACGTCGTCACCTCGCCACCGCCGCGGTCGCCGGAGCCGCGGGGCTCGGCCTGCTGGCCCTTACCGCCTGCTCCCCCACCGCCGGCGGCAGGACGGCCGACGGCAAGCTGAAGGTGACAGCGTCCTTCTATCCCATGGAATTCCTCGCCGAGCAGATCGGCGGGAAGCACGTCGAGGTGACCGACCTCACCAAGCCGGGTGTCGAGCCGCACGACCTGGAGCTTCTCACCAAGCAGACCGCCCAGCTCAGCGAGTCCGGCGCGGTCGTCTACCTCAAGGGCCTGCAGCCCGCCGTGGACGAGGCGATCGCCCAGTCCGGCGTCAAGAACGTCGCCGACGCCGCCGCCCTGACCTCCCTCGAAAAGCACGGCACCGAGGTCGACGGCCACCACCACACCACCGGCGACAACCACTCGCACTCCGACACCGAGGGCGGCAACGACCCGCACATCTGGCTCGACCCGGTCAAGTACGCCGAGGTCGCCAAGGGCGTCAACAAGACCCTCGCCAAGGCCGACCCGAAGCACCGGGCCGACTACCAGAAGAACACCGACGCCCTGGTGAAGAAGCTGACCGCGCTGGACACGGAGTTCAAGGACGGCCTGAAGAACCGGGCCTCGGACACCTTCCTCACCACCCATGCGGCCTTCGGCTACCTCGCCGAGCGCTACGGCCTGACCGAGGAGGCCGTCAGCGGCCTCGACCCCGAGTCCGAGCCCAGCGCGCACCGCATCAAGGCCCTGCACACCCTCGCCGCCGAGCACCACGTCTCCACGGTCTTCTTCGAGACGATCGCCAACCCGGCCACCGCCAAGGCCCTGGCCGGCGACCTCCACCTGAAGACCGACGTCCTGGACCCGCTCGAAGGGATCACCGCCAAGTCCCGCGGCAAGGACTACTTCGGCGTGCAGCGCGCCAACCTCGCGGCGCTGCAGAAGGCACTCGGCAGCAAGTGATCGGCAACAAGTGAACCGCACCGGCCAGCCCGCCCCGCACCCCACGGAGGTCACCGTGAAGGAACCGCTCCCCGAGCCGGTCATCGACCTGCGCGGCGCCACCGCGTCCCTGGGCGCCCGCCCCGTACTGCGCGGCGTCGACCTGACGGTGCGCTCCGGCGAGGTCGTCGCGCTGCTCGGCGCGAACGGCTCCGGCAAGTCCACCGCCGTACGGTCGGTGATCGGCCAAGTACCGCTCACCGGAGGCGCGTTGTCGCTGTTCGGCACGGAGTTCCGCCGCTTCAAGGACTGGGCCCGCATCGGCTACGTCCCGCAGCGCACCACCGCGGCCGGCGGGGTGCCCGCCACCGTCCGCGAGGTCGTCACGGCCGGCCGGCTGGCCCGTACGAAGCTGGGCGTGCTGCGCAAGGCCGACCGGGCCGCGGTGCACCACGCGCTGGAGCTGGTCGGCATGGCCGACCGTGCCAAGGACTCGGTCAACGCACTCTCCGGCGGACAGCACCAGCGGGTGCTGATAGCCCGGGCGCTGGCCGGCGAACCGGAACTGCTGATCATGGACGAGCCGATGGCCGGCGTCGACCTCGCCAGCCAGGAAGTGCTCGCCGCCGCCCTGCGCGAGCAGGTCGCCCGCGGCACCACCGTCCTGCTCGTGCTGCACGAACTCGGCCCGCTGGAGCCGCTGATCGACCGCGCGGTGGTGCTGCGCGACGGCTGCGTCGTCCACGACGGCCCGCCGCCCGAGGCCGTGGGCCAGCACGCCCTCCCCGGCCACGACCATGTCCACCCGCACGCCGACGCGGCCGCGGAACCGATCCGGACGGGGTTGCTCACCTGATGGACATCCTGAACTACGCCTTCATGCAGCGGGCCCTGATCGCCGCCCTGATCGTCGGCGTCACCGCGCCCGCCATCGGCATCTACCTCGTCCAGCGCCGCCAGGCCCTGATGGGCGACGGTATCGGCCACATCGCGCTCACCGGCGTCGGGCTGGGCTTCCTGCTCAACCAGAGCCCGGTCTGGGTCGCCACCGCCGTCGCCGTCGCCGGCTCCATCGTCATGGAGCTGGTCCGCTGGTACGGCAAGACCCGCGGCGACCTCGCGCTGGCCATGCTGTTCTACGGCGGTATGGCGGGCGGCGTGATGCTGATGAACCTCTCCGACGCCGGCTCCAACGCCAACCTCGGCACGTACCTCTTCGGCTCGATCGCGACCGTCTCGCCGGAGGACATGCCGACGATCTACGTGCTCGCCGCGCTGGTCCTGGCGATCACCGTCGGGCTGCGCCGCCAGCTGTTCGCGGTCTGCCAGGACGAGGAGTTCGCGCGGGTGACCGGTCTGCCGGTCCGGCTGCTGAACCTCCTGATCGCGGTCACCGCCGCGGTCACCGTCACCGTCGCCATGCGGGTGGTCGGCCTGCTGCTGGTCAGCGCCCTGATGGTGATCCCGGTCGCGGCCGCCCAGCAGATCAGCCGCAGCTTCGCGGTCACCTTCTCGGTGGCCGTCGCCATCGGTGTCGCGGTCACCCTTACGGGCACCACCACCTCGTACTACGTGGACCTCCCGTCCGGTGCCACGATCGTGCTGCTCGCCATCGGCCTGTTCGTCGTGCTGACCCTGCTCGCCACGCCGCTCGCGAAAAAGCGCGCCAGAGCTGCCGCACAGCCCGCTGCGGGGTGCACCCTGGAGGTACCCGCCGGCCGCTCCGCCCCGGACGATGTGAGCGTGGCCGGATAGTCGCACGCGAGTAAGCGTCCCACCAGGGCGCCGGTCGTCACCTGGCACAATGGCGGAACGCATGCGCAGGGGGAAGACCTGACGTCCTAAGGGAGGCAACGGTGGCGACGAGCGCGGGATCTCCGGTACGCGGCCGGTCGACGCGGCAGCGGACCGCGGTGTCCGCCGCACTCGACGAGGTGGACGAGTTCCGCAGCGCCCAGGAGCTGCACGACATGCTCAAGCACCGGGGTGACTCGGTCGGACTGACCACCGTCTACCGGACGCTGCAGTCGCTCGCCGACGCCGGCGAGGTCGATGTGCTGCGCACCAGTGAGGGCGAGGCGGTCTACCGCCGGTGCAGCACCGACGACCATCACCACCACCTCGTCTGCCGGAGCTGCGGCAAGGCCGTCGAGGTCGAGGGCCCGGCGGTGGAGAAGTGGGCCGACCAGATCGCCGCCGAGCACGGCTTCCGGGACGTGGCGCACACGATCGAGATCTTCGGTACGTGCGGCGAGTGCGCGGAGCGGGCCACCGCCGAGGAGAAGTAGCAGCGGGAGCAGCCAGTACGCGCCAGTACGCAGGGGCCGCCGCCGAGTTGATCGGAGGCGGCCCCCACGTATGAGCGCCCTCGCATGAGCGCCTTCGCATGAGCGCCTTCGTACGGGCCCCTCGTGCCCGGCAGCGCGGCACATATATGACAGGTACACGCTAGTGGTAGCCTCGGTTGGCTATCGGCGCAGTGCCCGCGCGCCTACACGGGGGGTAGTCATGGGACTCGGGGATCTCTGGGAAGACGGCAAGCAGCTCGTCGGCGACGTGGTCGAGGTCGGCAAGGACGTCATGATGGCGCCCGCCGAGATCGCGCACTGGGTGCTGACCCAGATGTTCGGCGGCGGTGACGCGGACCTGCAGAAGATCGCGGCCGAACTCGCCAAGCTCAGCAAGGAGCTGGACGGATTGACCAAGGAGGTCAATACCGCGCTCGCCAAGCTGACCTGGCACGGCCCGGCGTCCGACGCCTTCGTCGCCGTCGCACACGGCCGCGTCAAGGAGATGAACAAGATCTCCGACGATCTCACCACGCTGGGCCAGGCCGTCACCCGGCTGTCCCAGGTCTACTGACGAGCCACGACAACACGGGGGTTGTACGGATGGCAGGCGACACGTTCGGTGTCGAGATGGCCGAGCTCAGCACCATCGAGAAGGACTGGCGCTCGGCCGCCGAGAAGATGCTGGAGCTGCACCGGCGGCTGTGTGACGTCAAGGACACCATGGCCACGGCGGCGAGCATCGACCTCGCGACCGCGCCGCTCGCGTCCCTTCCCGGCTTCGGCATCGCCTACCAGGTGCAGGCCGACGTCCAGGAGATCGCCGAGCTGAGCCGGCGCCTCGCGGCGGAGAAATCGCAGCTGCTCGACGGGCTCGCGGCGGACGCCGACAAGATCAAGCAGGTCAAGGCCGAGTACGAGGCCAACGAGAAGAAGATCGAAGACGATCTGAAGAAGATCAAGGACGGCAAGCACCACGACGCGCCCAAGTCACCGCAGACCGGCTCGCACGGCGCCGGATCCGGCTCCGGAGGCGGCGGAGGTGGCGGCGGCGCCAGCGGCGGCGGCCACGGCGGCGGCGGCGGTGGCGGCGCCGGCGGTCCGGCTCCCGCCCAGGGCCACGGCGACGGCAAGTGGGAGACGAGGGGCGACTGGGACGCCTGGTCGCCGGGCAAGCACCACACCACCACCGGCGCCGGCGTGCAGGACGCCCCCGACACCTCCGGGCTCCCCAAGGAGCGCAAGGACATCATCGACCGGGCCCTGGAGCGGGTGAACCACCGCATCGGCTACAGCCAGTCGGCCACCACCAACGGCTACCGCGACGACTGCTCCGGCTTCGTCTCCGCCGCCTGGGGCCTTGAGCCCCCGGGCCTGAACACCTACGGCCTGATGGGCGGCAACACCGCCCACGCCATCACCAAGGACGACCTGCAGCCGGGCGACGCCCTGATCGCCGGCGACCACACCGTCCTCTTCGGCGGCTGGGCCGACGAGGCCCACACCACGTACATCGCCCTGGAGGACAACGGCTCCCAGGGCACCGTCTCGCACGTCATCCCGTACCCGTACTACTCGGGCGACGCGGCGCACGAGAGGTCGATCGGCCAGCCGTACGTGCCCTACCGCCGCAACGGCCTCTAGGCGCCTCCGGGCACGCGTCTCCGAACGCGTGCGGCCCGGCTTCCTGAACACAGGAAAGCCGGGCCGCACCCGTCTCAGGCCGTCACGTCGGCACCCGTCTCAGGCCATCACGTCGGCACCCGTCTCAGGCCGTCACGTCGCGGACTCGCCCTCCGCCACCGGCGCGGCACCGAAGCGCCGGTCCCGCTTGGCGTACTCCAGGCACGCCTCCCACAGGTTCCGCCGGTCGAAGTCCGGCCACAGGATGTCCTGGAAGACCATCTCGGCGTACGCGCTCTGCCAGATCAGGTAGTTCGAGGTCCGCTGCTCACCGGACGGCCGCACGAAGAGATCCACGTCCGGCATGTCCGGGTAGTACATGTACTTCGCGACGGTCTTCTCGTTGACCTTCGACGGGTCCAGCTTCCCGGCCCGTACGTCCCGGGCGATCGCCGCCGCGGCGTCCGCGATCTCCGCCCGACCGCCGTAATTCACGCAGAAATACAGCGTCATCGCGTCATTGTTCTTGGTCTGCTCCTGGGCGATCTGGAGCTCCTGCACCACGGACTTCCACAGCTTCGGCATCCGCCCGACCCACCGGATACGAATACCGAGCGCGTCCATTTCGTCACGCCGCCGCCGGATGACATCGCGGTTGAAGTTCATCAGGAACTTCACCTCGTCCGGCGACCGCTTCCAGTTCTCGGTGGAAAAGGCGTAGAGCGAAAGGTTCTTCACGCCCATTTCCAGGCAGCCCTTGAGGACGTCCAGCACGACGCCCTCACCGACCTTGTGACCCTCGGTGCGCGGCAGACCCCGCTCCTTCGCCCACCGGCCGTTGCCGTCCATGACCACGGCCACATGGTTCGGGACGAGCTCCCCGGGGATCTTCGGCGGCCGCGCACCGGAAGGATGCGGCTCGGGCGTGACGTACTCGCGTCGGTTACGGCCCAGAATCCCGCGTCGTGCCATGCGGCCCACGTCTCCTATGTCTCAGCGTCGGGGGGTGTGCTTGTGCTTCGTTTCTCGTGCTTCTACTGCTCTACGTACCGGAGGGAGCGCAGGCCCCGCTCCAGATGCCAGTGCAGATACGCCGTGACCAGTCCGCTGCCCTCCCGGGCGTGACGGGCCTCGCAGGCGTCCGCGGTCTCCCAGTCGCCGGTCAGCAGCGCGCTCAGGAGCCCGATGGCCTCCGAGGAGGGTACGACGCTCCCGGCCACCCGGCAGTCACCGCATATCACGCCACCGGACGCCACCGAGAAGAACCGGTTGGGCCCCGGCAGCCCGCACCGCGCGCAGCTGTCGAAACTCGGCGCGTAGCCGTTCACGGCCAGCGAGCGCAGCAGGAACGCGTCCAGGACGAGATGGGGCGCGTGCTCGCCGCGGGCGAGCGTCCGCAGTCCGCCGACCAGCAGCAGGTACTGCTGGACGGCCGGCTCGCCCTCGTGGTCGGTGAACCGCTCGGCGGTCTCCAGCATGGCCGTGCCGGCCGTGTAGCGGGCGTAGTCGGTGACGATGTCGCCGCCGTACGCGGCGATCGTCTCACTCTGCGTGCACAGGGGCAGCCCGCGCCCGACGAGCTCGCTGCCCCGCGCGTAGAACTGCACGTCCACGTGCGAGAACGGCTCCAGCCGGGCCCCGAACTTCGACTTGGTCCGCCGCACGCCCCGGGCCACGGCACGGACCCGGCCGTGCCCCCGGGTGAGCAGCGTGATGATCCGGTCCGCCTCACCCAGCTTCTGGGTGCGCAGCACGATGCCGTCGTCGCGGAACAGACTCATGGCGCCCATTCTCGCGCATCGCGGCGGGGCGCCGTTCCCCCGGCCCGGACCCGCGCCCGGCCCGGGCGCGGGTCCCCGGCCGATTTCAGGGCCGCTCCCCCCGGGAGGGCTCGGCCAGCGCGTCGGTCAGCTGCCGGGCGACCTCCATCGAGCACCGCCCCAGCTCCACGAGCGGCGGCATGTACCGGTGCGCGATCGATACGGGGTCGGGCCGGAGGGAGGGCAGGACGACCCCGGCCCGGGCGAGCGCCTCCCGCAATTGCGTCGTCACGGTCTCCACTTCCTGGAACTGCTGCATCGTCGTCCGCACCTTCCGTGAGGGGTTTCACTGATTGCATGCAGAGCGTGACGCTGCGGAACTACGCTGAGCAAGGAGATCGGCACTACCTCGGCACTACAACTGCCGGGCAGCACAAGGGAGTTAGGTCATGGCCAACGCCTCGCGGCAGGCAGCCTGGGAGTACTGGGGTGCGGAGCTCAAGCGCCGAAGGGAAGTCGCCGGTCTGACCCAGGAGGCACTGGGCCGACTGGTGTTCGTCTCCGGCGGCTACATCGGCCAGTTCGAGCAGGCGATCCGTAAACCACAGCTGGATGTGGCACTCCGGATCGACGAGGTACTGCAAACCGACGGCTTTTTCGAACGGACCTGGCGCAAGCTGATCGACGACAAGCGGTATCCGGATTACTTCGCGGCAGTGGCTGAACTGGAAAGGCTAGCGACCAAAATCTGTGAGTTCGCGCCGATGATTGTGCCTGGGCTGCTACAGACTGCGCCGTACACACGGGCAGTCATGCGCGCGGGCGATCCGTTCGCAGCGGACGAACAGATCGACGAGGCGGTGCGCAACCGACTGGACCGGGCTGTCATCCTCAAGGACGCTACACGGCCGGTGTATTGGGCGGTGCTGCATGAGGCCACCCTCCGGGTCCCCGTAGGAGGCCCGAGCGTCATGGCCGAGCAGCTGGAGCACATCGCGCAGCTCGTACGCGAGCACAAGATCCTCGTGCAGGTCTTTCCGTTCGCGGCGGGTCCGTACCCTTCTATGGGCAAGATGCTGCGGCTCCTGGAGTTCGACGATGCCCCACCAACCGCCTATACAGAGGGCGTGCATTCAGGGAATTTGCTGGACGATCCGGCCGTGGTGAAGCACGTACAGGCGGACTACGATCTGGTCAGGGCCGCCGCGCTGTCGCCCGAGGCGTCCCTGGCTCTGATCGAATCAGCGGTGGAGGACTACAAACGATGCACGAGTACGACCTGAGCACCGCTCGGTGGCGCAAGAGCAGCTACAGCGACGACAAGGGCGGCGAATGCATCGAGGTCGCCCAAGACTTCCCCGGCGCTGCCCGCTGGCGCAAGAGCAGCTACAGCAACGGCGAGGGCGGCAGCTGCGTTGAAGTGGCGTCCGACTTTCCGGGTGCTGCCCGCTGGCGCAAGAGCAGTTACAGCGACCACAACAACGGCGACTGCCTCGAAGTCGCCGACGGTCACCCCGGCGTCGTCCCCGTCCGTGACAGCAAGAACGTCCTCGGCCCCGCCCTGGTGATTCAGGCGCCCGCCTGGTCCGCTTTCGTCGACGCCGTCAAGAACGCACGGTTCGTCGCCTCCTGACCGAGCTTCACCAAGTGCCTACAACAGGCACACACGGCCCCGTCATCTCGCCTGGATGACGGGGCCACATCACGTTATGGTCCGGTCATCACGGGGGGAATACGACCTTCCGCACTTCTCAGTCGCCCCTCGGGATCGGCCCTCACCGCACGTCAACTCCCCGGTAGCATCCCGTGATGCTCGGCAACACGTTCGTAGCCGTGATGGCCGGCCGACGAAGTCAGTACCCCACATGAGGATCTCGATGACATCCATACCGGAGGCGCTGTTGTGGTGCCTCAGCGCAGGTACGGCCGCCGCCGTGGTCCTGGCGGCGTTCTCGGTCCGGGCCAGCGGACAGCGCAAGGCCCTCAGAGCGCGCCTGGCCGCCGCTGAGGAACAGAACAGCGCCACGCTCCACAGCAATACGGAGCTGTCGGCCCGGCTGCGCGCCACCGAGGCCGAGATCCGTCACCTGGCCGGTACCCGGCTCCCCGACCTGACGATGGCGCTGGCCCATCCGCACGTACCGGTGCGCGGTCTGCTCGACGCCCGGTTCGCCGGGTCGGAGACCGACGAGGCGCTGAACGCCGTCCTGGAGCAGGTCAGCGAGGCCATCACCAAGGAGCGCACGCGGGTCGACGCGGCCGCGCAGGCGGCGCTGCGCGGGGCGACCACGACCATCCAGGCGCTGCTCTACCGGATCCAGACGGCCCTGCACGAGATGCAGCACCGCTACGACGACCCGGACGTCGCACAGGACCTGCTGAACGCGGACTTCCTCAACGAGCAGGCGCTGCGGCGCGTGCAGGCCACCAGTGTCGTCTGCGGCGCCTGGCCGGGCCTGACCCGCGAGGACTCGTACCTGGCCGAGCTGGTCGTGGGCGCCATGTCCCGGCTGCGCGGCTACGAGCGGGTGCAGATCAGCAACCAGCTGCGGGACCCGATCGCGGTCGTCGCGCGGGCCGTCGAGCCGATCGCGATCACGGTCACCGAGCTGCTGGCCAACGCGCTGCACCACTCGCACCGGGAGCTGCCGGTGACGATCACCCTCCAGCAGGGCAACCGCGGCGCCTCGGTGATCATCGACGACTACGGCGTCGGTATGCACGACGACGAGATCAAGGCGGCGATGGAGCTGCTGGCCGGCGACGGCGATCTGCTGCTGACGCAGCTCGGCGACCCGCCGCGGTCCGGTTTCGCGGCGGCCGGCCAGCTGGTGCGCCAGTACGGCTTCGGGGTGCACGTCGAGCCGTCGCCGTACGGCGGTGTGCGGGCCGTGGTCTACATCCCGGGTGACCCCCTCCTCACCGTCCTCGACGAGAGCGCCCAGCCCATGTCCGTGATGGCTCCGCTGCCGCACCGTTCCGGGATGACGGAACGATCCGCCTCCGCCCTGCCGACCGGGGCGGCGCCCTCCCCGGCCCCGTCCTCCTCCGGACAGCCGGCCCCCGCCCCGGCCGCGCCCGCGGCCCCCGCCGCACCGGCCGCCCCCGCCGTGCACGCCTCGTACGACGCACCGGCCGCCGAGGGCGAACTGCCGCGCCGGCGCCGCCGCAAGCCGGTGTCGGAGGCCGAAGAGACCCCACGCACCGAACCGATTCCCCCGCGCTCCCCGGAAGAGACCGGAACCCGGTGGGCCGCCCTCCAGCGCGGCACCGAATCCGGCCGGGCAGCCGCCCAGTCAGAACCCCCTCGCAGTCCCGAAGGGAACGCCCAGTCATGAACAGCCCCGCCCGCCGCCGTGTCTCCGAGGACAAGTCCTGGGTGCTGGCGCCGCTCCTGGAGTTGCCGCATGTTATCCACGCAGCCGTGATCTCCGGTGACGGCTTCATCGAGGGTGCCTCGCCGGGCCTGACCCGGGAGGCCGGCGAGGGTGTCGCCGCGATGATGTCCGCGCTCCAGGGCGCCGCGCGTGCCGTCACCGCGGCGTTCGCCGAGAAGGACGACACCCGGCTGCGGCAGACCGTCATCGAGTCCGAAGAGGGCTTCGTCTTCGCGATACCGGCCGGCGAGAACACCTGTCTGGCCGTCTTCGCCGACCCGGAGGTGAACATGGGAGTCGTCGCACACCACATGCAGATCCAGGTGACGACGCTGGGCACCAAGGTGATGAACAGCCCGGCCCGGGACCTCGGTACCCCGGCATGACGCCCCGCCAGAGCAGCGGCAGGCGCCTCGTCCCGGCCTACCTGGCCACCGGCGGACGCGCCCGCCCCAGCCGCAACACGTTGGACCGGCTCACCCTGCTGCACAGCGTCGGGATGCCGATCACCAGTGAGGTACGCCCGGAAGAGCACCGCATCCTGGAGCTGCTGCAGCCCGGGGCGCTGTCTCTGGCCGAGGTCGCCGCCCACCTTCACCTGCCCGTCAGTGTGGTGAAGGTGCTGGTGGCCGACCTTGTCGACGCCGGGCGACTGCACGCCCGTGTCCCCATCCCCGAAGCCGAGCAATTCGACCGGCAGATTCTGGAGAGGGTTCTCGATGGACTCCGCTCTCTCAAGTCCTAGCAGCGCGACCGGTACGGGTACCGGCACCGGCACCATGTACCTCTCCGGCGAGCACCAGACCCTGGTCAAACTGCTGGTCGCGGGTCCGTTCGGGGTCGGCAAGACGACGCTCATCCGGGCGCTGTCGGAGACCCCGCCGCTGCACACCGAAGAGGTCATGACCCAGACCGGCGCGATCGTCGACGATCTCGCCGGCGTACGGGAGAAGACCACCACCACCGTCGCGATCGACTTCGGACGGCTGACGCTGCCCGGTGACCTGGTGCTCTACCTGTTCGGCACGCCCGGGCAGAAGCGCTTCAGGCCCCTGTGGCAGGACATCGCCCGCGGCGCGCTGGGCGCACTGGTCCTCGCGGACACCCGCCGGCTGGCGGACTCCTTCGAGGTGATGGACATCGTCGAGGAGGCCGGGCTGCGCTACGCGGTCGCGGTCAACACCTTCCCCGACGCGCCCGAATACTCCGTCGAGAAGCTCCGCGAGGCGCTCGACCTGCACCCCGACACGCCACTGGTGCTGTGCGACGCCCGCGACCGCGACCAGTCCGTCGATGCGCTGATCGCGCTCGTCGGCCACGTCCTGGCCCACACTCCCGAGGAGAACCCGAACCCGTGACTTCCCCGCACCAGCCGGAAGGTGGGCTGCCGCAGCACCAGGGCGCCGCGCCGCCACCGGGCTGCCCGGCGCACTCCGCGGCCCCGCCGCAGCAGGCCATGGGCTACCCGCAGGCCGGGCCCGACGCGCAGCGCCCGGTGAAGCTCTACGGACCGGAGTTCGCCGCCGACCCGGACCGCTGCTACGTGCAGCTGCGGCAGTACGGCGCGCTGGCGCCGGTCGAGATCGCGCCCGACGTGACCGCGATGCTGGTCACCGACTACCGCGCGGCGCTCGACCTGCTGCACGACGACTCGACCTGGTCGAAGGACTCCCGGGAGTGGATGCAGACCATTCCGGCGGACTCGCCGATCCTGCCGATGCTGGGCTGGCGGCCGAACGTCTTCTACGCCGACGGGCCGGCGCACGTCCGCTACCGGGACGTCATCGTCGACAGCTTCAAGCTGGTGGAGCCGCATGAGCTGCGGGCCCGGGTGCACCACGCCGCGGACACCCTGATCCAGCGGTTCGGCGCCCGCGGTGAGGTCGATCTGATCGCCGACTATGCGCGGCTGATCCCGCTGCTGATGTTCAACAACCTCTTCGGGATGCCCGACTCCTACAGCGAGCGGCTCATCGAGGCCCTCGCCGGGATGATCGAGGGCACCTCGCCCGAGGAGGCGGCGGCCGCCAACGAGGCGTTCACCGCGTACATCATGGAGCTGGTCGGCTCGAAGAAGGCGCAGCGCGGCGCGGACCTGACCTCGTGGTTCATGGACCACCCCAACGGGCTGACCGACGAGGAACTGATCCACAACATCATCCTGGTGATGGGCGCGGGCAACGAGCCGCTCGCCAACCTCATCGGCAACGCGCTGTCCCGGATGCTCTCCGACGACCGCTACTACAACACCCTCACCGGTGGCGCCCTGACCCCGCAGGACGCCATCAACGAGGTGCTGTGGAACGACCCGCCGCTGACCAACTACTCCGCCCACTTCCCGGTCCGGGACGTCTTCTTCCACGGCACCTGGGTGCGCCGTGGGCAGCTGGTGATGGTGTCGTACGCGGCCGCCAACAGCCAGTTCGACACCACCTCGCTGGACGTGCCGGGCTCGGGCGGCGGTTCGCACCTGTCCTGGGCGGCCGGCCCGCACGCCTGCCCCGTGAAGCGGCACGCGCTGCTGATCGCCACCACCGCGATCGAGCGGCTCACCGCCTGGCTCTCCGACATCGAACTCGCCGTTCCCGCCAGCGAGTTGGAGTGGCGGCACGGCGCCTTCCACCGGGCCCTGGTCGCGCTGCCGGCCCGCTTCTCCCCGATCACCCCCGACCAGGCAGGAGCCACTCCATGGCACAACAGGGACAGCAGCCCTACGTCATCGACCCGGTCGGAAGCGACATCCACGGAGAGGCAGCCCGCCTCCGCGCGATAGGCCCGGCGGCGCGGATCGAGCTGCCCGGCGGCATCGAGGCGTGGGCGGTCACCGGCCACGCCCTGCTCAAGTCGCTGCTGACCGACGACCGGGTCTCCAAGAACCCCCGGGAGCACTGGCCGGCCTGGCAGCGCGAGGAGATCCGCAACAGCTGGCTGCAGTCGTGGATCGGCGTCACCAACATGTTCACCGCGTACGGCCCGGACCACCGCCGGCTGCGCAAGCTGATCGCGCCGGCGTTCACGGCCCGCCGTACGGACGCCATCCTGCCGCGGGTCGAGCGGATCACCCAGGCATTGCTGGACGATCTCGCCGGCCGCCCGGCCGGCTCGGTCGTGGACCTGCGCGAGGCGTTCGCCCACCCGCTCCCCATGCAGGTCATCTGCGAGCTCTTCGGTTTCCCGGAGGGTGAGCCGCGCGCCGAACTGGCCCGGCTGGTCGCGGCGATCATGGACACCACGGCCACGCCGGAACAGGCCGGTGCCACCGCCGCGGCCGTGCACACCCTGCTGACCGGCCTGGTCACCGCCAAGCGCGAGGCACCGGCGGACGACCTCACCAGCCTGCTGGTCTCCGCGCGGGACGACGACGGCGAGCGGATGACCGAGCAGGAACTGCTGGACACCCTGCTGCTGGTCATCGGCGCCGGCCACGAGACCACCGTCGACCTCCTCGGCAACGCGGTGACGGCCCTGCTCACCCACCCCGACCAGCTGAAGCTGGTGCGGTCGGGCCAGGTGCCGTGGAACGACGTGATCGAGGAGACGCTGCGCTGGGCCCCCAGCATCGCGAGCCTGCCGCTACGGTTCGCCGTGGAGGACATCGAGCTGCCGGACGGGATCACCATCCGCAAGGGCGAGGCGATCCTGCCCGGGTACGCCGGCGCCGGCCGCGACCCGGAGTTCCACGGCCCCGGCGCGGACACGTTCGACATCCGGCGCGGCGTCCAGGAGCATCTGGCCTTCGGCCACGGCGTGCACCACTGCCTGGGCGCCCCGCTGGCCCGCATGGAGGCCCGGATCGCCCTGCCGGCCCTCTTCGACCGCTTCCCCGACCTCCAACTGGCCGTACCCGCCGAGGAGTTGCAGCCCGCGGGCGGCTTCATCTCGGGCGGTCTGCAGGGCCTTCCGGTACGTCTGACGCCGGCTGCGGACGCGTAACCGCCCCCGGCGCCCAGGGAGTTCACGGCCCCCGTCACCGCCCCGGCGGCGACGGGGGCCGCAACCTTCCCGCCCCCTCACCGGTCGGTAACGGCAACCAGCCTTCCGGACCGAGAGGGAATCCACGATGAAGCTCCGCCGCGCCCTGACGGCCGTGCTCGCCACGGCCCTGACGGCCCCCGCCGCCCTGCTGACCACCCCGGCCGCCGCGGTGGCCGGAACACCGGGGGTCAGCACCGAACTCCTGGACCTCCCCCGCACGGTGGCAGTCGGCTCCGGCTGGCACGGCTTCGCCCAATTCGCCCGTAACACCACGGACGGCACGCTGCCGGCCGTCACCCTCTCGCTCACCGGCACCGCGCCGGTCACCGTGCAGTTCTTCGACAACGCGGCGGGCGGTAAGTGGCACACCGTCGACCTGCGCAAGGGACGGTTCCTCCGCTACGCGGACCTGATGCCGGGCGAGTACCTGAGCAAGCCGATGCGCCTGAAGCTCACGGCGGGCGCCCGTCCGGGCAGCCGCGCCACGCTCTCCGCGCTGGCCACCTACTGCGACGCGCACGGCACCTGCGGCGTCTCGGCACCGAAGTCCTACGCGATCAGGATCACCGCGAAGACCGCCCGCCAGGAGTGAAGACCACCCGCCAGGAGTGGCAGGAAGTCGCCTGCCCTACGAGGGGGTGCGCGCCGCCGCGGCCAGCAGCCGCTCGGTGTCCGCCGGGCGGAGGGTCAGCGCACCGCCGACCGTGCTGAGCACCTCGCGCTCCGCGGGCGTGTAGGCGCCGTCCGCGAGGGCGATCCGGGCGCCCTGGAGGAGCAGCGACTCCCGGCCGGCCGGGGCGAGATGCGGGGCGAGCGGCTCCAGGGCCTCGTGGAGCTCTATGGCCAGCGCGGTGCCGCACGGGTCGAGACCGGCGTGCCCGCAGTGGCCGCCGGTCACCGCGTCGTAGGTGCCGGTGAGCCGTCCGGTGTCGGCGGCGAGGGCGGCGAGCAGGGTCAGCAGCTGGTCCTCGGAGCAGTCGGGGAAGCCGGCCGCACGAACGGCGTCCACGGCGGCCTCGCGGACCGCGCGGGAGGACGTCCCGCCGGCGGCCAGCAGGGCGAGCGTGACGGTGTGGACGGCGTCCCGCAGCATCGCGGAGAGGCGGACGGTGGTGGGGTGGTCGAGGGCGTCCAGGCCGAAGCGGCCGTGGCAGGCGGAGCACTCCAGCACCGGGCCGGTGTGGCCGCGGGAGAGGAGCGGGACGCCGAGGAGGGTGAGGCGGCGGTGGCCGGTGCGCCGGAGGTAGTTGCGGTCGCCGCCGCAGTCCGGACAGAAGAACTCACCGTCGGCGACGGTACGCCAGGACGTGCGCACTCCCATCACACACACCTTGTGCATTCCGTCAGCCTCCGTAACTCCCCGTTGCCTTCCAGGCACAGGAGTAACCCCCACGCCTCCATCGCCGTGTTGGACGTGATGTTAGCCACATGATTGATGCGCCGTCAGCACCTCGTATCGGACAACCGGCCGGATGGCGCCGCTCCGCGCACGGCCGCGCCCCCGCGGCTCGCGGTGAGCTGCGGGGGCGCGGCCGTGATCCGGAAGCGGATCGGCGGAGGTCAGGGCCGATGGCGAACAGGCCCGGATCAGCGGCCCGCGCGGTTGACGGCGGAGACCACGGCCTTCAGCGAGGCGCGGGTGGTGTTCGCGTCGATGCCGATGCCCCACAGGACCTTGTCACCGATCGCGCACTCGATGTACGAGGCGGCCTGCGCGGAGGCGCCCTCGCTCATCGTGTGCTCCTGGTAGTCCAGCAGCCGGACGTCCACGCCGATGCCCTGCAGGGCATCGAAGAACGCGGAGATCGGGCCGTTGCCGGAACCCGTCAGCACGGTGTCCTGGCCGTCGACGACCGCCTCGACGGTGAGCGCGTCGATACCGTCGCGGTCCGTCGTGGTCTGGCCGTTCTTGACCTGGATACGACCCCACGGGTTCTCGGGGTTGGGCAGGTACTCGTCCTGGAAGACGGACCAGATGGCGGCCGGCGTGACCTCGCCGCCCTCGGCGTCGGTCTTCTCCTGGATGATCCGGGAGAACTCGATCTGCATCCGGCGCGGCAGGTCCAGCTTGTGGTCGTTCTTCAGGACGTAGGCGATACCGCCCTTGCCGGACTGCGAGTTGACGCGGATGACGGCCTCGTAGGAGCGGCCGACGTCCTTGGGGTCGATGGGCAGGTACGGCACGGCCCACTCGATGTCGTCGACGGTGACGCCCTTGGCGGCCGCCTCGGCCTCCATCGCGTCGAAGCCCTTCTTGATGGCGTCCTGGTGGGAGCCGGAGAAGGCGGTGTAGACCAGGTCGCCCGCGTAGGGGTGGCGCGGGTGGACCTCCATCTGGTTGCAGTACTCGCTGGTCCGGCGGATCTCGTCGATCTGCGAGAAGTCGATCTGCGGGTCGACGCCCTGGCTGAAGAGGTTCATGCCCAGGGTCACCAGGTCGACGTTGCCGGTGCGCTCGCCCTGCCCGAACAGGCAGCCCTCGATGCGGTCGGCGCCGGCCATGATCGCCAGCTCGGCGGCGGCCACCGCCGTGCCGCGGTCGTTGTGGGGATGGACGCTCAGGCACACGTACTCGCGCCGGGTCAGGTGGCGCGCCATCCACTCGAACCGGTCCGCGTGCGTGGACGGCGTCGAACGCTCCACCGTGGCGGGCAGGTTGAGGATGATCTCGCGGCCCTCCTCGGGCTGCCAGACGTCGCAGACCGCCTCGCAGACCTCCAGGGCGAAGTCCAGCTCGGTGTCGGTGAAGATCTCGGGGCTGTACTGGTAGCCGAAGACCGTCTCGTCGCCGAGGATCTTCTCCGCGTACTCCATCACCAGCCGGGTGCCGTCCACGGCGATCTGCTTGATGTCGTCCTTGGAGCCGCGGAAGACCACCCGGCGGAAGGTCGGGGCGGTCGCGTTGTAGAGGTGGACGGTGGCGCGCTTGGCGCCGCGCAGCGACTCGACGGTCCGCTCGATCAGGTCCTCGCGGGCCTGGGTCAGCACGGAGATCGTGACGTCGTCGGGGATCGCGCCCTCTTCGATGATCGACCGTACGAAGTTGAAGTCGGTCTCACCGGACGACGGGAACCCGACCTCGATCTCCTTGTAGCCCATGCGCACCAGCAGGTCGAACATCTCGCGCTTGCGGGCCGGCGACATGGGGTCGATCAGCGCCTGGTTGCCGTCCCGCAGGTCGGTGGAGAGCCAGCGCGGCGCCTTGGTGATCCGGTTGTCCGGCCAGGTGCGGTCCGGCAGGTCCACGGCCTCGTACGGGCCGTACTTGTGGATCGGCATCCCGGAGGGCCGCTGGGTGACGGTCGCGGCGGTAATGGGCGTGGGGCGACCGACGGGATTTTCGGAGGTCATTGCGCGGGGCTCCTGTCGAAGGCTTTCGACGGCCGACGGTGGGCAACACCGGACTCCGCGGGGAGGGGGTCGGCCTCGACTACAGGCCCTCGCCGCGGCAGCTAAGGAGAAGCAGCCCGTAACGCATGATGCACAGCACCCTAGCCGAGGTACGCCCTGAGTGGCGGTCGCGTATCAGTATGCGGGACCGGGCCGGACGTTACGCCCCAAATGCGACGGACCACACATATTCAGGAATCTCCACCGCAGGCAGTGACACCCGCACTACAGAGTGCCACCGTTTGTGCATGGACCTCAACACGGACCTCGACAACGACAGGGCCCGCAAGGCCACCGGCCCGACGGCCCCCGACCACCCCGTCTTCTGCACGATCATCCCGCCGCACATCCTCGACAACCTCGCCCAGTCCGACGACCCGGCCCGGCACGAACCGGCCCGCCGCACCCTGGAGCACGACCACCTCCGCCGCACCCGGCGCCGCGAGGTGGCCGCCCGCGCGACGACCCCCGGGGAGCCCGGCGCGGACGCCGACAAGCCGAACCGCACCATCTACGACGCCGGCCACCAGGAGAACCTCCCCGGCAGCAAGGTCCACTCCGAGTCCGACGGCCCCTCCCAGGACGCCTCGGTCAACCGCGCCCACGCCGGACTGGGCGCGACCTTCGACTTCTATCTGAAGTCGTACCACCGCAAGTCCATCGACGGCGCCGGCCTGGCACTCGACGCCACCGTCCACTACGGCCAGAAGTACGACAACGCCTTCTGGGACGGCGAGCGGATGGTCTTCGGCGACGGCGACAACGACCTCTTCCGGGACTTCACCATCCCCGTCGACGTCATCGGCCACGAGCTGACCCACGGCGTCACCCAGTACACCGCCAACCTCGACTACCACGGCCAGTCCGGCGCCCTCAACGAGTCCGTCTCGGACGTCTTCGGCTCCCTGATCAAGCAGTACGCCCTCGGCCAGACCGCCGACCAGGCCGACTGGCTGATCGGCGCCGACCTGCTCGGCCCCCACGTCACCGGCAAGGCCCTGCGCTCCATGAAGGCGCCCGGAACCGCCTATGACGACGACGTCCTGGGCAAGGACCCGCAGCCGGCCACGATGGAGCGCTATGTCAGGACCACCGACGACAACGGCGGCGTCCACATCAACTCCGGCATCCCCAACCACGCCTTCTACCTCTTCGCCAGCAAGCTCGGCGGCAAGGCGTGGGAGCGGGCCGGCCAGGTCTGGTACGACGTCCTGACCGGCGGCGAACTGCCGAAGGACGCCACGTTCGCCGACTTCGCCAAGCTCACGATCAAGGCCGCCCAGGCCCGCTTCGGCACCGGCGACGAACACGAGGCCGTGGTCAAGGCCTGGTCGCAGGTCGGCATCTCGGCGAAGTAGCGACGCGGGGAGCCGCGTCCCGGCGAAGCAGCACAGCAGGACGTGGCGTCCCGGCGAAGCAGCACAGCAGAACGTGGCATCTCGGCCAAACGGGAAGGGACCGGCGTACCTCGGGGGTGTGCCGGTTACCCGTAAGGGCGGGAGCGGTACACGGGCGCCCGCGACCAGCAGGCGCCCACCCCCCGCCCCCGGCTACCGTGGCCATATGGCCCCCCAAACGGGGAAGAAGTCCGTCGCAGGACGTCGGAGGAGCCCGTTATGCGCATTTACGTTCACCGCACCGGCGGCTTCGCGGCCATCGACCGCCGGGCCGAGATCGACACCGCGGGGCGCGACGACTCCGCCGAGTGGCAGTCGCTCGCCGAACGCGCCCTCGCCACCGCCCGCACCGAACCCCCCATCGGCGTCCCCGACGGCTACAGCTACCAGATCACCGTCGACGGCCGCACGGTGTACTGCTCCGATCCGCGCCTCACCGACGAGCAGCGGACCCTGATCACGAAGGTGATGAAGGAAGGCTCGTAAGCCGTCACGGGACGCTGGGGGGCGGGACAGCGAGGCGCCCCCGGCCTACCTGCCTACGTACCTGCCTGCCTGCCGACTCCCGTACGTGTCCTGCTGCCAACTCCCGTATGTGTCCGGCTGCCAACTCCCGTACGTGTCCCGCCCCTTGACACTGTTACCGCCGGTTACGAAGATCCCGGCATGACTGCCGTGCCGGAGTTCCCCACGCCCCTGCCACGCTTCCCCCAGGACTTCCTCTGGGGGGTGTCGACATCCGCCGCGCAGATCGAAGGCGCGGTGGCGGAAGGCGGGCGGGGCCCGTCGACATGGGACGTGTTCGCCGGGGAGCGCGGGCGGATCAAGGACGGATCGGACGCCCGGGTGGCCACCGACCACTACCACCGCTACCCGGAGGACGTGGAACTCCTCAAGGAACTCGGCGTCGGCGCCTACCGTTTTTCGGTGGCATGGCCGCGGGTGGTGCCGGACGGGCACGGGGCGGTGAATACGGCCGGACTGGATTTCTACGACCGGCTGGTCGACGCCTTGCTCGCGGCCGGCATCGCGCCGGTGCCGACGCTTTTCCATTGGGACACCCCGCAGATTCTGGAGGAGCGCGGGGGCTGGCTCGTACGGGAAACGGCGGAGTGGTTCGCCGCGTATGCGGATACCGTGGCGGCTCGGCTCGGGGACCGGGTGGAGCGGTGGATCACGATCAATGAACCGGCGGAACTGACGCTGCTGGGCTATGGGCTGGGGCAGCACGCGCCGGGGCGGGAATTGCTTTTCGGGGCTTTGCCCGCGGCCCATCACCAACTGCTGGGGCACGGTCTGGCGGTGCAGGCATTGCGGGCCCGGGGCGCCCGGTCCATCGGGATCGCCAATTCCCACGGGCCGACCTGGGCCGCGTCCGACGCGGAGGAGGACCGGACCGCGGCCGATCGCTACGACCTGCTGCTGAACCGGCTGTTCGCCGAGCCGATCCTGCTGGGCCGGTATCCGGACGAGGACCTGGCGCGGCTGCTGCCGGGCCCCATCGACGAAGACCTGAAGGTGATCTCGCAGCCACTGGACTGGTACGGGATCAATTACTACCAGCCGTCGCTGGTGGGACGACCGGCCGGCGAGGAAACCGAAGTCGGCGGCATAGGAATCCCCACGGGCCTGCCTTTCACGCCCCATGACATCGAGGGATATCCCCGGACCGATTTCGGGTGGGCGGTCGTTCCGGAAGGGCTGACCGAATTGCTGGTCGGCTTCCAGGAACGGTACGGAAAGCGGCTGCCGCCGATCGTCATCACTGAGAACGGCTGCTCGTACGAAGGCATCGAGGACGGCGCGCGGATCACCTATCTGGACGGACATCTGCGGGCCCTGCACGCCGCCATGACGGCGGGGGTGGACGTCCGGGGGTATTTCGTCTGGTCGCTGCTGGACAACTTCGAATGGGCGGAGGGATACGCCCGGCGGTTCGGGCTCGTACACGTCGATTACGCGACGCTGACGCGGACGCCGAAGTCCTCGTACCGCTGGTTCCGCGAGGTGCTCCGGGAGCAGGCGGCCGGGTGAGCCGGGCCACGGGGGCGGACGGCCGGGCGGACCGGACGGGGGCGGCAGGGGGGCACGGTCAGGTGGGCCGGGCGGACCGGACGGGGGCGGCAGAGGGGCACGGTCAGGTAAGCGGGGCCGGAGGAGCCGGCCGGTGGAGGAGGCCGGCCGTGCCGCAGCGCTCCGGGCGGCACCCCGCGG
The DNA here is from genome assembly GCF_042734445.1 of Streptomyces sp. NPDC059649. NCBI lineage: Bacteria > Bacillati > Actinomycetota > Actinomycetes > Kitasatosporales > Streptomycetaceae > Streptomyces > Streptomyces sp. NPDC059649. Next base: position 307,078 of record NZ_JBHWDV010000004.1, read on the forward strand.
CGCCGGGCCCGCTGGCCGAGCCGTCCGCGCCGGTCGGGCCCGGGTGGACGACGGCCCTGGCGGTGGCCAACGGGGCGATCTGGGCGGGCTGGTACGGGCCGCTCCAGATACTGCTCGCCTGGCAGGCGGCGGAGGTGGCGGCGCCGGCGGCCGGGATGCCCAAGGAGTCCGTACTGGCCTGGGTGACCGGCCTGGGCGCCGCCGTCTCCCTGGTGGCCAATCCCCTCTTCGGCGCACTGTCGGACCGTACGACCTCCCGTTACGGGCGGCGAACCCCCTGGATCGCGGCGGGAGTTGCGGGCGGCGCCGCCGCGCTGGCGGCGCTGGCGGCAGCCCGTACGGTCGTGGCGATGGCGCTGGCGTGGGGTGCCGTACAGCTCACCCTCAACGCGGCGTTCGCGGCGATCACCGCGGCCGTACCGGACCGGGTGCCGCACCGGCAGCGGGGAGCGGTGGGCGGCTGGCTGGGCGCCGCGCAGATCCTGGGCGTGGTGGCCGGTACGGGACTGGCGACCGTGGCGGGCGGGCCGGCGGCGGGCTATCTGGCCTGCGCCGGGTTCGTGGTGCTGGGCACCCTGCCGTACGTGCTGGGGCACCGGGACGCGGTGCTGCCGGCCGAGCGGCGGCCGGAACTCTCCTGGCGGGCCCTGCTCACCGGCTTCTGGATCAGCCCGCGGCGCCATCCGGACCTGGGCTGGGCCTGGCTCACCCGGTTCCTGATCAACCTCGGCAACGCGCTGGCGCTGCTGTACCTGCTGTACTACCTGCGCGATGTGCTGCGGCGGCCGGACCCGGACGGCGGGGTGCTGGTGCTCACCGCCGTGAACGGGGTGACGCTGCTGACCACGGTCGTCGTCGGCGGGATCTGGTCGGACCGGGCCGGGCGGCGGCAGCCGTTCGTCCTGGGCGCCGGGGTGATCATGACGGTGGCCACCGCGCTGCTCGCCGTCTGGCAGACCTGGCCGGGCGCGCTGTGCGCCGCGGCGCTGCTCGGCATCGGATTCGGCGTCTTCACCTCCGTCGACCTCGCGCTGATGATGGACGTCCTGCCGGCCGCGTCCCACCGCGGAAAGGACCTCGGCCTCATCAACATCGCCAACTCCCTCCCCCAGGTAGCCGCCCCTGCCCTGGCCGCCCCCCTCGTCCACCTCGGCGGCTACCGCACGCTGTACGCGGTGGCAGCGGCCATCGGCCTACTGGGGGCACTGCTGGTGCGGCGCATTCGGGGGGTGGGGTGAGGCGGGGGGTGGCGTGAGTCGGCGGGTGAGGCTCAGGAGAACCGGGTGGGCGGGTAGGTGGGTGGACGGGTGAGGCTCAGCGGGCTCAGCGGGCTCAGCGGGCTCAGCGGGAGCGTGCGGGGGCGGGGCTGAGAATCCGGCAGGACGGGCGGACGGGCGGACGGGCGGACGGGCGGACGGGCGGCTGACGCTCAGCGGGATGCCGTGGTGCTCGGCCATGGCGCCCGCGTCGACCTCGAACCTCACAAATCCATCCAGCTCGTCGTCGGTCTTCACGTACCGTGCGGTGGCGTTGGTCTCCAAGTCGGGCGTCACCACCTGAACTTGGTGACTCTCGCCTCGCCCCAGCCCGAACTCCGATCCCCCATCCCCAATCCCCACGCACGAACTCCGGTCCCCAGGCATGACCCGATCCCCCGCCCGATCTCCGGCCCCAGGCCCGAACCCCGGTCCCTCACTCCCAAGAGCTCGTCCCACCTCCCCCTCACTGAACGGAGCCCACCGCCATGCCAGACACCCCCTCGGACGGCCTCGGCCCTCGCGACGTCCTGGCCCGCTACCACCGCGCCATCCTCGACAAGTCCGCGGACGATCTCGCCGCTCAGTGCGCGGCCGACGCCGTGCACGAGTTCCCGTTCCTCTTCCCCGGCATGCCCGAGCGCTACGAGGGCCGCGAAGAAGTCCTCGCGGGGTATAGCGCGGCCTGGGGCGCGAGCCCGGCCCAACCGCAAGAGATCCGCGATGTCGTCGTCCACCAGAGCAGCGACCCGGAAGTGATCACCGTCGAGCAGACCGTCGCCGGAGTTCTGACCACGACCGGCGAGACATTCAGCTTTCCCGGACTCTTGGTGCTCAGGGTCCGCAACGGCCGGATCGTGCACGTCCGCGACTACATGGACGGCCTCCGGGTCGCCCACACGATGAACCGACTGACCGCCGTGGTCACCACCCTCGGAGCCGGCCGAACCGGAGCGCCGACGCCTTGATCCCGCCTCGACAGCTCCCCTAAGGAGCGACCGAACGCATCCCGTAAGGGTCGCGAGCGCCCCCTCGGGGGCCCACAACGTGAAGGAATCGGGAGGTATTCCCAAGGAAGACAGCCAGCCTCACCCGCGGGGATTCCCCGCGGAGCCGGCCCCGCGTGAGGGGCGAACTAGAAGCCCAGCTTGCGGAGTTGCTTGGGGTCGCGTTGCCAGTCCTTGGCGACCTTGACGTGCAGGTCGAGGAAGACCGGCGTGCCGAGCAGTGCCTCGATGTGCTTGCGGGACTTGGTGCCGACCTCCTTCAGGCGCTTGCCCTTGGGGCCGATGATGATGCCCTTCTGGCTGGGGCGCTCGATGTAGACGTTGGCGTGCACGTCCAGGAGCGGCTTGTCGGCGGGGCGGTCCGCGCGCGGCAGCATCTCCTCGACGACGACGGCGATGGAGTGCGGCAGCTCGTCGCGGACGCCCTCCAGCGCGGCCTCACGGATCAGCTCGGCGACCATGACCTGCTCGGGCTCGTCGGTGAGGTCGCCCTCCGGGTAGAGTGCCGGGCCCTCGGGGAGCAGCGGGACGAGCAGATCGGCGAGCAGGGAGACCTGGGTGTCGCCCACGGCGGAGACCGGGATGATCTCGGCCCACTCGATGCCCAGTTCCTTGCCGAGCTGGTCGATGGCGATCAGCTGCGCGGCCAGCGACTTGGAGTCGACCAGGTCGGTCTTGGTGACGATGGCGACCTTGGGCGTCTTCTTGATCTCGGCCAGCTCACCGGCGATGTAGCGGTCGCCGGGGCCGATCTTCTGGTCCGCGGGCAGACAGAAGCCGATCACGTCGACCTCGGACCAGGTGGTGCGGACGATGTCGTTGAGCCGCTCGCCGAGCAGCGTGCGCGGCTTGTGCAGGCCGGGGGTGTCGACGAGGACCAGCTGGGCCTCGGGGCGGTGCACGATGCCGCGGACCGTGTGGCGGGTGGTCTGCGGGCGGTTGGAGGTGATGGCCACCTTCGTACCCACGAGAGCGTTCGTCAGGGTCGACTTGCCCGCGTTGGGGCGGCCGACGAAGCAGGCGAAGCCGGCCCGGTGGGCGGCGGAGGAGTCTGTACGAACGCTCATGGCGCCCATTCTCCCCGATCCCGGACGCGGCTCCGACCATCCGGGCCGCACGCTTCAGTCGACGACCGCCGCCGTGCCCTCGAAGCGGGTGCCCTTCAGCGCGGCGGCGATCCGGGCGAGGACGTCCGCGGGCAGGGTGATCCGGGCGGCGGCGAGGTTCTCCGCGATATGGGCCGGGGTGCGGCTGCCGGGGATCGGCACGACGTGCTCGTCCTGGTGCAGCAGCCAGGCGAGCGCCAGCTGGCCGGAGGAGATGCCGAGGTCCTCGGCGAGGTGCCGGACCGGCGCGAAGCGGTCCTGGTTGGCCTTGAGGTTGGCGGCCTCGAAGCGCGGCAGATGGCGGCGGAAGTCGTCCTCGGTGACCTGCTGGACGGTGCCGGTGAGGAATCCGCTGCCCAGCGGACTCCAGGCGACGATGCCCACGCCCAGCTCACGGGCGGTGGCCAGCAGCTCGGCGTCGATGGGCTGCCACATCGACCACTGGACCTGGACGGCGGCCACCGGGCGCACCGCGTGCGCACGGCGCAGCTGGTCGGCGGTCACGTTGGACAGGCCCAGGTGACGGACCAGACCGGCGTCGATCAGGTCGGCGACGGCCCCGACGGTGTCCTCGAACGGAACCTGCGGGTCCGGGTAGTGCGGGTAATACAGGTCGATGACGTCGGTCCGCAGATTGCGCAGTGACGCCTCGGCGTAGCCGCGTACGTGGCGGGGGTCGGCGTTCACGGCCAGTTCGCCGAAGCCGTAGTTGACCGGGAAGGGGTGCGGTTCGACGCCCTCGGGGAGGCGGAAGCCGAACTTCGTCGCGAGCACGACCTCGTCGCGGCGGCCGCGCAGCGCCCGGCCGATCAGCTGCTCGTTGTGGCCGTCGGGGCCGTAGCCGTCCGCGGTGTCGAGGAGGGTGGCGCCCTCGTCGAGGGCGGAGAGCAGGGCGGTGGTGCCGCGCTGCTCGTCGGTCTCACCGTAGACGCCGGGCGAGAGGACCATCGCGCCGAAGCCGATGGCGGAGCTGGTGAGGCCGCCCAGGGTGCGGGCGGGGAGGGCGGTTGCGGCGGACACGGCGGGCTCCTGGGGGCGCGGGCCGGCGGCGTGGCCGGCGACGGCTGCTGACACCCATGATCTTCGTCGCCCGGTTCGGACGCGTCCAAGGCTTGTGGTGATAACCGGTGGTTATGCCGGGCGGCGGGTGTCCTCGGCGGGGAGCCCACCCGGGCTACGGGCGGCCGTGGCCGAAAGCCCGCCCACGGCCCCCTGCCCCCTCCCCCGCTTTACGCCTCGCCCGCCTGGACGGTGCTGCGGAGGGTGCCGTCGAGGCCCGCGAGCAGGACCGGCGTCGCGGGGCCGCCGAGGTCCCGGACGGCCGCGCGGTCCGCGTCCGTGGCGCGCTCGGCGTCGGTCACCACGGCTGCCGCCTCCAGGGACGTGGCGCCGCTGGCGACGGCCATCGCGACGGCCGTCTGGAGGGCGCTGAGCTGCAGCGAGTCCAGGGCGACGGTGCCGGCGACATAGGTGCGGCCGGTCTCGTCGCGTACGGCGGCGCCCTCGGGCACGCCGTTACGGGCCCGCGCCGAGCGCGCGAGCGTGATGATCTTGCGGTCTTCGGGGTCCAGCGGTGCGGCTTCGGTCATACCGGCGAGCATATGCGCCGGCCCCGCGACGTGCGGAAGAAGGTGGCTGCCCCGGTCCCCCGTGGCCGGGGCAACCTGCGCGGCAAGATTTCTCAGGCGATTTCTTTCCCGCAGGGCGGCCGCCTTTCGGCGACCGCCCGAAGATCTTTCCATGGCGTGCCGGGCGGAATCCAGTCCCGCCGGAGATGGCTTTGAGAACATTTCCGGTGCACTGGAGATAAGTAGCAGCGGAGACCGGCGGAACCGAAAGCGAAAGGTCGGGGCATTCGCTTGTTTCGGCATTTCCCTGATTGCGCCGGGATTATGCGGAGAGCTCTCCGGCTTCCGTGGACCGCACCGGTTCGCAGAGCACCGTGACGATCTTGTTGCGGCGGCCGGCAGGGGATTCCGCGGTCAGCCGCAGCGCCTTCAGCTCGGGTTCGGCGGCCGTGCCGGAGAGATCGACCTCGGCCGTGGCGCCGGCGATCGGGACCCGGCCGAGCAGCTTGGCGAGCAGCCCGCCGACCGTTTCGACGTCCTCGTCGTCCAGCTCCGCCAGGCCGTAGAGCTCGCCGAGGTCGCCGATGTCGAGGCGGGCGGTGACGCGGTAGCGGCCGTCGCCGAGGTCCTCGACCGGCGGCAATTCCTGGTCGTATTCGTCGGTGATCTCGCCGACGATCTCTTCGAGGATGTCCTCGATGGTGACGATTCCGGCGGTGCCGCCGTATTCGTCGATGACCACCGCGACGTGATTGCGGTCCTGCTGCATTTCCCGCAGCAGATCACCGGCGTTCTTGGTGTCCGGCACGAAGACGGCGGGCCGCATGGCCGTGGAGACCAGCTCGGTCTCCGCGTCGCGGCTGATGTGGACCTTGCGGGCGAGGTCCTTCAGATAGACCACGCCCACGATGTCGTCCTCGTTCTCGCCGGTCACCGGGATGCGGGAGAAACCGGAGCGCAGGGCGAGGGTCAGCGCCTGCCGGATGGTCTTGAACCGCTCGACGGACACCAGGTCCGTGCGCGGCACCATCACCTCCCGGACCAGGGTGTCGCCGAGCTGGAAGACGGAGTGCACCATCCGGCGCTCCTCGTCCTCGATCAGCGACTCCTTCTCGGCGAGGTCGACCAGGGAACGCAGTTCGGCCTCGGACGCGAACGGGCCCTTGCGGAAGCCCTTGCCGGGGGTGAGGGCGTTGCCGATGAGGATCAGCAACTGCGGGATCGGGCCCATGACGCGGGCCAGCGGCAGCAGGACGTAGGCGGCCGCGGTGGCGGTGTTCAGCGGGTGCTGGCGGCCGATGGTCCGCGGCGAGACGCCGACCGCGACATAACTGACCAGCACCATCACGGCGATGGCGACGGTCAGCGCCTGCCAGGTCTCGTCGAACGAGCCCAGGCAGGCGTAGGTCACCAGGGCACCGGCGGCCATCTCGCAGCCGACCCGCACCAGCAGGGCGACGTTGAGGTAGCGGGTGGGGTCGGCGGCGACCTGGGCGAGCTTGGCGCTGCCGCGGCGGCCGGAACGGACCGCCTCCTCGGCGCGGAAGCTCGTCGTACGGGCCAGACCGGCCTCCGCGCAGGCGGCGAGCCAGGCGATCACGACGAGCAGGACCGCGACCGCGATCAGTTGGGTGGTCATCGCGGTGCCCGTCAGGTCACGGTGGGCGCCGGCGAGGGGCCGGTCAGCCCTCGCTCGGCGCGCCAGCCGTCGACGATCGCCGCCTGGAGGCCGAACATCTCGGCCTTCTCGTCGGGCTCCTCGTGGTCGTAACCGAGGAGGTGGAGGACGCCGTGCACGGTCAGCAGCTGGAGCTCCTCGTCCATGCTGTGCGCGGTCGGCGCCTCCTCGCCCTGCTTCTTGGCGACCTCCGGGCAGAGCACGATGTCACCGAGCAGGCCCTGCGGGGGCTCCTCGTCGTCCTTGGCCGGCGGGCGCAGCTCGTCCATCGGGAAGGACATGACATCGGTCGGTCCGGGCAGGTCCATCCACTGCAGATGGAGCTGCTCCATGGCCTCGGCGTCCACGACGATCACGGACAGCTCGGAGAGCGGGTGGATGCGCATCCGGCCGAGGGCGTAGCGGGCGACGTCGAGGATCGCCTGCTCGTCGACCTCCGTGCCGGATTCGTTGTTGACGTCGATGGACATGGGGCGTTGCGTCTCGCTTCTCGTTCGCGCGGTGCGTCCGGCTCACTGGCCGTTGCGGCTGTCGTACTTCTCGTAGGCGTCGACGATACGTCCGACGAGCTTGTGCCGGACCACGTCCTGGCTGGTGAGCAGGGAGAAGTGCACGTCGGCGACGCCGTCCAGGATCTCCCTGACCTGGCGCAGACCGCTCTTGGTGCCGCCGGGGAGGTCGATCTGGGTGACGTCTCCGGTGACGACGATCTTCGAGTCGAACCCGAGGCGGGTGAGGAACATCTTCATCTGCTCGGGGTTCGTGTTCTGCGCCTCGTCGAGGATGATGAACGCGTCGTTCAGCGTCCGGCCGCGCATGTACGCGAGCGGCGCGACCTCGATCGTGCCCGCGGCCATCAGGCGCGGGATGGAGTCGGGGTCGAGCATGTCGTGCAGCGCGTCGTAGAGCGGGCGCAGATACGGGTCGATCTTCTCGTAGAGGGTGCCGGGCAGGAAGCCCAGCCGCTCGCCGGCCTCGACCGCGGGGCGGGTCAGGATGATGCGGTTGACCTGCTTGGCCTGGAGCGCCTGCACGGCCTTCGCCATGGCCAGGTACGTCTTGCCGGTACCGGCCGGGCCGATGCCGAAGACGACGGTGTGCTTGTCGATGGCGTCGACGTAGCGCTTCTGGTTGAGGGTCTTGGGCCGGATCGTCCGCCCGCGGTTGGAGAGGATGTTCTGGGTGAGCACCTCGGCGGGCGTCTCGCTCACCGCGCCGCCGCCGTCCTCCGCCGCGCGCAGCATGGCGATCGAGCGTTCCACCGCGTCCTCCGTCATCGGTTGTCCGGTGCGGAGCACCAGCATCATCTCGTCGAACAGGCGCTGGACGAGGGCCACTTCCCGGGCGTCGCCGACCGCGCTGACTTCGTTGCCCCGGACGTGGATGTCGGTCGCCGGGAAGGCTTTTTCGATCACTCGCAGAAGCGAGTCTCCGGACCCCAGGACCGTCACCATCGGGTGCTTGGCCGGGACGGTGAACTGGGCGCTCGCCTGCGGTTCCATGGGTGTCTGCGTCATAGGGCGGCTCGGTGGCCTGCTCAACCCCCATCCTTTGCTCATGAAGACGTGCCGAGGAGGTGCCTGCCGGCACGGCCTCCTTGCGATACAAGAGTACGACGGGGCACCGACAGGCCCGAGAGTTTTTCCCGGCAGCCGGTGTGACCTGGGCTTTCGATGAGGACCGGCGGTCGGGGCGGATCCGCTTCCGTACCGCTTCGGGGCCCGGCGCGGCGGCTCAGGCCGGGCGGCGGAAGCCGATCGTGGGGACCGCGCGGGCCAGCGGCGCCGGGCGGTAGGCCGCGGGCAGCACCTCGTCGAGGAAGGCGTACTGCCGCCGCAGCGCGCCCGGGGCGCCCGCCTCGCACAGCCGCACCTGCTGCCACCAGGCGGCGATCTCCGCCCAGCCCGGCGCGGACAGCGACCCGCCGAATTCCTGCACGGACAGGGCGGCGCTCAGCCCGGCGAACGCCAGCCGGTCGGCCAGCGGCCAGTCGGCCAGGGTGCCGGTGACGAAGCCCGCGACGAAGACGTCGCCGGCGCCGGTCGGATCGAGCGCCTCCACCGCGATCGCGGGCACCTCGGCGGTCTCGCCGGTCCGCCCGTCCACCGCGTACGCGCCCTGGGAGCCCAGCGTGACGACGGCCAGCGGCACCCGGTCGGCCAGCTTCCGGGCGGCCGCGCGCGGGCAGGTCGTACGGGTGTAGCGCATCGCCTCCTCGGCGTTGGGCAGGAACGCCTCGCAGTGTTCGAGGTCGGCGAGGTCGGCGGGGTCCCAGCGGCCGCTGTCGTCCCAGCCGACGTCCGCGAAGATCCGGCTGCCGCGGCCGGCCGCGCACTCCAGCCAGGACTCCCGCCGACCGGGCACGAGCGAGGCGACACAGGCCCGGGACGGCGGCGGGCAGCCCGGTGCGTGCCGGCCGTCGAAGGTGAAGTCCGGGGGCGGCGCCTGATGGCCGTGCGACACCATCGTGCGCTCGCCCTCGTACGCCATGGAGACGGTGACCGGGGAGTGCCAGCCCGGGACCGTGCGTGACAGCGACAGGTCGATGCCCTCGCCCTGTTCGAGCGCCTCCCAGCAGTACTCGCCGTACTTGTCGTCGCCGAAGGCCGCGGCCAGGGAGGTGCGCAGCCCGAGCCGGGCCAGGGCGGTGGCCATGTTGGCGACGCCGCCGGGGCTGGAGCCCATACCGCGGGCCCAGGATTCGGTGCCGCGGACCGGTGCGGAGTCCAGGCCGGTGAAGATGATGTCGAGGAAGACCGTGCCGGTGAGGTAGACGTCGGTGCGCGGATCGCCGTCCGCCCGTACCTGGGCCAGCGGGTCGAGGCCCGGTGGCACCTCGGCCGGGCCGGCGGGCGGATGGACATCACGTCGGCTGCTCACCGTGCACGCCCCTCTCATATCAGCACGTGCCGCCAGTGTGCCTGATGCTGCGGTACGTTCCGCCCCATGAGGCTCACGATTCTCGGCGGTGGCGGCTTCCGGGTGCCGCTGGTCTACCGCGCGCTCCTGGCCGACCCGGCGGACTCGGTCTCCGAGGTGGTCCTGCACGACACCGACACCCGGCGGGTGTCGGTCATCGCCGACGTATTGACGCGGCTGGCCGAGGGGCACCCGGCGCCGGTGCCGGTCCGGGTCGCCCAGAGCCTGGACGAGGCGCTGGCCGGCGCGGACTTCGTGTTCTCGGCGATCCGGGTGGGCGGCACGGCCGGCCGGATACGCGACGAACGCATCCCGCTGGCCGAGGGCGTGCTGGGCCAGGAGACGGTGGGCGCGGGCGGGGTCCTCTACGGGCTGCGGACGATCCCGGTGGCGCTGCACATCGCCGAGCGGGTCGCCCAGCTCGCGCCGACGGCCTGGGTCATCAACTTCACCAATCCCGCGGGCATGGTGACCGAGGCGATGTCCCAGGTGCTCGGCGACCGCGTCATCGGGATCTGCGACTCCCCCGTCGGGCTGGTGCGCCGGGCCGCGCGGGCGGCGGGGCTGGCGCCGGCGGCCTTCGAGAGCGGCCGGGTCGGCTACGACTACGTCGGCCTCAACCACCTTGGCTGGCTGCGGTCGTTGACGTTCGAGGGCAGCGAACTGCTGCCGCGCCTGCTGGGCGACGAGGCCGCGCTGTCCTCCTTCGAGGAGGGCCGGCTGTTCGGCGCGGAATGGCTGCAGACCCTGGGGGCGCTCCCGAACGAGTACCTGCACTACTACTACTTCCGCCGCGAGACCCTCGATTCCCTCCGGGACACCCGGGAGACCCGCGGCGAGTTCCTCGACCAGCAGCAGGGCGGCTTCTTCGAGCGGGCCGCGGCGGCCGGCGGCCCGGACGCGGTGTACGCGCTGTGGGAGCGGACCCGGCTGGAGCGCGAGGAGACGTACATGGCGCACAGCCGGGAGGCCACCGGCGGCTGGCAGCGCGACAGCCACGACCTGGAGGGCGGCGGCTACGACCGGGTGGCGCTGGCGCTGATGCACGCCATCGTGCGCGACAGCGGCACCCGGCTGATCCTGAACGTCCGCAACGGCACGACGGTGCCGCAGCTGGCGCCGGACGCGATCGTGGAGACGGTGTGCGAGGTGACCGCGCACGGCGCCCGGCCGCTGCCCTGCGCACCGCTGCGCGAGGACCAGTTGGGGCTGATGCTCCAGGTCAAGGCGGTCGAGCGGGCGGCGGTGGTGGCCGCCACCCGCAAGGACCGCGGCGCGGCCCTACGGGCCCTGGCACTGCACCCCCTGGTGGACTCCCCCGCGGTGGCCGCCCGCATCCTGGAACGGGCGGCCAAGGAGGACTGAGCACCCGGGACGAGGGCTGAGTACCTGGAACACCGCCTCGCCCGGCCGGGTCCCGGAGTACCCCTCGCCCGGCCGGGTCCCGGAGTACCCGTCACCCCGCCGCGTCTCGGAATACCCCTCGCCCCCGCCGCGTTGTGGCCCCGCAGGGGGCGCTGGTGACCCCTACGGGATCTGTTCGCCCCCGCCCTACGGGATCCGTACGCCGCCCCACTCCGCCCCGGGCCGCCCCAAGCCACCCCGCCCGCGCCCCGCTGGCCGCCGCGGCCGACCGCCCTCCGTGGCCGGCAGCCCCCGTGGCCGGCAGCCCGCCGCCCCCGTGGCCGGCCGGCTCAGCGGCCGGCCGGCCGCCGCCTCAGCACCGTTCGCCCTCAGTGGCCCCGCTTGAGCCACTCGTCCAGGTGGGGCGCCTCCTCGCCGATCGTCGTGGGGTCGCCGTGGCCGGTGCGTACGACCGTCTCCGGTGGCAGGGTCAGCAGCCGGTCCCGGATCGAGGCGACGATCGTCGGGAAGTCCGAGAAGGACCGGCCGGTGGCGCCGGGGCCGCCCTGGAAGAGGGTGTCGCCGCTGAAGACGGTGCGCAGGTCGGGGGCGTACAGGCAGACCGCGCCGGGCGCGTGACCGGGGGTGTGCAGCACGGTCAGGTCCGTACCGGCGATGGTCAGGACCTGCCCGTCGGCCAGGTCCGCGTCCGGGACCGTCCCGGGGTGGGTCATCTTCCACAGCGGCAGGTCGGCCGGGTGCAGATGGATCCGGGCGCCGGTACGGGCGGCCAGCGCGGGGGCGGCGTCGATGTGGTCGTTGTGCGCGTGGGTGCAGATGATCGCGCGCAGCGTCCGGCCGGCCAGCGCCTCGAAGATGGCGTCGGCGTCGTGCGCGGCGTCGATGACGATCGCCTCGTCGTCGTTCCCGACGATCCACACGTTGTTGTCGACGTCCCAGGTGCCGCCGTCGAGCGAGAACGTCCCCGAGGTCACGAGGTGGTCGATCCGCGCCGCCATCAGAGCGTCACCACCGAACGCAGCACGTCGCCCGCGTGCATCCGGTCGAAGGCCCGCTCGACGTCGTCGATGCCGATGGTCTCGGTGACGAACGCGGAGAGGTCGATCCGGCCCTGCTGGTGCAGGTCGATCAGCATCGGGAAGTCGCGGGACGGCAGACAGTCGCCGTACCAGGAGGACTTGAGCGCGCCGCCGCGGCCGAAGACGTCCAGCAGGGGCAGTTCCAGGGTCATGTCCGGGGTGGGCACGCCCACCAGGACGACCGTGCCGGCCAGATCGCGGGCGTAGAAGGCCTGTTGGTACGTCTCGGGGCGGCCGACCGCCTCGATGACGACGTCCGCGCCGAAGCCGCCGGTCAGTTCGCGGATCGCCTCGACGGGGTCGGTGGTACGGGAGTTGACGGTGTGGGTGGCGCCCATGGTGCGCGCGAGGTCCAGCTTGCGGTCGTCGACGTCGACGGCGATGATCCGGGCCGCGCCGGCCAGCCGGGCGCCGACCACGGCCGCGTCGCCGACCCCGCCGCAGCCGATGACCGCGACCGAGTCACCGCGGGTGACCCCGCCGGTGTTGATGGCGGCGCCGATGCCGGCCATCACCCCGCAGCCCAGCAGCCCGGCCACCGCCGGCGACACCTCGGGGTCGACCTTGGTGCACTGCCCGGCCGCGACCAGCGTCTTGTCGGCGAAGGCGCCGATGCCGAGCGCCGGGGTCAGCTCCGTACCGTCCTTCAGCGTCATCTTCTGGCTGGCGTTGTGGGTGTCGAAACAGTACTGGGGGCGGCCGCGCAGACAGGCCCGGCACTGGCCGCACACCGCACGCCAGTTGAGGATGACGAAGTCCCCCGGCGCGACGTCGGTGACCCCGGCGCCGACCGACTCCACGACCCCGGACGCCTCGTGGCCGAGCAGGAACGGGAACTCGTCGGTGATGCCGCCCTGCTTGTAGTGCAGATCGGTGTGGCACACCCCGCACGCCTGGACCTTCACCACGGCCTCGCCGGGACCCGGGTCCGGCACCAGGATCGTCTCCAGCCGGACCGGTTCGTTCTTCCCCGGCGCGATCACGCCGCGCACTTCCTGTGCCATCGGAACAGCCCCTTTCAAAGATCACTACGGGACCACTGTGGCGCGCTGCCACTGAGCCGTGCCTCACGCTACGCGTGCCGGGCGACCGCGCACAGGACCACGGCCGGGTTCATGATCCACGGCGGACGGGACCGCGTCCGGCACCCGTACGCACCGCCCACGTACGGCCCGCGTCCGCCTCCGCCCCACCGGCCCGCACGGTCACCAGCGCGGTACGGCCGGAACGACCCAGTCCGGTTCCGCGTGGCGCATCGCGGCGGCGTCGTCGCGGTCCCGCAGGCCGCCGTCGTCGGCCAGCCAGCGGTGGTGCAGCGCGGCGAGCCGGTCCGGGTCGAGGGTGACGCCGAGGCCGGGGGCGTCGCCGACGGCCACCGTGCCGTCGCGGATCGCGAGCCGCTCGGTGAGGACGTCCTCGGTCTGCCAGGGGTAGTGGGTGTCGCAGGCGTGGTGGAGGTTCGGCACGGTCGCCGCCACCTGGGTCATCGCGGCCAGGCTGATGCCCAGGTGGGTGTTGGAGTGCATGGACAGCCCGACGCCGAAGGTGCGGCAGACGGCGGCCAGTTCGCGGGTGGCGCGCAGCCCGCCCCAGTAGTGGTGGTCGCAGAGCACCACCTGGACGGCGTGGCGGCGGAATGCCTCGGGGATCTCGTCGAAGGTGGTCACGCACATGTTGGTGGCCAGCGGTACGCGGGTGCCGGCCGCGACCTCCGCCATCCGCGCGGTCCCGCCGGCCGGGTCCTCCAGGTACTCCAGCACGTCCGCCAGTTCCTCCGCGACCCTCAGCGAAGTGGCCACGCTCCAGGCGCCGTTGGGGTCGAGCCGCAGCGGCCGCCCGGGGAACGCGGCGGCCAGCGCGCGGACCGCGGCGACCTCCCGCGCGGGTTCGAAGACGCCGCCCTTGAGCTTGAAGGACGTGCAGCCGTAGGTGTCGGCGAACCGGCGGGCCTGGGCCACCACCCCGGCCGGGTCGAGCGCCGCGCCCCAGTCGTCCGGCTCGCCGCGGCCGCCGGGGTGCTCGGCCCACCGGTAGAAGAGGTAGGCGCCGTACTCCACGCGGTCCCGGACCTTGCCGCCGAGCAGGGCGTGGACCGGCAGCCCGGCGGCCTTCCCCCAGGCGTCCAGGCAGGCGACCTCGAAGCCGGAGAGGACCGACAGCCGGAGCTTGCCGGCGGTCCGGGCGCCGCGCAGCCCGCCGGCGGCCACCGCGTCGGCGCCGGTGGCGGCCGGTGAGTCCCCGCACACCTCCGCGGCGAGCGCGGGCAGTCCGTTCAGATCCGTGACCCGTCGGCCGATCAGCGCCGCGGCCAGCGGCCGGGCCAGGTCGAGATAGACGGTGTCGCCGTAGGTCTCGCCGAGCCCGGTGACCCCGCCCTCGGTGATCAGCTCGATGATCAGCCGGGGGGTGTACGGCTGGTGCACGCCCTGGGTGTTGAGCAGCGGCGGGTCGGCCACCAGGATCGGGGTGAGCCGGACCTCGGCGATGGCGAGGGGGTGCGGGGCGTCGGTCATCCGGGGCTCCTACGGGGTACGGACCGGCCCGCGGCCGGGTCGGCGCGGTCGGCGGGGCGGGCGCCATGAGCACACCACATTCATACATATAAACGATGTCCACGCATGTAGGTGGAGGCTACGAAGGGCCCTTCGGGCCGTCAATACCCCGCCTCTTGCGGGAACTTCCCGCCAACGGTTGAATCTGCGCGCGTAGACCAAGGAATGAGGGGCCGTCAGCCCTTCGAGCCCTGGGACCCACCCCCCTTTCTCCAAGAGGAGCCGCGCATGCCCCGTCCCGACCGCTTCCGCTCCGGTCGCCTCCGCCCCGCCCTGTCGCGCCGCGCCCGCCTCGGTGCCGCGACGGTCGCCGCCCTCGTCGCCGGCACCGCCGTCTTCGGCATCGGCCAGGCCACCGCCGAGCACTCCGTCCCGCGGACCGACAAGGAGATCCCCAACCTCACGCAGGTCCAGGACAAGATCAAGGCGTACTACGGCGACACGGTCACGGCCGACGGCGAGCACTACGCGTCCCCGCACAGCAACTACGCCCGCCAGGTCCGCGGCATCGAGGCCAAGGCCCGCACCTACCTGGACAAGGCGCTCGACCGCCAGGCCCGGGCCGGCAAGAAGGCCAAGCCCGCCATCGTCCTCGACATGGACGACACCACGCTGCTCACGTACAACTACGAGCTCAAGGTCGGCTTCGCCTTCACCCCGCAGAGCCAGGACGCGTACCTGGAGCACACCGACATGGACCCGGTCTTCGGCATGAACCGGCTGGTCAACTGGGCCCGCGACAAGGGTGCCGAGGTCTTCTTCATCACCGGCCGCAAGGAGGCGCAGCGCGACTGGAGCGTGCGCAACCTGAAGAACGTCGGCTACGGCGTCCCGCTGGACCGGACGCACGTCTACCTGAAGGACAAGGAGCACCCGCCCGCCTACCTGCCCTGCGGCAGCACCTGCACGACCGTCGAGTACAAGTCGGGCACCCGCAAGCACATCGAGTCCCTGGGCTACGACATCGTCGCCAACTTCGGCGACCAGTACAGCGATCTGCAGGGCGGCTACGGCAACCGGACGTTCAAGATGCCGAACCCGATGTACTACCTGCCGTAACGACGGAGACCCGCCGCAACGACGAAGGCCCGCCGTAACGCCGGAGATCCACCGTTACGACGGACCCGGGGCCCGTGCCCGTGCTCAGCGTCGCTTGGGCACGGGCACGCGCATGAGGTCCTTGGCGATCGTCAGCTCACCGTCATAGCCCGCCGCACGGGCCTGCCGCGCGAACTCCGTGGGATCGTCGTACC
Organism: Streptomyces sp. NPDC059649; assembly: GCF_042734445.1. Classification (NCBI taxonomy): domain Bacteria; kingdom Bacillati; phylum Actinomycetota; class Actinomycetes; order Kitasatosporales; family Streptomycetaceae; genus Streptomyces; species Streptomyces sp. NPDC059649. The sequence continues at coordinate 322,861 of NZ_JBHWDV010000004.1, forward strand.
GCTGCGAGAAGTGCGTCAGCACCAGATGCCGCACCCCGGCCCGCACCGCCACCCCACCGGCCTGCCTGGCCGTCAAGTGACCGTGATCGGCGGCGAGTTGGGCGTCGTCGTCCAGGAACGTGGACTCGATGACGAGCATGTCCACGCCCTCCGCGAGCGCCTCCACGCCCGCGCACATCCGGGTGTCCATCACGAACGCGAACCGCTGGCCGGGGCGGTGCTCGCTCACCTCGTCGAGGGTGACGCCGTTCAGTTCGCCCTCCCGCTGGAGGCGTCCGACGTCCGGCCCGGTGATGCCGTGCTCCGCCAGCCGCTCCGGCAGAATCCGGCGGGAGTCCGGCTCCACGAGCCGGTAGCCGTACGACTCGACCGGGTGCGACAGCCGCCGCGCCTCCAGGGCGTACGAGGCACAGCGGTCCAGCTCCCCGTCGGCCGCGACCGGCCGCTCGACCAGCCGGACGGTCTCGCGGTAGGCCGTCGCGTAGCGCAGCCGCTCGAAGAAGTGCTGCCCGCTGGCCGGGAAGTGGGCGGTGACCGGGTGGGGCACCCGGTCGAGGTTGATCCGCTGGATCACCCCGGCGAGCCCGAGCGAATGGTCGCCGTGGAAGTGGGTGATGCAGATCCGGTTGAGGTCGTGGGCCGCGACCCCGGCGCGCAGCATCTGGCGCTGCGTCCCCTCGCCGGGGTCGAAGAGCAGCCCCTGGCCGTCCCACCGCAGCAGATAGCCGTTGTGGTTGCGGTGCCGGGTGGGGACCTGGCTGGCGGTGCCGAGGACGACCAGTTCACGTACGGACATGGCTGGTTATCCGGGGGGCCACTGGAGGCCGCGGCCGCCGAGGACGTGCAGATGGGCGTGGAAGACGGTCTGGCCCGCGCCGGAGCCGGTGTTGAAGACCACCCGGTAGCCGGTGTCCTCGACCCCGTCCCCGGCGGCGACCTCCCGGGCCTCACGCATTATGTCGGCGACGACCTGCGGTTCGGCGGCGGCGAGGGTCGCGGCGTCCGGGTGGTGCACCCTGGGGATGATCAGGACGTGCGTCGGGGCCTGCGGGTTGATGTCGCGGAACGCGACGGTGGTCTCGGTCTCGCGGACGATGGTCGCCGGCACCTCCCCGGCCACGATCTTGCAGAACAGGCAATCGGCCTGCGGTTCTCCCGCCACCGTTGACTCCTCCCAGCTCATCCCTCATACGCACGGTGCGCACGGCCTCGGATGCTACCGGGCGAGCCGTGTGGGGCGTCGCAGCGACGGGGGGACCGGGATCACTAAGCTGGCCTTGATCGCTTTCGCCCACAACCGGGAGTTATGCACCATGGCAACCACGCGCACCGCCAAGACCCACTGGGAAGGCAACCTCCTGGAGGGCAAGGGCACCGTCGCCCTGGAGTCCTCCAAGGTCGGTACGTACGACGTGAACTGGCCCGCCCGCGCGGAGCAGCCGAACGGCGTGACCAGCCCCGAGGAGCTGATCGCGGCGGCGCACTCGTCCTGCTACTCCATGGCCTTCTCGCACGGCCTGGCGGGCAAGGGCTTCACCGTCGAGGCCCTGGACACCCAGGCCGACGTCACCTTCCAGCCCGGTGAGGGCATCACCGCCATCGCACTGACCGTCAAGGCCCGGGTCCCCGGCCTGTCCGAGGAGGACTTCCAGGCCGCGGCCCAGGACGCCAAGAAGAACTGCCCGGTGAGCCAGGCGCTGGCCGGCGTCAAGAACATCACGCTGGCGGCCGAGCTGCTGAGCTGACGGGCTCCCTTGTCGTGAACGGCGGTGCGCCGACGGGTCGTTGAGACCGGTCGGCGCACTGTGGTGTGTGGCGACGGCGGGGGGTGGGTGGCCGTTACGGGGTGAGCCGGGGCTGGGTGGCCGTTACGGGGTGGGCGGGCGCCGCGTGGCGGGCTCAGATCCCCCGCTCGATCATATCGATGACGTGCTGGCCCGCGTCATTGATGGCTCGCGGGCTTGCGGGCTTGCGGGCCTCGGCGGGCTCGCGGGCGTACGGGCCGGGCTCAGCTCCAGCGGCCCGTGCGGCCCAAAAGGAGGGCGGTGGCCGCGGTGCCGGCCGTGGAGGTACGCAGGACGGTCCGGCCCAGGCGGTACGGCTTGGCGCCGGCCTCGGCGAACAGGACCAGCTCCTCCGGGGAGACCCCGCCCTCGGGCCCGACGACCAGCACGATCCGGCCGGTGGCCGGGAGTTCCGCGGTGGCGAGCGGGGCGCTGCCCTCCTCGTGGAGCACGGCCGCGAAGTCGGCGTCGGCGAGCAGGGCGGCCACCTGCTTGGTGGACAGCGGGTCCGCGACCTCCGGGAAGGTCAGCCGGCGGGACTGCTTGCCCGCCTCACGGGCCGTGGCCCGCCACTTGCCGAGTGCCTTGGCGGCCCGTTCGCCCTTCCACTGGGTGACACAACGCGCCGCCGGCCAGGGCACGATGGCGTCCACCCCGGTCTCGGTCATGGTCTCGACGGCCAGCTCGCCCCGATCGCCCTTGGGGAGCGCCTGGACGACCGTGATGGTCGGGTCCGGTGCCTCCTCGGTGCGTAGCTCGGCGACCGCGACGGTCAGCCGGTCCTTGCCCTCGGCGGCGGCCACCGTGCCGTAGGCGCCGGTCCCCTGACCGTCCGTCAGCACGACCTCCTCGCCGACCCGCAGCCGGCGCACCGACACCGCGTGCCGGCCCTCGGGCCCGTCGACGGTGACCGTGCCGCCCGCCCGTACGTGCGCGAGCGACTCGACGAGGAATACGGGCGCGGTCATACGGCGCCCCCGGAGGCCGACGAGTCACCGGTTCCGGCACTTCCGGTTCCGGGGCTTCCGGTCCCGGTTCCGGCACTTCCGGTTCCCGTGGCGCCGATCGCGGCCCCGAAGCCCATAGTTCCGGTCCCGGTCCCGGCTTCCGTAGTGCCGTTGCGGCTCAACGCCGCCCGTGCCGCGTCGAGTTCGGCCACCAGGACCTCCACCAGCCGGGCGGCCGGCATCTCCCGGGCCAGCCGGTGCCCCTGGCCCGCCCACAGGTTCAGGCCCTGCGCGTCGCCGGCCTTGGCCGCCGCCTTGCGCACCGTCGACGTGAGGTAGTGGACGGCGGGGTAGGCGGCCGGCGCGTACGGGCCGTGCTCCCGCATGAAGCGGTTCACCAGGCCGCGGGCCGGTCGCCCGGAGAACGCCCGGGTCAGCTCCGTATGGGTGAAGAGGGGGTTGGTCAGCGCCTGCTTGTGCAGCGGATTGGCGCCCGACTCCGGGGTGGCGAGGAAGGCGGTGCCCAGCTGCGCCATGGTCGCCCCGGCGGCCAGCACCGCCGCGATCTGCGACCCGCGCATCAGTCCGCCCGCGGCGATCACCGGGATCTGTACGGCCTCGCGGACCTGGCCCAGCAGCGCCAGCAGGCCCAGCCCCGCGCCCGTCCCGTCGGCGTGCGGATCGTCGCGGTGGGTGCCCTGGTGGCCGCCGGCCTCCACGCCCTGCACACAGACGGCGTCCGCGCCCGACCACTGCGCGGCCTGGGCCTCGGCCGCCGTGGTGGCCGTGACGACGGTGTACGTGCCAACCCTGGCGAAGGCGTCGAGGACCGCGCGCGAGGGGCAGCCGAAGGTGAAGGACACCACCGGAACCGGGTCCTCGCGCAGGATCGCGAGCTTGGCCTCGTAGCCGTCGTCGGTGGGCTCGTCGGTGTCGCCGAGCTCGGTCTCGTACCACGTGGCCTCGCCGGCGAGCTGCTCGCGGTACGCCTCGACGGCGGAGTGGTCGGCGAGCGACGGCTGCGGCATGAAGAGGTTGACGCCGAAGGGCCGGTCGGTCAGCGACCGCAGTTGCTTGATCTCCTGGTACATGCCGTCGGCGGTCTTGTAGCCGGCAGCGAGGAAGCCGAGACCGCCGGCGCCACATACGGCGGCGGCCAGTTCGGGTCCCGATCCGCCTCCCGCCATGGGGGCCTGCACGATCGGATAGCGGCAGAGATCGGTCAGTGCGCTGGGCATGACCACATCGTGTCACGGGAGGTGCCAACACCGGTCATCAGGGGCTCGGCGCGTGGGATGGGGCCGGGGGTGCGGGTGGGGTGCGTGGGGGTGCGCGGGGTGGGGCGTGCGCAGGGACCATGGGCGGGGGCGGCTGGCGGGGTCCGGAGGGCGGCGGGCCTTAGGGGTTGGGCGAACAGATCCCGTAGGGGTCACGAGCGCCCCCTGCGGGGCCACAACGCCGGGGTGCCCGGCGGATATTCCCGCCGGGCACCCCGCGTCATGACTCACGCACGTCATCGCTCACACGCGTCATCACTGCGTCATCGCTCAGGCGCGCCCTGGTCAAGCGCGCCCCGGCTCACGCCCGCGCTACCGCGCTACCGCCTTACCGCTCTACCGCCCGTTGAACGCATCCTTCAGGCGCGAGAACAGTCCCTGCTGGCCCGGCTGGAACTGGCCCGTGGGGCGTTCCTCGCCGCGCAGCTTGGCGAGCCGCCGCAGCAGCTCCTCCTGCTCCGGGTCGAGCTTGGACGGGGTCTGGACCTCGACGTGGACGATCAGGTCGCCCCGGCCGTTGCCGCGCAGATGGGTCACGCCGCGCTGGTGCAGCGGGATCGACTGGCCGGACTGCGTGCCGGGCCGGACGTCGATCTCCTCCACCCCGTCCAGCGTCTCCAGCGGGCACTTGGTGCCCAGCGCCGCCGCCGTCATCGGGATGGTGACCGTGCAGTGCAGATCGTCGCCGCGCCGCTGGAAGACCGGGTGCGGCAGCTCGTGGATCTCGACGTAGAGGTCGCCGGCCGGGCCGCCGCCGGGGCCGACCTCGCCCTCGCCGGCGAGCTGGATCCGGGTGCCGTTGTCGACACCGGCCGGGATCTTGACGGTCAGCGTCCGGCGGGAGCGGATCCGGCCGTCGCCCGCGCACTCCGGGCACGGCGTCGGCACGACCGTGCCGAAGCCCTGGCACTGCGGGCAGGGACGGGACGTCATGACCTGGCCCAGGAAGGACCGGGTGACCTGCGAGACCTCACCGCGGCCGCGGCACATGTCACAGGTCTGCGCCGAGGTGCCGGGGGCGGCGCCCTCGCCGCTGCAGGTCGTGCACACCACGGCGGTGTCGACCTGGATGTCCTTGGTGGTACCGAAGGCCGCCTCGTTCAGCTCGATGTCGAGCCGGATCATGGCGTCCTGGCCACGGCGGGTACGCGACCGCGGACCGCGCTGCGAGGCGGTGCCGAAGAACGCGTCCATGATGTCGGAGAAGTTGCCGAAGCCGGCGCCGAAGCCGCCCGCGCCACCGCCACCGGCCTGCGAGAGCGGGTCCCCGCCGAGGTCGTAGACCTGCTTCTTCTGCGGATCCGACAGGACCTCGTAAGCGGCGTTGATCTCCTTGAACCGCTCCTGGGTCTTCGGGTCCGGATTGACGTCCGGGTGCAGCTCGCGCGCCAGCCGACGGAAGGCCTTCTTGATCTGGTCCTGCGAGGCGTCACGGCTGATGCCGAGGACCGAGTAGTAATCGGTGGCCACTTACGACTCCGCGAGGATTTGTCCGACGTAACGTGCCACTGCGCGTACCGCTCCCATCGTTCCGGGGTAGTCCATGCGGGTCGGTCCGACCACGCCGAGTTTGGCGACTGCCTCGTCGCCCGAACCGTAGCCGACCGTGACGACCGATGTGGACGTCAGGCCTTCATGGGCATTCTCATGCCCGATACGTACGGTCATGCCCGAGTCCTTGGCCTCGCCGAGGAGCTTGAGCAGCACCACGTGCTCCTCCAGCGCCTCGAGCACCGGACGGATGGTCAGGGGGAAGTCGTGCCCGAAGCGCGTGAGATTGGCGGTGCCGCCGATCATCAGCCGCTCTTCGGTCTCTTCCACCAGAGTTTCCAGCAACACCGACAGCACTGTCGAGACCGTGCCGCGGTCGTCCTGTTCGAAGGACTCCGGGAGATCCTGCACCAACTGGGGCACATCCGTGAAACGGCGTCCCACGACCCGGCTGTTCAGCCGCGCCCGCAGGTCCGCCAGTGAGGTCTCCGAGAACGGCGTCTGGCAGTCGATGAGCCGCTGCTCGACCCGCCCGGTGTCGGTGATCAGGACGAGCATCAGCCGGGCCGGGGCCAGCGCCAGCAGCTCGACGTGCCGGACCGTGGACCGCGTCAGGGACGGGTACTGCACGACCGCGACCTGCCGGGTCAGCTGTGCCAGCAGCCGGACCGTGCGCCCCACCACGTCGTCGAGGTCGACCGCGCCGTCGAGGAAGTTCTGGATCGCCCGCCGCTCGGGGCTGGACAGCGGCTTCACACCGGCCAGCTTGTCGACGAAGAGGCGGTAGCCCTTGTCGGTCGGGATCCGCCCGGCGCTGGTGTGCGGCTGGGCGATGAAGCCCTCTTCCTCCAGCGCCGCCATGTCGTTGCGGACGGTCGCCGGGGAGACCCCGAGCTGGTGGCGCTCCGTGAGGGCCTTGGAGCCGACCGGCTCCTCCGTCCCGACGTAGTCCTGGACGATGGCGCGCAGCACTTCGAGCCTGCGTTCACTGAGCATCCCGCGCACCTCCAGCCGGCCGTCGCCGTCTCGTCTGTCTCCTGGCACTCACCTGGGCCGAGTGCCAGACCCTGAGCCAGTGTACGGCCGGGTAGCACGACCACGGCAAGGGTGACCGCGCGGAGCTCTCACCTGATGACCGGGTTCGGGCGATCTGCCGGGCAACGCTATCGCGATGGAGCTAGCGTCTCGGTATGCGCACGACTTGGGAAGAGGCCGGGTGGGAACGGCTCGGTGACGGTGTCGCCAGGCGCCGTATGCCGGGCTGGGACGAGACCGTGGGGGTGATCGCCGGGTCGGCCGGCGTCATGATCGTCGACACCGGCGCGACGCTCCGCGACGGCGCGGATCTGCGCCGGTCGATCCGCGGTGTGCTGGGCCGGGAAGTGACGCATATCGCGCTCACCCACCCGCACTTCGATCATGTGCTGGGCACCGCCGCCTTCGCGGGCGTCGCGGTGTTCGGCGCGACCGGCCTCGCCGAGCTGTTCCGCCGCGACAAGGACGCGCTGCGGCACGACGCGATCCGGCACGGCGTCGACCGGGACGCCGCCGCGGAGGCCGCCGATCTGCTGGTCGTGCCGCACCACCACGTCCACGGCCAGCTGACCGTCGAACTCGGCGACCGGCAGGTGCTGCTCGCCAACGTCGGGCCCGGCCACACCGCCCATGACCTGGCCGTCCTGGTGCCGGGCCGGCACGGCGACCCGGAGATCGTCTTCTGCGGTGACCTGGTCGAGGAGTCCGGCGAGCCGAGCGCCGGGCCCGACGCCCTGCCCCGGCAGTGGCCCGCCGCACTGGACCGGCTGCTGGCCCTCGGCGGCGAGGACGCGCGGTACGTGCCCGGGCACGGCGCCGTGGTCGACGCCGCGTTCGTCCGGGCCCAGCGCGACGCCCTGGCGGCCCGCTTCGGGGTCCCGCCGTCCGTCTGACCCGCAGCACGCCCGTTTCCGTACGGAACCGTCTCCCCGACAGCCCCTCTCCCCGATAGAACAGGCCCATGCAGAGCAAGCGCTACAGCCCCGACCTCACCCCGCCCTGGAAGAAGCAGCGGCCCGCGCCGGAGGTCCCGGCCGACCCCGATCTGGTCGTCGAGGAGGTCGGCACGGGCTTCTGCGGTGCGGTGATCCGCTGTGAGAAGACCGCCGAGGGCCCGACGGTCACCCTGGAGGACCGCTTCGGCAAGCACCGGGTCTTCCCGATGGTGCCGCGCGGCTTCCTCCTGGAGGGCAAGGTCGTCACCCTCGTCCGCCCGCAGAACCGGCCGGCGCCGAGCGGCCCGGCCCGTACGGCATCGGGTTCACTCGCCGTCCCCGGCGCCCGCGCCCGGGTCGCACGCGCCGGGCGCATTTACGTGGAGGGCCGGCACGACGCCGAACTCGTCGAGCGGGTCTGGGGCGACGATCTGCGCATCGAGGGCGTCGTCGTGGAGTACCTGGAGGGCATCGACGACCTCCCGGCGATCGTCCGCAGCTTCTCCCCCGGCCCGGACGCCCGGCTGGGGGTGCTGGTGGACCACCTCGTACCGGGCTCGAAGGAGTCCCGGATCGCGGCCGAGGTGACGGGCGAGCACGCGCTCGTCGTCGGCCACCCCTACATCGACGTGTGGGAGGCGGTGAAGCCGTCCTCGGTGGGGATTCCGGCGTGGCCGTCCGTGCCGCGCGGGCAGGACTGGAAGACGGGCGTGTGCCGGGCGCTGGGCTGGCCGGAGAACACGGGCGCGGCGTGGCAGCGGATCCTGTCGTGCGTGCGGTCGTACAAGGACCTGGAGCCGCAACTCCTGGGGAGGGTGGAGGAGTTGATCGATTTTGTTACGGTCGGCGGTGCGGCCTGACGCCCTTATAGGTCCCAAACTCGCTGGTGTCCAGCTCCATACCGAGCAAGGGCAGCGGAAGGGGCTCACCGAACTTCGTGATCTGTTGGGTCCGGTAGTCCGCCTCATCGCCCGCACCGACAGGCTGAGTGAGCAGGACGCAGTGGGCGACAACAGGATCGATGATCAAGTACGCCGGCACCTTCCCCGCAGCGTAGATCGAGCGCTTGATTCCGTAGTCATGATCGACGCTGGTCTTGGAAACGACCTCGATGACTGCCGCGAGCACCGCGGACGGAAGCGGCCCGGATTCCGGACGGTCATCGCGTGCCAGCACCACCAGATCCGGCACGGGTTCGCTGGCCTCCCCCGGGATCGTGACGTCCTGCGTCTGGAGACGCATCCAGGCCTGCCTGGGAATCTGGTCCTGGACCGATTCGACGATCTCGTTGTGGACGAGATCGGGCGTCGCCATCATCACGATGTTCCCCCTGAGAAGCTCGACCTTGACGCCCTCGGGAACCTCCAGGTTTTGGAAGAACTGGGTCATCCGGTGATCATCCACAGCGGTCATCTCCGTGGCCCTCCACATCCCGCCGCGTTCACTGTGAAGGCAGCTTAAGGACAGCGTAGGGGCGCCTGCCGCCCCTACGCACGGCTTCACCCCGAGTGATCAGTCCACCAGATCCCGCACCACCGCGTCGGCCAGCAGCCGCCCCCGGAGTGTCAGAACGGCCCGCCCGGCCGAGTACGGGACGGGCTCCAGCAGCCCGTCGGCGAGGGCCGCCTTCGCCGCCCGGGCGCCCGTCGGGGCGAGGAGGTCCAGCGGGCAGCCGTCCGCGAGGCGCAGTTCCAGCAGGATGCGTTCCACCCGGCGGTCCTCGTCGGTGAGGATCTCGCGGCCGGCGCCCGGGGAGCGGCCCTCGGCCAGGGCCTGGGCGTACGCGCCGGGGTGCTTGACGTTCCACCAGCGGACTCCGCCGACGTGGCTGTGCGCGCCGGGGCCCGCGCCCCACCAGTCAGCGCCGGTCCAGTACAGCTCGTTGTGGCGGCAGCGGGCGGCTTCGGTGGTGGCCCAGTTGGAGACCTCGTACCAGGAGAGGCCGGCCGCGGTGAGCCGCTCCTCGGCGATGAGGTAGCGGTCGGCGTGCACATCGTCGTCGGTCATCGGGACCTCGCCGCGGCGGATCCGGCGGGCCAGCTGGGTGCCCTCCTCGACGATCAGGGCGTAGGCGGAGATGTGGTCGGGGCCGGCGCCGAGCGCGGCGTCGAGCGAGGCCCGCCAGTCGTCGTCGGACTCGCCGGGGGTGCCGTAGATCAGGTCGAGGTTGATGTGCTCGAAACCGGCGGCGCGGGCCTCGCCGACACAGGCCTCGGGGCGGCCGGGGGTGTGCGTGCGGTCGAGGATCTTCAGGACGTGCTGCCGGGCGCTCTGCATGCCGAAGGAGATCCGGTTGTAGCCGGCCGCGCGCAGCTCGGAGAGGTAGCGCGGGTCGACGGAGTCGGGGTTGGCCTCGGTGGTGATCTCGGCGCCGGGCGCCAGGCCGAATTCCTCCCGGATCGCGGCCAGCATGCGGCCGAGGTCGGCGGCCGGGAGGAGGGTCGGGGTGCCGCCGCCGACGAAGACCGTCTCGACCGGGCGGGGGTCGTCGCCCAGCACCTTGCGGGCCAGCCGGATCTCGTCGACGACGGTGTCGGCGTAGTTGTCGCGGGAGGCCAGCGCCCCGCCGGAGCCGCGCAGCTCGTTCGCGGTGTAGGTGTTGAAGTCGCAGTAGCCGCAGCGGGTGGCGCAGTACGGCACGTGCAGATAGAAGCCGAGGGGCCGGCCGGCCGCCGCCGCCAGCGCATGACCGGGCAGCGCCCCGTCGTCGGGCATCGGCTCACCATCAGGCAGTGCGGAAGGCATGGGAACCATTGTCCGTCATCGCACCGACAACGCGGCTCCCGCAGGGGCGGGAGACCCGTAGGGCCCCGGTGATGGCTACGTCGGGCCGCCGACCGCCTGGAGGACGAGCAGGGCCAGGTCGTCGTCGGGCGGCTCGGGCGCGAAGGCGTGCACGGTGGTGCGGAGGTGCTCGGCGAGGGCGGTGGCGCCCAGCCCGGCGCCGGCGGCGAGCGCGGTGGCCAGGCCGTCCTCGTCGTCGAACAGCCGCCCGCCCGAGCGCCGCTCGGTGACCCCGTCGGTGACGCACAGCAGCGTCTCCCCCGGGCGCAGGTCGAACGATTCGCTGACGTACGCGGCGTCCTCGACGACCCCCAGCAGCATCTGCGGTGCCGCGACGGTACGGACCGCGCCGTCCGTGCCCAGCACCAGCGGCAGCGGGTGACCGGCGCTGGCGAGGGTGCACCGGGCGCCGCCGGCCCCGTCCGGGTACGGGGCGATCTCGCCGTAGAGGAGGGAGAGGAAGCGGGCCTGTTCGCCCTCCTCGCGGATCTCCACCGGTGCCTCGGCCCCGGCCCCGGCCGCGGCCACCGCCGCGGCGACCGCGGCGACCGAGTCGGCGGCCTCCCGGGCCATCGTCTTGTTGAGCCGGTCGAGGACCTCCGCGACGCCGAAGCCGTCCCGGGCCAGCAGCCGCAGCACCGGCCGGGCCAGCCCGGTCACCGCGGCCGCCTCCGGGCCGCTGCCGCAGACGTCGCCGAGCGCGAAGCACCAGCGGCCGTCGCCGGCGTCGAAGAGGTCCCAGAAGTCGCCGCCCGCCCAGGCGCCCTCGCGCGGCTCGTAGACCACCGCCGACGCCACGCCGGGCACCTGGGCCCGGCCCTGGGGCAGCAGCCGGCGTTGCAGGACCTGGCTGATGCGCTCCTGGCGGCTGTACGCGCGGGCGGTGGCCACCGCGCGGGCGACCCGGCGGCCCAGGTCCTCGATCAGCCCGACGACCTCGTCGGGGAAGCGCGGCAGTCCGCCGCGGCCGAGCAGCAGCGTGCCCAGCCGGCGGCCGCCGGCGACCAGGGGGCAGGCGAGCGCGGCACCGCCCGGCTCGTCGTCGTCGGAGCCGTCCCCGGCCGGGAGGACGTGGCTCAGCAGGAGGCGACCCGGCGCGTCCGGCAGGCCCTGCGCCGGCACCTCCGGCAGGTCGTGCCCGCCCAACAGGTGGTCGCGCGGGTGGTCGGCGTCCGGGGGGCCGTGGTGCCGGCGCTCACCGTCCGGGTCGTGCGGCCAGGGCCAGGGGACGGCGACGGGGGCGGCGCCCGGCGGGACGTCGCCCCGGAAGTCCGGCGGCTGTTTCTCCAGCACGGCACGCAGGATGTCGATCCGGCTCTCGCTGCTGTGCCAGACGCGGGCCAGCCGCTGCTCCTGGCCGCCGGTCGCGATGCCCCGGCCCGGGGCGCCGCCGTCGCCGTCGTGGAGCCACACCGCGCACCAGTCGGCGAGCCGCGGAACGATCAGCTGGGCGGCGAGCGCGGCGACCTGGTCGGCGTCGAGCTGGCCGGAGAGCAGGTCGGAGGCCTCGGCGAGGAAGGACAGCGCACCGTTGTCGCCCCGGTCGGTGTCGAGTTCCTGGCGGTCGGCCCGGCGCGGGGCCGGGGCGAGGAGTTCGGCGGCCCGCAGCCCGCGCTGGAGCACCTCGTCGGCGTACGCGGCCGCGGCGTCGTCGTACGAGGCGGGGCCGGTGGTGGCGTCGTACGGGCCCGCGGGCGCGTCGGTGGCGTACGGGCGGGGGCTGTCGTACGGCGTTCCCTCGTGCCGCGCCTCCCCGTATGGCGACTCGTCGTACGGCGCCTCCTCGTAAGGCGGCCCGTCGAACGCGGTCTCCGGCAGGGGGCGGGCGGCCGGCTCCGGGGCGGGCAGCGGCAGGCGGAACCACACGGTCTTCAGGTCGCGGCGGTAGGTGATGCCCCAGGATTCGGCGACCGCGCTGATCAGCTGCAGGCCGTGGCCGCCGCTGTCGTTCCGGGCGGTCTCGTCGCGGGCGCGGATCGGCTGGGTGGGGTGGCGGTCGGAGACCTCGATGACGACGGCCGGCACGGGGACGTCGTCCGGGTCCGGCTCGGCACCCGGCTCCGGCTCGGCCGCGGGGTCCAGCCGGCAGCGCAGCTCGATGGTGGTGCCCGCGTGCACCACCGCGTTCGTCACCAACTCGCTGACCAGCAGCACCGCTTCGTCCACGAGCCGGTCGGTGAACCGTTCGGTGCCGGGCAGCCGCTGGGCCGCCCACTCGGCGAAGGCCGAACGGGCGAACCGCCGGGCGGCGGCCGCGGCCTGCGGATCACCGGGCAGCCCGGCCCGCCGGGTGCGGGCGGCGGGGAGCCCGGGACCGGTCGTCGTGCGCGTCGCCCTGACGTCGTCCCGTGGAGACGAAGTTGTCGTCCTCATTGAGCAACTCCCGAACAGCTCCGCTGCGGCGCCGGATGCGCCACCGACAGAGTGACAGAAAGAGCGCGCCCATAAGCAATGAGTCACGGAAGTGGGCGGTCGGAGCCGTCAATTCGGCTGACGCGCCGGAGGAGTTGGCCGAGCGGGGCGGGCCGGTGGCCCACCCCGCGCGTGCGCCGCGTCCGGCGGGCGGTTACGACTCCCGGGTCCCGGCGTACATCTCGTCCAGCAGGTCCTTGAACGCCCGCTCCACCACCGGCCGCTTGATCTTGAGGCTCGGGGTCACCTCGCCGTGCTCGATGTCCAGGTCGCGCGGCAGCAGCCGGAACTTGCGGATCTGCTGCCAGCGCTGCAGCCCCTCGTTGACCCGCTCGACATAGCCGTCGATCAGCTCACGGACCTGGTCGGTCGCGACGACCTCGGCGTACGTCTTGCCCGCCAGGTCGTGTTCCGCGGCCCAGCCCATGATCGTCGGCTCGTCGAGGGCGATCAGCGCGGTGCAGAAGTTCCGGTTGGCGCCGTGCACCAGGACGTTGGAGACGAACGGACAGAGCCCCTTGAACTGGCCCTCCACCTCGGCCGGGGCGATGTATTTGCCGCCCGAGGTCTTGATCAGGTCCTTCTTGCGGTCGGTGATCCGCAGATAGCCGTCCGGGGACAGCTCGCCGATGTCGCCGGTGTGGAACCAGCCGTCCTCCTCCAGGACCTCGGCGGTCTTCTCCGGCAGGCCGTGGTAGCCCTGCATGATGCCGGGGCCGCGCAGCAGGATCTCGCCGTCCTCGGCGATCCGGACCTCGGTGCCCGGCAGCGGCTTGCCGACCGTGCCGGTGCGGTACGCCTCGCCGGGGTTGACGAAGCTGGCGGCGCTGGACTCCGTCAGGCCGTAGCCCTCCAGGATGTGGATGCCGGCGCCGGCGAAGAAGTAGCCGATCTCCGGGGAGAGCGCGGCCGAGCCGGACACCGCGGCCCGCAGCCGGCCGCCGAACGCCTCCCGCAGCTTGGTGTAGACGAGGGCGTCGGCGATCTTGTGCTTGGCGCCGAGCGTGAAGGGCACGGAGGCGTTGCCGGTGCGCCGGAAGTTGTCCTGCGAAATCTTGGAGTACTCGCGGGCCACTCCGGCCGCCCACTGGAAGATCTTGTACTTGGCGCCGCCGCCGGCACGCGCCTTGGCCGCGACACCGTTGTAGACCTTCTCGAAGATCCGCGGGACGGCGGCCATGTACGTGGGCCGGACGACCGGCAGATTCTCGATGATCTTGTCGACCCGGCCGTCCACCGCGATCACATGGCCGACCGCGATCTGCCCGGCGGTCAGCACCTTCCCGAAGACGTGCGCCAGCGGCAGCCAGAGGTACTGCACGTCCTCCTCGGCGACCATTCCGGTGGCCTGGATCGCCCGGGCCATGTACGCCCAGCAGTCGTGCGGCAGCCGTACGCCCTTGGGCCGGCCGGTGGTGCCCGAGGTGTAGATCAGCGTCGCCAGCTGGTCGGCGCGCAGCCCGGCGACCCGCTCCTTGACGCACTCCGGGTGCTTCTCCAGATAGGCGTTGCCGCGCTTCTCCAGGTCGGCGAGGGAGAGCACCCACCCCTCGGGGTCGTCGGGGTCCGCCTCGGCGTCGGCCGCGTCGATGACGACGACATGCGCCAGGTCGGGCAGTTCGGCACGGCGTTCCCGTGCCTTGGCGAGCTGGCCGGCGTCCTCGGCGATCAGCACCCGGCTCCCGGAGTCGGCCAGGATGTAGGCGGTCTCCTCGGCGTTGGTGCTGGGGTAGACCGTGGTGGTGGCGGCGCCGGAGCACAGCACCCCGAGGTCGGCGAGGATCCACTCCACGCGGGTGTTGGCGGCCAGCGCGACCCGCTCCTCGGGCCGTACGCCGAGCGCGATCAGGCCGGCGGCCACGGCGTAGACCCGGTCGGCGGCCTCCGCCCAGGTGATGGCCTTCCAGTCGTCCGGACCCTGGCCCGAGGCGGGAGGGACCGGATGGCGATAGGCCTCGATGTCGGGAGTGGCCGCGACCCGCTCCAGGAAGAGGTGTGCCACCGAAGGCGGCCGGTTTTCGATCAGCGTGTGGGTGTCCGTCACGGCGTCCTCCGGGGCCCGCTTCATTGCTGGTGACTCGCGAGTAACCTTTGAGCAGTGATCAGAGTAGAGCGCGTTGCGCCGACGCGTAAGGGGCTACGACCGACTGGTTCACGATGTGACCAGTGCGATAGGTGTACGTAGCACGCGCATCGCCCGATGGGGAGCCGCGCCGATCGCCCCCACCAGACCACACCCGGCGCCACCGGATCCCGCCCTCGCGGAACGCCACGCTCCGCATTCATCCTGATGACGGCGCCGCACGGGCCGGACAAGCGGGCCGGACAAACGGAGGGGCGCCGGATCCCGTTCCCGGAACCCGGCGCCCCTCTTCGTCCCTCTTCCGCTACGGCTGCTGCCCCACGGTCACTTCTTCGCCTTGGAGTCGCCGTCGGAGTCCGAGGACAGCACCGCGATGAAGGCCTCCTGCGGGACCTCCACGCTGCCGACCATCTTCATCCGCTTCTTGCCTTCCTTCTGCTTCTCCAGCAGCTTCCGCTTACGCGAGATGTCACCGCCGTAGCACTTGGCGAGGACGTCCTTGCGGATGGCGCGGACCGTCTCACGGGCGATGACCCGGCTGCCGATGGCCGCCTGGATCGGCACCTCGAAGTTCTGCCGCGGGATGAGCTCCCGCAGCTTGGCGACCAGCCGCACACCGTAGGCGTACGCCTTGTCCTTGTGGGTGATCGCGGAGAACGCGTCGACCTTGTCGCCGTGCAGCAGGATGTCTACCTTGACCAGGTCGGACGTCTGCTCGCCGGTCGGCTCGTAGTCCAGCGAGGCGTAACCGCGCGTCTTGGACTTGAGCTGGTCGAAGAAGTCGAAGACGACCTCGGCGAGCGGCAGCGTGTAGCGGATCTCGACACGGTCCTCGGAGAGGTAGTCCATGCCGAGCAGCGAACCGCGGCGGGTCTGGCACAGCTCCATGATCGCGCCGATGAACTCGCTCGGCGCCAGGATCGTGGCCCGCACGACCGGCTCGTGCACGACGTCGATCTTGCCGGTCGGGAACTCGCTCGGGTTGGTGACGGTGTGCTCGGTGCCGTCCTCCATCTCGACGCGGTAGACGACGTTCGGCGCGGTGGCGATCAGGTCCAGCCCGAACTCGCGCTCCAGCCGCTCCCGGATCACCTCCAGGTGCAGCAGGCCGAGGAAGCCGACGCGGAAACCGAAGCCGAGCGCCGCGGAGGTCTCCGGCTCGTAGACCAGCGCCGCGTCGTTGAGCTGGAGCTTGTCCAGGGCGTCGCGCAGCTCGGGGTAGTCCGAACCGTCGAGCGGGTACAGCCCCGAGAACACCATCGGCTTGGGGTCCTTGTAGCCGCCGAGCGGCTCGGTCGCCCCCTTGGAGAGCTGGGTGATCGTGTCACCCACCTTGGACTGCCGGACGTCCTTCACACCGGTGATGAGGTAGCCCACCTCACCGACCGAGAGGCCCTCGGCCGGCTTCATCTCCGGCGAGTTCGTCCCGATCTCCAGCAGTTCGTGCGCGGCGCCGGTGGACATCATCTTGATGCGCTCGCGCTTGCCCAGCGTGCCGTCGACGACCTTCACGTACGTCACCACGCCGCGGTAGGCGTCGTAGACGGAGTCGAAGATCATCGCGCGGGCGGGGGCGTCCTTGACGCCGACCGGGGCCGGCACCTCGCGGACGACCTTGTCCAGCAGCTCGGGCACGCCGACGCCGGTCTTGGCGGAGACCTTCAGCACGTCCTCGGGCTCGCAGCCGACCAGGTTGGCCAGCTCGGCGGCGAACTTCTCGGGCTGCGCGGCCGGCAGGTCGATCTTGTTGAGGACGGGGATGATCGTGAGGTCGTTCTCCATCGCCAGGTAGAGGTTGGCGAGGGTCTGGGCCTCGATGCCCTGGGCGGCGTCGACGAGGAGGATGCACCCCTCGCACGCGGCGAGGGAGCGCGACACCTCGTACGTGAAGTCGACGTGGCCCGGGGTGTCGATCATGTTGAGGATGTGGGTCGTGCCACTTCCCTCTTCGCCCTCGGAAGGGGCCCAGGGCAGCCGGACCGCCTGGGACTTGATCGTGATGCCGCGCTCGCGCTCGATGTCCATGCGGTCGAGGTACTGCGCGCGCATCTGCCGCTGGTCGACGACACCGGTGAGCTGGAGCATCCGGTCGGCGAGCGTCGACTTGCCGTGGTCGATGTGCGCGATGATGCAGAAGTTACGGAGGAGGGCCGGATCGGTACGGCTCGGCTCCGGCACGTTCGTAGGGGTCGCGGGCACGCAGGGTCCATTCAGTGAACGCGGGTAGGCAGGACTCGGGTATGTGACGTCTCCCCCCATGGTCCCATGAGCAACGCCCTCGGTCCGGTTCGGGCGGGTGTGCCCGGTGGGGAGGGGTGTGTGCCCCATGGGGAGGTGGGTGTGAGCGGTGGGCCTTCCCCATGCGGAAAGGAGCTTGAGGCAGGGGCTTCGGGGAGGAGGGCCGGGCTTCGGGGGCTGTGCCTCGCGGGTCTGGGCTTCGGGGGCCGGTGCTTCGGGGGCCGGGGCCGGTTTGGGAGGCCGTAGAGCCTGCTGGTAGCCTGGTCCACTGCGCTTCGTGCCCTCTCTCGTGCGCGGCGCAACTCGAAACTCCAACGAACCTGAAAAGGCTCTTTCGTGGCGAACATCAAGTCCCAGATGAAGCGGATCAAGACCAACGAGAAGGCTCGTCAGCGCAACAAGGCTGTCAAGTCGGCTCTGAAGACCTCGATCCGCCGCACCCGTGAGGCCATCGAGGCCGGCGACCTGCAGAAGGCCACCGCTGCCCAGGCCGAGGCGGCCAAGAAGCTCGACAAGGCCGTCAGCAAGGGTGTCATCCACAAGAACGCCGCCGCCAACAAGAAGTCGGCGCTGGCGAAGAAGGTCGCGACCCTCCAGGGCTGAACCCGACCTTCGCGGGGATCTTCCCCCGCACACCCGCAGTAGACAGCTCCGCTGCCTCTGCACCTGTAACTGCACCACTTCACGACCCTGCCGACAGGGACCCAGCGGCCCCTCTCACCGCTCCCTGAGCGGTGCACCACCGCGCCGCACGCGGCCTGCGTTCGCCACGCGGGTGCGGCGCACCGGGCTCACCGGCGGTCTCCACCGCCGACCGAGCCCGACTTTCTCAACGAAGGCCCTTCCGCCCCGTTCCCCGGGGCGGGGGGCCTTTGTCGTGGGGTGGGGATCGGGGTGGTGGAGTGCCTGGGTGGGCCAGCCGGGGCCGTCCCGGCGTAGGACTGGCCCGTGTCATAGGGCCGTCCCGGCGTAGGGCTGGCCCGTCATAGGGCCGCCCCGGCGTAGGGCTGGCCCGTCGTAGATCGGCCGGTCGTAGATCTGGCCGTCGTAGGGGGCTGGCCGTCATAGATCTGGCCGTCGTAGAGAGGTGCGCAGACGCGCCTCCCCTGTCGTGGGGTTATTGGTCGTAGGGGCATCCGCGGGCCGGGGCCCGGGTTCGGCCGGTCCGTTACTCTGCGGCCATGTCCACCCCGGGGGAGTCCTTTCATCCGTACGGCCTGCCGCAGCCCAACCCTTACGGTCAGGTCCCCGCAGCACCGCAGAATCCGGTGCCCGCGCAGCAGAATCCGTACGCGCAGCAGAATCCCCTGCCCGGACAGCCGGGGCCGGCCGCCGGGCAGCAGACCCCGCCGCAGCCGCCGTCGCAGCCGCCCGCCGGCAACTACGGCTATCCGCCGCTGGGCATGGGCGCGCCCATGACGGCGCCCGGGTCGCCTGCCGGGCCGGCCGGTGCGCCCGGCGGCAGCGGGAGTGGGAGTGGCAGCGGCAGCGGGCGCGGTGCCTCCGGCTGGCTGTGGGCGATCGGTGGGGCGGTGGCCGCCTCCGCGATCTGGGGCTCGCTGCTGTTCGCCACCGGTGGTTTCTCCTCCGAACCCAGCCCCGACCTCGCGGGCTACGCCTACACCGACGACCTGTGTGCGGCCACCTCGATGACGCCCTTCGAGAACGCCCACTACAAGACCAAGCAGAACACCGGCTCCTCCTCGAAGGACGCCAACCCGCAGCACAGCGGGGCACGGCAGAACTCGATGGACACCATGTGGTGCAACGTCTCCCTGGGGCAGGAGAACGCGAGCTCCTCCACCTACTCCTCGACCTGGCTCTACACCAGTGCCACGCTGCACCGGAAGGCCGACCCGGCACCGGAATTCGCCGACAACTACCGCGCGTACGAGAAGCAGGAGACCTCCGTCGGCTACAAGGTCCAGCCCGTTCCCGGCATCGGCGACGAGGCCTACCTGGTGACGCGGAACGACATCGGCAGCGACAGCGGTTCCTATGTGATCCTCGGCGTACGGGACGGCTGGATGACCTTCCAGTCAACGTGGTCGAGCTACGCCTCCGGCAGCAGCTCCGGCAAACAGCCCACCTCCGACGAGGTCGCCACCATGCTCAAGACCAGCGCAGCGGAAACCCTCAAGCGCCTGCGGAACGGCGCCTGAGGCAGGCCGCCGGCCCGGGGCCCGACGGAGTCGGAATCGGAATTGGAATCGGAGTCCCAGGTCGTGGGCCTGGATCCCTCCGATACGTCCCATCCGCTTCGCGTCGCCGCGCGCCTCAGCGGGACCGTGCCGCGCGGGCGATCGTCACGACCGCCTTCTCCAGGGCGTACTCGGGATCGTCCCCGCCGCCCTTGACGCCCGCATCGGCCGCCGCGACCGCTCGCAACGCCGTCGCCACACCATCCGCCGACCAGCCGCGCATCTGCTGCCGCACCCGGTCGATCTTCCAGGGCGGCATGCCCAGTTCGCGGGCGAGGTCGCCGGGGCGGGCGCCGCGCGGCGCGGAGGCCAGCTTGCCGATGGCCCGGACGCCCTGGGCGAGCGCGCTGGTGATCATGACGGGCGCGACACCGGTCGCGATCGCCCAGCGCAGTGCCTCCAGGGCCTCGGCGGCCCGGCCCTCGACGGCACGGTCCGCGACGGTGAAGCTCGACGCCTCGGCCCGACCCGTGTAGTACCGCCCGACGATCGCCTCGTCGATCGTGCCCTCGATGTCGGCGGTCAACTGCGCACACGCCGACGCCAGCTCCCGCAGATCGCTGCCGATCGCATCGACCAGCGACTGACACGCCTCGGGCGTGGCCGATCGCCCGACCGTACGGAACTCCCCCCGTACGAACGCCAGCCGGTCGGCCGGCTTGGTCATCTTGGGACAGGCCACTTCCCGCGCCCCGGCCTTCCGGGCGGCGTCCAGCAGCCCCTTGCCCTTGGCGCCGCCGGCGTGCAGCAGTACGAGCGTGATCTCCTCGGCGGGCGAGCCGAGATACGCCTTGACGTCCTTGATCGTGTCCGCGGACAGGTCCTGGGCCGAGCGCACGACCACGACCTTCCGCTCGGCGAACAGCGAGGGGCTGGTCAGCTCGGCCAGGGTGCCGGGCTGCAGTTGGTCGGGGGTGAGATCCCGCACATCGGTGTCCGCATCGGCCGCGCGGGCAGCCGCCACCACCTGCTGGACCGCACGGTCCAGCAGCAGGTCTTCCTGCCCCACCGCGATCGTCACGGGGGCGAGGAGGTCCCCCTTGTCCGAGCGGGATCGAGAACTCGGGGGAGGATCGTCGTGAGCTGTCTTCCTGGCCATCGCGATCCAGCATCCCACGCCCCACCGACAACGCCGCCCGGCCCGCCCTCACCCCGACCGTCCCTGTCCGCTCCCACCTCGACCGTTCCTGCCCGCCTCTGCCCGCTGCTGCCGGCTGCCGCCGGCCACTGTCGGTCAGCGTCGGGGCGCCGCTGCCCGCACGGGGACGTACGGCCCCGGACGCCGAAAGCTGAGCTCGTGCACCCGGGAGCCAAGGGAGTTGAGCCCGGGGCCCCGGGCTCAACGGAACTGACCTCGGCGCCCCGGACTCAACGGAACTGACCTCGGGCTCCCGGGCCCACGGGAACTGGGCTGATGCCCCGGGCCCACTGGAACTGGGCTCGATTTCCCGGCCCCAAGGGAGCTGGGCTCACGTCCCGGGCCCAGGGGAGCTGTGCTCGGGGCCGGCGCGGAAAGCCGGGACGTACGGCCCGGGAATCCAGCGCTCGACGTACGGGCCCCGGCGTCGCCAGCCAGGCGCACGGAGCCCCAAGCCAGGTTCACGAACCGGGACAATGGCCTGATGAACGAGCACGCCGCCGCGCCCAGGCACCCAGATCACCGCGGTCACCCCGATCACCATGCCTCCGCATCCGCATCCGCCTCCGCCCCGGAGCCCTCCCCCGGGCACGTGCGCCACGTCCTGGTCCTGCCCGACCGCGAGGCCGCGGAGGAGGTCGCCGAGGTCCTCGTCGAACGCTTCGGCGTCGCCGAAGAGCCCCTGCTCGTACGGGATGCCCTGGCCGGCGAGGACGACGCCGAGGACGCGCAGTGGCTGGTGGTGGTCGAAGACCCGGACGTCCGCCACGACCCGGCGCAGTTGGACGACCTTGCGGCGGAGTACGAGGGCTGGCGCGAGGCCGAGTAACGCCCCACCGCGGCCCCCACAGCCACCGCCCCTCGAAACGCGCAGAGGCAGCACGGTGGGTACAGGCCGCCAGGGACGCGCCACACCGGAGGCCACCGGCCCACACCCCACGCCGCCGCGGCCGGCCGGCCCGCCCACGCAACGTCTTCCCCCGACTGCCACGGTCCCGGCCGGCCCACCTCCTACGGCCCCGCCCACTCCCCCGCGATCACCCGGCCGCCGCCCCCACCATCGGCTCCCGGTCCAACACCACCCCGAAGTGCTCCCGATAGGCGGCCAGTACCTCCTCCGCAGCCAGCTCACGTTCCTCACGCACCCCGTCCGCCCCGGTGATCACGAGCGTACGGCCGGAGAGCGTGACCCGGCCGGTCTCGGTCAGCCGCGAGCACACCAGTGACTGCGTGAAGTGGGAGGTCGGCGAGGTGCGGTTCCACCAGCAGCCGACCTCGAAGTCCGCCAGCGCTCGCGGCCGTTGTTCGAGCCGGTACTGCGGCGAGCCGTCCCTCAGTACGTCCACGTCCCCCTCCGCCGTCTCCTCCAGCCGGAACGTCCCACCGGGATCGGCCTGCTCCTCGCGGCTGTCCCAGCGCAGCGGGAGGTGGCTGAGCCGGCCGAAGCCGACATCCGCCAGCCACGGTCCGCTCGGCGTATGGACCTTCAGCGCAAGGTGGTCGTACGGGACGCCGAGCCGTCCCTCGGCCCCGAACACGCGCCCCGCCAACAACTCGACCTCGTACCCGAGGGCCCGCAACAGCCCGGCGAAGGCGCCGTTGAGTTCGTAGCAGAACCCACCGCGTCGGGCACCGACGATCTTGTCCAACAGCGGCTTCTCCGCCAGGACGATCTCCTCGCCAAGGTGGATGGCGAGGTTCTCGAACGGCACGGCCCGCAGATGCCTGAGATGCAGCGCAGCCAACGCGTCCGCATCAGGCACCCCGGGCCGCACCGCCCCAATGCGCTCCAGATAGGCGTCGACCGCCACCTCATCCATCTGCCCCGCCTCCGCTCGTCCGTCTCTCTCCACGGGCATGCAGCACCGCCCTCCCCGTCATCGGATGTCCCGTCCCGGAGCCTACAGAGCCAGGACCAGCCAAAACGGGAGAACGAGGACCGGGGCGACGACGGCCACGACCAGCACAACCGGGGACCACCTGGGCAACCGACTGCCACAGGGGATCGGTTCATGCCGATGGCCGTGTCCATCTGGACGCGATATCCGATCCGCTTACGTCCCGGCAGAAACCGCTCGACGGCCCACACCACGGCCGTGGCCACGAGCCCGGCCTCGGTGAGGATCGTCTCGGTTGTCAACGATGCGACGCTGGCTCTCCTGCGGTTCGAGAACGACGGTGGCAAGGACATCGTCCGGCAGGACTATCAGGAGCCGCTGACGGTTGAGTTCGTCGGACGCACGGTCATCGGCGTCGAGGTGCCGGACGCCAATCCGACGGACCTGATGGGCATGCTGACCCGTAACGGCGGAACTGCGTTACGACGGCGGCCGGCTGTTCCTCCCCAAAGTGCCGCTGAACAAGCGGAATCACTTCAAGCTGCTGGTACTCCTCTCGGGTGCGGGTGCGGGTGCGGGTGCCGGTGCGGGTGCCGGTGCGGGTGCAGGGACGGACCCTGACGCCGACCCTGGTACGGATCCGGGTACGGGCGCCGGTTCCGGAAGCGGCACTCCCGGTACCACCGGCCGCCCCGGGAGCACGGTCGGCGCCGTGATCGTCGGTGGCTTCATCAGCGGCGGACGGATCCGGCGCAACGCCCAGCGTTGGGGGCCGCGCAAGCTCAGTCTCGCGCTGGGCGGCACCTTCATCGTGCTGCTGGGGCTGCTCGGCGGACTGCTCCTCAGCGCGCGGACGGCCCCGGCAGCGGCCGGTGAGTGCGCCACCGGGCGGCTGACCATCGACGGGTCCACGGCGTTCGCCCCGCCGATGCGGGAGATCGCCCGGCAGTACCGGGCCCGGTGCGCGGGCGCCGAGATCACCGTTTCGGCGTCCGGCAACCTCTCCGGCCTGGCCGACCTCAACCGGGAGGGCAAGCCTGCCACCGTCGAGGGTCCCGGCTTCCTCGCCGTCTCGGACGTACCCGCGCCGTCCCTCTACCGACGGCTCGAAGGCGACCGCATAGGCGTCATCCTGCTCGGCCTCGTGGCCAACGAGAAGGCCGGTGTCGACGACCTCACCTCCGCCCAGATCCGCAAGATCTATGACGGCACCTACACCAACTGGAAGCAGCTGCACGGCAACGACCTGCCGATCCGCCTCGTCAGCCGCGACGCCGGCTCGGGCACCCGTCGCGCGTTCGAGACGTCGGTGCTGCACCACTCGGAGCCGGGCGTGGTGTCGTCCTACGACTGCGGCGACAAGGACCGTGACGAGCAGGCGCGCCTGACGCGCTGCGAGGTGAACAGCACCAAGAGCCTGCTGAACGCGGTGGACCGGGTGCCGGGCGCCATCGGCTACGCCGAGGTCTATGCGGCGGCGCAACGGCGACACGTCGTCAGCGTGCGCCTGAACGGGCACGAGCCGGACATCGAGTGGGGACAGCAACGTGATTACCCCTTCTGGACGGTGGAGTACCTCTACACGTACGGGCGGCCCGAGGACGGCTCACTGACCGCGAAGTTCCTGGCGTTCATGGACTCCGACACGGCGAAGAACATCATGCGGATGTACAAACACGTGCCCTGCGCCGACCGCCAGAGCCTGCCGGACGCCATCTGCCGGCCGTGAGCGGCGGACCGGCTGCCCCCGCCTCGGCCGGCCGGCGTCCGGCTGCGTATGCGCCGGCCGTGCCGCCTCCGCCGACCGCGCCCACCGCCACCGTCGCCCGGCAGGCGGGCCGCTGTCCGTCGGCCGGTCATGGAGCCGGTCATGGTGGCGGCGGTGGGGCCGGTCATGGTGGCGGCGAGTCTGTCCGGAGTGCCAAGGATCGCGATCGCCCCGTCGGTGTCGGTACGCAGCACCCGGGCGCCCTGAGCCCGCAGCGCGGCGATCGTCCGCGGCGCCGGATGGCCGTAGGGGTTATCCGCACCGCACGAGATCAGCGCCAGGCGCGGCGAGAGCCGGTGCATCAGCGGCGGGTCCTGGTGTGCGGAACCGTGGTGCGCCACCTTCAGGACATCGACCCCGGCCAGCTCCGGATGCGCCGCCAGCAGCGCCTGTTGAGCAGGCGGTTCAAGATCGCCGAGGAGCAGGAGCGTCAGTCCGCCGGTCCGTACGAGCAGGGTGACGCTGGCGTCATTGGGCCCGTCGAGCACCGGGGCGAACGCCGTGGCCGGAGGCCAGAGCACTTCCCAGCTGAGCGGGCCGAGGCGCCGTCGCTCCCCCGGCACGGCGCGGACGAGCGGAATCCGGGCCCGCGCGGCCGTCTCCCGTACGAACCAGGCCTGGCCCGGCGGATCTTGGAGGGTCGTGGTCTCGATCGCGCCGACCGACCGGCCACGCAGCGCGCCGGGAAGCCCGTCCACGTGGTCGGCATGGAAGTGGGTGAGGACGAGGAGGGGGATCCGGTGGATACCCAGCTCGGTGAGGCACCGGTCGATGGCGCGCGGTTCGGGGCCGGTGTCCACCACCAGCGCCGTACCGTCCCCGGCGGCCAGCACCAGGCCGTCACCCTGCCCCACGTCGCAGACCACGGCACGCCAACCGGGCGGCGGCCAGCCGGTGATGACACGGGTGATCGGAGCGGGGCGGCACACCGCCAGCAACACGGCGAACGCGCACAGGACGCAGAGCCAGGGTCGGCGCACCACCCGTCGCCCGACCGGCACCAGCGCCACCGTGACGACCGCCAGCGCCAGCGCACCCTCCCAGCCGCCGGGCCAGCCGATCTCCGCTCCCGGCAGCGCCGCGCCCGTACGGGCCACACCGGCGATCCACTCGGCGGGCCACCCGGCGCACCACGCCAGCACCTTGGCGACGGGCAGGACGAACGGCGCGGTGACGAGCGCCGCGAACCCGAGGACGGTGGCCGGCCCCACTGCCAGCTCCGCCAGCAGATTGCACGGCACCGCCACCAGGCCCACGCGGGCGGCGAGCAGCACGATGACGGGCGCACAGACCGCCTGTGCCGCGGCGGCAGCGGCGACCACTTCGGCGAGCCTGGGCGGCACCCGGCGCCGCTGGAGGGCGGCACTCCAGCGCGGTGCGAGCAACAGCAGTGCGCCGGTGGCCAGTACGGAGAGCAGGAAGCCGTACCGGCGCGCGAGCCAGGGGTCGTAGAGCACCAACAGCAGCACCGCGGCGGCCAGCGCGGGGAGCAGCGAACGGCGACGGCCGGTGCCGATCGCCAGCAGGGTGATCAGGCCGCAGGCGGCGGCCCGCAGCACGCTGGGATCCGGGCGGCACACGACCACGAAGGCCAGCGCCAGCACGCCCCCGATGACGGCGGTGCCGCGCAACGACAGCCTCAGGCGCGGCGCCAGCCCCCGCCGCTCGGCACGCGTGGCGAGGTGTGGTGGGCCGATCAGCAGGGCGAGCACGATCGTCAGATTGCTGCCGGAGACGGCGAGCAGGTGCGTCAGATCGGTGGCCCGGAAGGCTCCGTCCAGATCCGGCGGCACGCGGGAGGTGTCCCCTACGACCAGCCCGGGCAGCAGCGCACGGGCGTCGGGCCGGAGCCCGTCCGTGGCCTCCCGCAGCCCGGCCCGTACGTGTCCGGCCACCCGCTGCAACACGGACGGACCACCGACCTTGACCGGCGGCGCATCGGCGTCGACCCGCAACACCGCGGCGACCTGGTCATCCGGCATGAGTGGCGGCACGGCCCGCGCCACGACCCGGATACGTGTCGACGGCAGCAGCCCTCGCCATGCCTCCGACCGCACCGCGGCCGCTGCCCCCGAGCGCCCGCCCTGCCGGTGCCGCTCGCCTGCGGAGCGCCCGGCACCGGACTCCTCGCCGCCGGACTCCTCGCCGTCTGGCCCCTCGCCGCCGGTACCGACGGTATCGCCGGTATCGCCGGTACTGTCGGGGCCGACCTCGGCGCCGGCCTCGGCGCCGGGCTCGGTCCCGGCACTGGCACTGGCACTGGCACCGACCCTGGAACCGGCACCCTTGACCTCACCTCCCCTGCCACCGGGTGGCGACGGCGCGTCCTCGTCGCCTCCGCCCTGCCGTACGAGGACCAGAGCCGGGGTACGCACGGCGGTGACCGCACCGTCCGGCGCCGTGACCCGCACGGCGTCGGCGTGGAACACCACGGCCGCCGGCGTCCGTTGGGAGCCGCGCACCCGTGGCCGGGTCAGCCGGGGATCGTCCGTCACTTCCAGCTCCACCGTGACCCGCGCATAGCGGTCCGCCAGGCCAGGCAACGGGCCGCGCCGGACGTCCGCCGCATGTAATGCCGCGGACGCCGCCCCCGCGACAGCACCCAGCAGCACGGCGGCCAGTGCCACCCACGCCCCGGAGGACCATCGACGGGAGGTGCCGGACCGGCACACGCGCCCCATTCCGCCACCCCGAGCGCCCCCTGCCCCGCTGTCCGCCTCACGGCCCGCGCTCTCCCCGCTCCGCTCGCCCTCCTTCTCCTCCTCGTCCCCTTCGCACCCCGGGTGCTCCTCGTACTCCTCCCACTTCTCAGTTCCCTCGCACGCCTCAGCTCCCTCCCACCCCTCGGTTCCCTCGCGCGCCTCAGTTCCTTCGCGGTCCCCACCTCCCCGGCGTTCCGCCCGGCGTCGGAGCACGGCCACCCGTAACGCGAGTGCGGCGAGCACCACTCCGGCCGCGCAGGCCACCGCCACGCCGTCGCCCGGCGCGCCCAGCGCGATCGCCGCGGCGGCCCAGGCCGCCAGTGCCGGGCCGGCCAGGCGCAGATCGGGCGGGCCCTCCTGCTGCGGGTCCGAAGCGCCGCGCGGGGAGGGGGCCGCGGCGTGCACCGAGGGCCGGGTGGTGATGGTCATGGCTCCACCAGGGGTCGCAGATCGGCGAAGCGGCGGTCGCCGATACCGGTCACCTGACGAAGCTGCTCCACCGAGGTGAAGCCGCCGTGCTGGTTACGGAATTCGATGATGTGACGCGCCAGTACGGGACCGACACCGGGCAAGGCGTCGAGTTGCTGCTCCGTCGCCGTGCTGAGGCTCACCGGCCCGCTCGGACCGGTGCCGCCGCCCGCCGTCGCGCTGCCCGTACCACCGGCCCCCGCACCACCGAGGCCGGCACCGCTCCCGGCCGCGGCGCCCGGTACACCGACCGCGATCTGCTCGCCGTCGGTCAGCAGCCGCGCCCGGTTGAGCCCGCTGACGTTCGCGCCATGCAGCACACCGCCCGCGGCCCGGAGCGCGTCGATCACCCGCGAGCCCGGCGGCATCCGGTGAATGCCGGGATGCCGGACCTTGCCCGTGACATCGACGACCAACAGGCGCCCCGCACCGCCCGATGAACCACCCGAGGAGCCGCCCGATGGGCCGCCCGATGGGCCACTCGCGTCCGTCGAGGAGGTCGACGAGGACCCGGGAGACGGGACTGCGGACGAGTGCAGGTCGGCGGCCGCCCCGGGCCCGTGGTGTGGGCCCGGCCCGGTTGCGGACCGTTCGATCGCGGGTGCGCGTACTGGTTCCGGGCGCCCGGTCCAGAAGTGGTGCACCGCGAACGCCACCGCCACGATCAGTACCAACGCCAGGGCGGCCAGTGCCCGCGGGTCGGTACCGCACCGTAACTGCAGCCACAACGGGAGCCGTTCACGCACCGCCAGCCACGCCCGCTCCACGCGGCGCGAGCCTGGGCTCGGGCTCGGGGGCCGGAGCTGGGGCTGGGGCAGGGGTTGGGTCAGGGACGGCGGATCGTGTCCGGGTGGCGGCGGTCCGGTCATCGCGTCCGCCCGTTCCGTATCACCGAAGATCGCCGCGACCCGGGCCCGTACCCGCTCCCGTTCCCGCTCCTCACGCGCCCGCGCACGAGAGGGGACCACGGGTGGCTCGCGCACGGGTTCCGGCAAGGGCGCGACAGCTTCGCCCACCGCCTCGGGAGAAGGCACCACCGATTCACCCACCGGTTCCGGAGGGGACGACGAACCAGGAAGGGGTGACGAGCCAGGAGGAGACGGAGCGTCAGGAGGAGATGGACTGCCAGGTGGTACGTCCGGCTCGTACGGGGTCGCCGAGTCGGACGCCCAGGACCAGCCGGAGCGTCCGGAACGCCCGGAACGTTCGACAGAGGCTTCCCGAGGAGCCGAGGAGGCGCCGTCAGTCGGCGCGGTCCACGTGGAGACGGATACGGACGAGTCGAGTCGAGCAGTCTGCGAGGAGTTCATAACTCCTGACGCTAAGTGACCGATGCAAAGTCCGCCGAGCGGCGTCAAATCCCGTGGATATCCCGGGAGTTGTGGATAACTTCGTCACCCACACGTGCCTCTGGCGCCTCACTCAACGCGGCGACACCACGACCGCCAGCAGCCCCGGCCCGGTGTGTGCGCCGATCACGGCACCGACCTCGCTCACATGGAGCTCGTTGAGCCCCGGGATCCGCTCACGGAGCCGCCCGGCGAGCGCATCCGCGCGTTCCGCGGCGGCGAGGTGGTGCACCGCGATGTCGACCTGGCCCTCCCCCGCCCGTTCCACGGCGATCTCCTCAAGCCGTGCGATGGCCTTGGAGGCCGTACGGACCTTCTCCAGCAGCTCGATCCGTCCGTCCGCCAGTTGGAGAAGCGGTTTGACGGCGAGCGCCGAACCGAGCAGGGCCTGGGCCGCGCCGATCCGGCCACCGCGGCGGAGATAGTCCAGGGTGTCGACGTAGAAGTAGGCGGAGGTGCCCGCGGCCCGCTTCTCCGCTGCGGCGACCGCGTCGTCCACGTCACCGCCGGCCGCCGCGGTTTCGGCGGCGGCGAGGGCACAGAAGCCGAGGGCCATGGCGACCATCCCGGTGTCCACGACGTGTACCGGAACCGGGGCGTCCTTGGCGGCCATCACGGCCGCGTCGTAGGTGCCGGAGAATTCCGAGGAGAGGTGGAGGGAGACGATGCCGGTCGCACCGGCCTCCGCCACCTCGCGGTAGGTGTCCGCGAACACGGCCGGGCTGGGCCGCGAGGTCGTCACGCTGCGCCGCTTCTGCAGTGCCTCGGCGACGGATCTCGCGGAGATCTCGGTGCCCTCTTCGAGGGCCTGGTCCCCCAGGACGACGGTCAGCGGTACGGCCGTGATGCGGTGGCGCTCGACGGCCGGCCGCGGCAAGTAGGCCGTGGAATCGGTGACGATCGCGACATGGCGGGACATGACAGGGAGATTATCCGGGGATCGGGACGTCGCACAGTGCGGGCCCCTCCCCAAGATCTTCCAAGTTTCCCCAAGGCTCTGCCAAGTACCCAGCGGACAACGGAAGCATCACCCCGGGACCACCCCCACGACAACCCGGGCGACAACCCCCGAAACAGCTCTCGCTGCCGACCCCGGTGGCGCACAGGGCACTCCCGGTCGGCGGGCCTTGGTGGCGGACTCCCAGCGGACCTTCCGTCGGCCTTCCTTCAACGTTCCCTCGGCCTTCCCTCGGCGCTCCCCGGCATCCCGCGGCGTTCCCTATGGCCGCGAGTGGGACGGGCCTTCCCCGGGGCCCCGCCCCGCCCCCCACCCGCCTCCACCACCTCTCATCACTCAAGTCTTGGTCGTGCCGGCACTCCCGCCCCTGCCGTCCCCGCCGTCCCTCCGCGCAGTCGTCACGCCCTCCGCCCGCGGGGTCTTCTCCCACGGGTACGTCGGCCGGCCGCGGTCGTCGCGCGCGGTGATTGCCCGCGGCTGCTCGTCCCCCTCCTCCGGTCCCCACGAGCGGTGACCGTCGGACGGCTGCCGTTCCGCCCCCCGATCACCCTCGCCGGTCTCGCCACCCCAGGCCCCACCCCGGCCCGACGGCTCCTCAGGGGCATGGGTCCAGTGGCGCAGGGCGCCCGCCTCGACATCGATCTGGTCGGTCAGCGCCGCGAGGTCGTCGTCGGCGAACTTGCGGGCGCGGTCGCGGGCGGCCCAGCGGAGGGACTCGGCGGAGTGGGTGATCCGCTCCAGGCGCTCCTTCAGTTCCGGGAGGCGGGCGGCGATGGTGGCCCGGTCGGGCTCGCGTTCCAGGCGTTTGAGCTCGGCGTCCAGCTCGTGGCCATGGGCGCTGAGCCGCTCGAACAGCCCGATCGCCTCGCTCAGGGACGCATCGTCCGGAGCGCCCCCGTACAGCACGTCCTGGGTGGCCCGCATGGATGTCCTGAGCGACAGCCGCAGCTGGGCCAGCTCGCCGACCACGCCGGGCTGGGCGAGCTGCCGGGCCCGGAGGGTGGTGTCCTCGACCGTTCTGCGCGCCTGGGCGACCGTACGGTCCACGCCGCGCTTGGCCGCCTTCGCGGCCTTGACCGTCAGGAGCACGCCGGCCAGGACGAACAGCACGAAAAGCAGTCCGATGATGGCTGCGGCGGCTTCCATGGGCTCTCCCCAGGCGTGTCGGTGGCGCCGGACTTCGGTCCGCGCCCTGCCTCTCCACCGTAAACGGAAAGGGCAGGTTGCGGGGTCCGGGAGAACCCCCAACCTGCCCGTAGGGGAAACCCCCTATGCCGCGTTCATCCGGCCGTCCGACGCACCGACCTGCGCCCGCCGGGGCGTCGGTACGCACCCGTCAGGCGCCGCCGGCCCACGTCCGTACGGACCGGCAGCGCCGTCGGTGGTTCACGCCGGGACGATGTTCACCAGCTTCGGTGCGCGGACGATGACCTTGCGGAGGTCCGCGCCGTTCAGCGCCGCGACCACCGCCGGCTCGGCCAGTGCGGTCGCCTCCAGGTCGGCGTCGGAGATCGACGGGGCGACCTCCAGGCGGGCCTTGACCTTGCCCTTGATCTGGACGACGCAGGTCACGGTCTCGTCCACGACGTACGCCGGGTCCGCGACCGGGAAGTCCGCGTGCACCACCGAGTCGGTGTGGCCCAGCTTGCGCCACAGTTCCTCGGCGATGTGCGGGGCCAGCGGGGCGATCAGCAGGACCAGCCGCTCCGCGACCGTGCGCGGGACCGGGCCGCCCGTCTTGGTCAGGTGGTTGTTCAGCTCGGTGACCTTGGCGATGGCGGTGTTGAAGCGCAGGTTCGCCAGGTCCTGGCCGACCCCGTCGATGGCCTTGTGCAGCGCGCGCAGGGTGTCCACGTCGATGTCCGACTCGGGCACGTCCACGACGGTGACCTCACCGGTCGCCTCGTCGACGACGTTGCGCCACAGGCGCTGCAGCAGGCGGTACTGGCCGACGACCGCCCGGGTGTCCCACGGCCGCGACACGTCCAGCGGGCCCATCGCCATCTCGTACAGGCGCAGGGTGTCCGCACCGTATTCGGCGCAGATCTCGTCGGGGGTGACGGCGTTCTTCAGGGACTTGCCCATCTTGCCCAGCAGGCGGCTGACCTTGTCGCCCTGGTAGTAGTAGGCGCCGTCGCGCTCCTCGACCTCGGCGGCCGGGACGGCGATGCCGCGGCTGTCCCGGTAGACGAAGGCCTGGATCATGCCCTGGTTGTAGAGCTTGTGGAACGGCTCGGAGGACGAGACGTGCCCCAGGTCGTGCAGGACCTTGGACCAGAAACGGGCGTACAGCAGGTGCAGCACGGCGTGTTCGGCGCCGCCCACGTACAGGTCGACACCGCCGGCCGGCTGTCCGTCGCGCGGGCCCATCCAGTACTGCTCGACGGCCGGGTCGACCAGCGCCTCGTCGTTGTGGGGGTCCAGGTAGCGCAGCTCGTACCAGCAGGAACCCGCCCAGTTGGGCATGGTGTTGGTCTCGCGGCGATAGCGGCGGACGCCCCGGCCGTCGCCCAGGTCCAGCTCGACGTTGACCCAGTCCTCGTTGCGGGACAGCGGGGTCTCGGGCTGGGTGTCGGCGTCGTCCGGGTCGAAGGTCCGCGGGGAGTAGTCCTCGACCTCGGGCAGTTCCAGCGGCAGCATCGACTCGGGCAGCGCGTGCGCCACGCCGTCCTCGTCGTAGACGATCGGGAACGGCTCGCCCCAGTAGCGCTGGCGGCTGAACAGCCAGTCGCGCAGCCGGAAGTTGACGGTGCCCTCGCCGATGCCGCGCTCGGTCAGCCAGTCGGTGATCTTCACCTTGGCCTCGGTGACGCCCAGGCCGTCCAGCGAGATGCTGTCGCCGGACGAGTTGACGATCTTGGCATCGTACGAGGCGAAGGCGTCGTCCCAGGTGGCGGGGTCGGTGCCGCGGCCGTCCGTCGGCTCGACGACGCAGCGCACGGGCAGCTCGAAGGCCCGGGCGAAGGCGAAGTCGCGGGTGTCGTGGGCGGGCACGGCCATGATCGCGCCGGTGCCGTAGCCCATCAGGACGTAGTCGGCGATGAAGACCGGGACCCGCTCGCCGCTGACCGGGTTGGTCGCGTAGACGCCGGTGAAGACGCCGGTCTTGTCCTTGGCCTCGGCCTGCCGCTCCAGGTCGGACTTGGCGGCGGCCTGCTTGCGGTAGGCGGCGACGGCCTCGCGCGGGGTGGCGTGGCCGCCGGTCCACACGTCGTGGGTGCCCTCGGGCCAGGCGTCGGGGACGAGGGTGCCGGTGGTGTCGCCGTTCTCGGAGCCGGCGATCAGCGGGTGCTCGGGGGCCAGCACCATGTACGTGGCGCCGAACAGGGTGTCCTGGCGGGTGGTGAAGACGGTGATCGCCTCGTCGCCCACCGGGAAGTCGACCCGGGCGCCCTCGGAGCGGCCGATCCAGTTGCGCTGCTGCAGCTTGATGGCCTCCGGCCAGTCCAGCGCGTCCAGGTCGCGCAGCAGCCGGTCGGCGTAGGCGGTGATGCGCATGTTCCACTGGCGCAGCTTGGCCTTGAAGACCGGGTAGTTGCCGCGCTCGGAGCGGCCCTCGGCGGTGACCTCCTCGTTGGCCAGTACGGTGCCCAGGCCGGGGCACCAGTTGACCGGCGCGTCCGAGGCGTACGCCAGGCGGTACTCGCCCAGGATGTCGGCGCGCTCGGCGACGCTCAGCTCGGCCCAGGGGCGGCCGTCGGGGGTCGGGCGGGTGCCGGCCTCGAACTGGGCGACCAGGGTGTCGATCGGACGGGCGGCGTCCGCCTCGGGGTCGTACCAGGAGTTGAAGATCTGCAGGAAGATCCACTGGGTCCACTTGTAGTACGCCGGGTCGATCGTCTCGATCGAGCGGCGCTGGTCGTGGCCCAGCCCCAGCCGGCGCAGCTGGCGGCGCATGTTGACGATGTTGGCCTCGGTGGAGACCCGCGGGTGGGTGCCGGTCTGGACGGCGTACTGCTCGGCGGGCAGGCCGAAGGCGTCGAAGCCCAGGGTGTGCAGGACGTTGTGGCCCGTCATGCGCTGGTGGCGGGCGTAGACGTCGGTGGCGATGAACCCCAGGGGGTGGCCGACGTGCAGGCCGGCGCCCGACGGGTAGGGGAACATGTCCATGATGAACTTCTTGGGGCGGGCCACCAGCTCCGGGTCGCCGGCCAGATCCCCGCTCACATTCGGGGCCTCGTAGGTCCCGTTCTGCTCCCAGAAGTCCTGCCAGCGTGCCTCGATGTCGGCGGCCAGCGCGGCCGTATAGCGGTGCGGCGCTGCCACCTCGGCAGCGGTGGTCGTCTCGCTCATCGTCCTCAAAGCTCCATCGATCGTCTCTGCCTGCGGAAACGCGCCTTGTCCCGGACCTTGTCCCCGGAACTCCGGAAACAAAAAGACCCCTCGCACAGGAGGGGACGCCGCGCCGATTCCGACGGGTCTGTCATCCGTCGGCACTGATCAGCGCGGCCCGCTAAGCAGAAGGCGTACGGCACGCATGGCGCCAGGGTACCGCAGGGCGTGCGGGGCCCGCGCCGAGGATTCCCCCCGGGCGCGGGCCGCGCGGGTCCGTCAGGGACGGTAGGAGCTCACGTAGCCGGAGCTGGGGCTGCCCACGCCGGTGACGTCGTCGTAGCCGACGACGGCGTGCAGGGAGCTGTCCTTGCCGAGGCTGCGCAGCGAGGTCGTGGTGCCCTCGCTGTTGTCGGTGCCGTTGACGTAGTCCACCCGGACGACGGCGAGGTCACGTCCGGCGCCCAGCGGGTGGTCGGTGACGTCGTGGTAGGCGGAGGTGCCGTAGCGCTGGTAGATGCCGGGGTTGGCGAAGCCGATGGCCACACCGTGCCGGGCCTGCTGGGCGAGCGCCTGGACGCCGGCGATGACCGGGGCGGCCAGGGAGGTGCCGCCGATGCGGTACTCGTCGTAGCCGAGCTTGCCGCCGGGCAGGGTCTGGGTCTGGCCCACCAGGAAGCCGGTGTTGGGGTCGGCGACCGCGGCGATGTCCGGAACGGTGCGCATCCGGCCCTTCAGGGCGATGTTGGACAGCGAGTCCGGGACGACTCCGCGCTGGTAGAAGGGCTGCGGGACGGTCTTGCTGACGCCGCCGCCGGCCCCGCCGTTGAAGGCGCCGGGGAACCCGGCCCAGCTGTTGCCGTCCTTGGAGAGCAGGGCCTTCTGGGTGCCCCAGCCGGTCTCCCACTTGTACGTGTCGTGCTTGCCGACGGCCAGGGAGGTGCCGCCGACCGCGGTCACCCAGGCGGAGTTCGCCGGGGTGTCGACCTGCTTGAGGCCGGTGTTGGCGACCTCGTCACCGTTGTCGCCGGAGGAGAAGTAGAAGCCGATGCCCTGGACCGCGCCCTGCTGGAAGAGCTGGTCGTAGGCGGCGGCCACGTCCGGGGTCTCGTTCGCCTCGATGTCGCCCCAGGAGTTGGAGACGATGTCGGCGAGGTGCCCGTCGACGATCTTGCCGAGCGAGTCCAGCAGGTCGTCGTCCATGCAGGAGGAGGCGCCGACGTAGACGACGTCGGAGTCCGGGGCGACCGCGTGGACGGCCTCGACGTCGAGGGTCTCCTCGCCGTACCAGCCGGCCGCGCCGCACTCGTCGATGTGCGTGTACTTCTTGGGCAGCACCTGGGAGAGCTGGCCGCGGCGGTACGCGGCGTCGCCGTTGCGGGCGGCGTAGGTGGCGGCGTCCTTGGAGATCGTCGGCGAGGCGTAGGCGTCGGTGATCGCGATGGTGACGCCCTTGCCGGTCCACTTCTTCGCGCCGTAGGCGGCCCGCAGCTGCTTGCCGGTGTAGCCCTTGACCGCGTACGGCGCCTTGCTCCCGTAGGCGGACGGCAGCTTCCTGTTGGTGCGGGAGCCGTAGTACGAGGAGAACGGGCCGGAGTTCCGGAAGACGTCCTCCGGGGGCGGCAGTTCGCCGGAGTGGTGCTTGGCGAGCTTCGGCGCGTTGTCCAGGCCGGTGACCGTCAGCACCGCGTCGGCCAGCGTGGCGGGCGCGGAGGCGGTGGTCGACGGGGCGTGGTAAGTGTGCCCGCCCTTGCGGTAGTTGTGCAGGTCGGTGGCGAAGGCCCGCTCGGCGGCGGCCGCGTCGCCCTTGACCGTGAGGTAGCGGTTGGTGGTGCCGGTGACCTTCAGGCCGGACTTCGTCAGCCAGTCGGTCACCTCGGCTATCTGCTCACGGGTGGCGCCGAAACGGGCCCGCGTCTGGGCGGGGCTCAGGTACTTCCCGTACGCGGCCGAGTGCGGGTCGGACACGGCCCGGGCATACGCGGCCAGGCCCTTGGCGTCGCGGCCGGCGAGGTAGACCCGGGCGGTGACGGCCGCGGAGTCGGCGGTGGCGCCCTGATCGGCCTGTCGGGTGGCCCAGAGGGGCTTGGTGCCCAGCAGTGCGTGCCGGCCACCGTCGTGGCCCGCGGCGTCGGCGGCGGGCGCGCCGAGTGCGAGCGCGCCGGCGACCAGCGGCAGCGCGGCTGCCCAGGCCAGACCGGCGCGGACGCGCGGTGATCCGGTGTGGCTCGATCTCATGTAACCCCCTGCTGTGGCGATGCGCTGCGCTGCGGGGTGACGCGGTGCGCCGGTGCGCCGATGCGCGGCACCTCACGAGCGCTGCATGCGGTGGATGTGACGCTCACGCGATTCGCCACTCTTTCGGTGAACTGTTCATGTCAGGGGCATGTGATCACCAAGAAGAGGTCAAGGAACAGCAAGGATTGGTCAGGAATGACCATCCGGCGAACAGTGAATTCGCCATATCGGACAGGGAGTTGACCGACCGTCACCCCGCATGCGAAGCACCCGACCACCCGGGCGCACACAGCAGAACAGGCCGTCCGCGATGGACGGCCTGTTCCGTGTCTGTGGAGCTAAGGAGAATTGAACTCCTGACCTCCTGCATGCCATGCAGGCGCTCTACCAACTGAGCTATAGCCCCGTATGTTGTTTTCCGCCCGGTTCCCCGCTGCGGCATCGCCTACATTACACGGACCTCCCTGCCTTCTGCCAAATCGGTTTCCCGAGGGCCCTTGAAGGGGACGCGCGGTACTGTCGGCAGGCCGTGCCCGATTCGTCCTGGGGGAGCCGTACGCCGTGACCGCGCTGGAGCTGGAACAGTCCACCGACCCCGGCGGCCCGCACCCCGGCACCGGCGTCCTGCGCCGCCACCCGACGGCCGCGGCGGCGCTGACCTGCCTGGTCTCCTTCACCGCCTTCTGGATCGCCCAGCGGCTCGCGCACGTCACGATGATCGACCTCATGGTCTACCGGGCCGAGGGCCTG
Organism: Streptomyces sp. NPDC059649; assembly: GCF_042734445.1. Taxonomy (NCBI): domain Bacteria; kingdom Bacillati; phylum Actinomycetota; class Actinomycetes; order Kitasatosporales; family Streptomycetaceae; genus Streptomyces; species Streptomyces sp. NPDC059649. The sequence continues at coordinate 359,529 of NZ_JBHWDV010000004.1, forward strand.
ACCGTCCGCAACGGCGAGTCCCTCTACGACATGGTGGCCACCTCGGCCCACCTGCCCAACACCTATCCGCCCTTCGCGGCGCTGCTCTTCACCCCGCTCACCCTCCTCGGCGTCCCGGCCATGCGCACCCTGGCCACCGCCGGGAACCTGCTGCTGCTCGTCGCGGTCGTCGACCTCTCGCTGCGTCTGGCGGACCGGCCCCGCCGGCTGCCCCGGCCGGCCGCCACCCTGGCGGTCTCGGCGCTGCTGGTGTGGTGCGAGCCGGTCTGGACGACACTGCGCTACGGACAGATCAACCTGCTGCTCGCCGCGCTCGTACTGTGGGACCTGACCCGCAAGGACACCCACCGGTTCGCGGGTATCGGCATCGGTATCGCGGCCGGCATCAAGCTCACACCGGCGCTGTTCGCCGTCTTCCTGGCCGTGGCCGGCGCCGTCCGGGCCGGGCGGCGGCTGCGCTCCGGCGCCGGACCGCGCGCCGCCTGGAACCCCTGGCTGCGGCAGGCCGCCGTGGCCACCGCGACCTTCCTCGCCACCGCCGTCCTCTCCGCCGTCGCGCTGCCCCGCGACTCGCACCGCTTCTGGACCGGGATCGTGTTCGCCGCCGACCGGGTCGGTGAGGTGGAGATCACCGCGAACCAGTCGCTGCGCGGCGCACTCGCCCGGCTGCTGCACAGCCACGACCCCGGCGCCTCCTGGGCCGTACTTGCCGGGCTGACCGCGCTCGCCGGCCTGGCACTGGCCGCCGGGGCGCTGCTGCGCGGGGCCGAGGCGCCCCCGGCCGACGGCGGGCGCGCCTGGGCGGCCGTCGCCTGCGCCATGACCGCCCTCCTGATCAGCCCGGTCTCCTGGTCCCACCACTGGGTGTGGTGCGTGCCGGTGCTGATCCTGCTCGGCTCCGAGGCGCTCGACCGGACCGGCACCGGCGCACGCCGCCGGTGGGTGATCACCGTCACGCTCGGCCTCCTCTTCTGCTCCTTCGCGCTGTGGTGGGTGCCACACCGCTGGCACCAGCACCAGGAACTGCACCAGAACGGCATCCAGATGCTGCTCTCCGACGTCTATCCGCTCGCCGGGCTGGCCGTGCTGGCGCTGGCCGGGGCCCGGCTGTGGCGGGCCAACCGCTCCCCCGCCGCCCGCGGTTGACGCGGAAGGGGCGCCGGTCGGCACGCCGTCGACCGGTCCAACGCCGGGCCGGCTCACGACAGTTCCGCCCGACCGGAACCGACCGGAACCGACCGGAACCGTACGGAACTGCCGGGAAGCCTCCGGAGCTGCCCGGGAAGGTGTCAGAACGGCACGGGCATCCGACGCAAGGCGTCCGGAACGCGCGCCAGTTGGCGGGCGACGCCGGTCAGGCCGTGGCGAACGAGTAGAAGCGCTTGAGCGTGCAGTGCTCGTCGAGCAGCCGCCCGTAGATCGGCTCCCCGTCGAGCTCCCGGTAGGTCTCGATCGGGTCGCCCTTTATGACCAGGGCGCGGGCGCATTCCTCGCACCAGTACTGGTAGTCGGTGTTGACCGGTTCCATGTCGCGCACGATCGGCGTTCCGCTGCCGCACCAGTCACATTTCCTGCTGTGGGCGCCCATCCATCAGCTCCAACTGTGGCCGCAGGCCGTACAAACGAAGGAGACGCCGCCGTTGTCGCCCAGCACCTGGGCGACGTGCGACGAGCCGCACGAGGGGCACTGCAGGGCAGAGCCGGTGCCGGCGCCCGCCTCAGCGATGCGGAGCAGGTCATCGACCTCCCCGAGCAAGCTCGTGGGCATCGCTGTTTCTCCTCCCCTGGCGGCGCCGTCCGATTCTGCCACGGACGGCCCCCCAGGTCAGGTCCGTCCTCACAGCGGGCCGGGCCGCGCGGGTCCGCACATACGCAATGATCCCGCCTCCATCTGGAGGCGGGATCATCCGGGTTGTGGAGCTAAGGAGAATTGAACTCCTGACCTCCTGCATGCCATGCAGGCGCTCTACCAACTGAGCTATAGCCCCGGGTCTTGTCCGCTCCTCCGGGGATTTCCCCGGCGGCGCCGCGAACAAGAAGAACTTTAGCCTGCGACCTGCCCAGATGTGAAATCCGGGGGTGCCCGGCCGCCGCGGGGGTCAGACGTCGTCGCCGAGCACCGGCTCCGGCAGGGTGCCGGCGTTGTGCTCCAACAGGCGCCAGCCGCGCGCGCCCTCGCCGAGCACGGACCAGCAGCAGTTCGACAGACCGCCCAGGCCCTCCCAGTGGTGGGCCTCCAGGCCGAGCAGCCGCCCGATGGTGGTGCGGATCGTGCCGCCGTGGCTGACCACGACCAGGGTGCCGTTCTCGGGCAGCTTGTCGGCGTGGTTGAGCACCACGGGCGCGGCCCGGTCGGCGACCTCGGTCTCCAGCTCGCCGCCGCCGCGCCGCACCGGCTCCCCGCGCTTCCAGGCGGTGTACTCCTGGCCGTAGCGCGCGAGGATCTCCTCGTGGGTCAGCCCCTGCCAGGAACCCGCGTACGTCTCGCGCAGGGCCGCGTCATGGGTCACGTCGAGCCGGGTGAGCGCGGCCAGCTCACTCGCCGTGGCGGCCGCGCGCCGGAGGTCGGAGGCGATGATCGCGTCCGGCCGCAGGGCGGCGAGCAACCGGGCCGAGCGCCGGGCCTGGGCCAGCCCCGTATCGGTCAGCTCGATGTCCGTGGATCCCTGGAAGCGGCGCTCCAGATTCCAGGCCGTCTGGCCGTGCCGCCACAGGACGATGCGGCGGCCCGACGCCCGCTTCGTGCCGTTCAGAGCAGTTCTCCGTCCTGCCCGCCCGCAGCGGCCTCGGCGTGTGCGGCGGCCTTGCCGCGGGTGGCCTTGGCGTCCTCGGGGAGACCGATCTCCGGGCAGTCCTTCCACAGCCGCTCGAGCGCGTAGAACACCCGCTCCTCGCTGTGCTGGATGTGCACGACGATGTCGACGTAGTCGAGCAGCACCCAGCGGGCCTCGCGGTCGCCCTCCCGGCGGACCGGCTTGGCGCCGAGTTCCTTGGTGAGCCGTTCCTCGATCTCGTCGACGATCGACTTCACCTGGCGGTCGCTGGGGGCCGAGGCCAGCAGGAAGGCATCGGTGATCGAGAGGACGTCACTGACGTCGTACGCGATGATGTCGTGCGCGAGCTTGTCGGCCGCGGCCTGGGCTGCGGCGTTGATGAGCTCGATGGAGCGGTCCGTGGCGGTCACAAGCGGCTTTCCGGGTCGAGGGCTGCTTCTCCGGCCGGTCACGGGGTGGGCACTCGGCCCCGCCGCGGCGCGCGCCGCGGTCCCCGAGGGCAACCGGATCGGCGGTCAGGTACCCCTCAAGGGTCTCACGGACCACTGACACACCCGGCCGAGTTTTCGAACCAGCGGGTCACATCACACATACGGGCTGGTCAGGGGCGGTTCCGGCGGCCCCGGACCACCGGTGACGGGTCGGGGCGGGGCGGTCCTGCGGCGGACCGCCCCCTCCCGTCAGCCCTTGAAGTCCTGCCCGAGGACCACCGTGATGTCGGCGTTCCCGGCGCCCTTGCCCTGCCGGACCACACCGGCCGGCAGGCCCAGCGTCTTGGCCACCTCGGCGGCCTTCGCCTTCGAAGCGGCGTCGGCGTACGTCACCTGGGAGACGGCCCGGGCCGCGCCCTCGCTGCCGTCGTCGACGAAGGTGTAGCCGCCGTTGAGCAGGGCGACCTGCGCCTTGCCGGTGGCCGCCTTGTTGCCGGTGGCGTTCCGGACGGCCACCCGGGCGGTGGTGTCGGGGGCGGCCCTCTTGACCGTGCCGCCGAGCACGTCCTTGACGACGCCGGCCGCGGTGGCCTGGCTGACGGTGCCGTCGGCCTGTACGGGCAGCAGGGTCGTGCGGTAGGCGCCGGTCTTCGCCAGTTCTGCCCGCTGCGCCAGCGAACTGCCCAACTGGGCCTCGGTGAGCGGCGGGTCGAGGACCTGCAGGAGCGCCTTGACGGTGGCCGTGGCGCCGTCCGAATCGCTGGAGACCTTCTTCAGCGTCGCCTGCATGACCTGGCCGAAGCGCTGGAGCTGCCGGGTCTGCGGCTCGCCGGGCGCCCGGTAGGTGGCGTAGGCGACGGCCGCCTGGCCGCCCAGGTCCTGTGCGCGGCCCTGCTTGACCACCGGGGAGGCGCCCTTCTTGGCGCCGGGCACGGTGGCGTCGGTGTCGAGGGTGATCCCGCCGACCGTCTCGACGAGGTTCTCCAGATAGGGCGTGTCCAGCCGCCAGGTGGCCTTCAGGTCGGCGCCCAGGAGGCTGTTCAGGGCGTCACGGGTGGGCTCGGCGCCGTCGTCCTTCACGGCCTTGCCGAGCGTGGTGCTGCTGCCGTCGTCCTTGGGGACCACAAGGCTGTTGGGCAGCAGGACGGTGGTGCCCTTGTGGGTGGTCTCGTTGTCCACCAGGAGCGCGGTCGAGCTGTTGCCCGTCTTGGTGTCCCGCAGGTGCACCACGAGGACATCGCGCTTCTGGCCGCCGGCCGCGGCGGTCCGGCCGGTGTCCGGGCCGGCCAGTCCGGGCAGCTTGCCCGCCCACCACAGATAGCCCGCACCACCGGCCACCAGGAGGACCAGGAGGACCGACAGCGCGATGATCCGGCTCCGGCCGCGCCGCTTGGCCTCCTCGCGCCGCTCGGTGCGGCTCTCGGTGAACTTCAGCCAGTCGATGACGTCTTCGGAGTCCTCGTCGGGCTCCTCGATGAAGGAGAACTGTTCGGTGCCGTAGTCCGGGGCTCCGGAAGAGGCACCACCCGGACCGTCGCCCGGGCCGCTCGCCGTCTTTCCCATCGGGCCGTCCGACGCGGCGCCGTGCCCACCGGCCGGCCGCCGGGCGTCCTCGCGGCCACCGGGTGCCGGAGCGCCGTAGCGCTGCTCCTCGTAGGAGAGCTGCTCGTACGGCGACTGCTGGGCCTGCTGCGGGATCCACTCCTGCGGGGGCGCCTGCTGGGGGGCTGCTTGCTGGGAGGCCGCCTGCTGCGGCCGGCCGTACGGGTCGTACTGCTGAGGATGGCCGGTTCCGGCCTGGCCCTGGCCACGGCCGTAAGGGTCGTAGCCATAGTCGGGGCCGGCTTGCTGACCCTGCTGCCCCTGGTAGGTCTGCTGCTGGCCCTCGTAGGTCTGCTGCGCCTGGTGGCCCTGCGGCGTGCCGTACGGGTCGTAGCCCTCGTAGGCGGACGGGGTGGGGTGCCCGCCGTACGGGTCGTGCTGCTGCTCGTACTGCGGCCGGGCGGCGTCGTGGTAGACCGGCTGCCCGTAGGCGTCGTAGGTGTAGCCCGGCTGTCCCTGCTGCCCTTGTTGCTCCTGGGCGTAAGGGTCGCGGGCATACGGGTCCTGCGGCCCGTACGGATCGTGTCGGTCGCTCACCGGTGCCCCTTTCCGTCAGCCCCGTCAGCGGTCGTTGCGGTACAGCTGTTTTTTGTCGATGTAGCGCACCACACCGTCCGGCACCAGGTACCAGACCGGATCCCCCTGGGCGACGCGCGCCCGGCAGTCGGTCGAGGAGATGGCCAGCGCGGGCACCTCGACCAGGGACACCGCCCCCTCGGGCAGCCCGGGGTCCGCGAGGACGTGGCCGGGCCTGGTCACCCCGATGAAGTGGGCGAGCGACACCAGCTCCGCGGCATCGTGCCAGGTCAGGATCTGGCTGAGCGCGTCGGCGCCGGTGATGAAGAACAGATCCGCGTCACGGTGCTCCGCGCGCAGATCACGCAGCGTGTCTATCGTGTACGTCTTGCCGCCGCGGTCGATGTCGATGCGGCTGACGGAGAACTGCGGGTTCGATGCGGTCGCGATGACCGTCATCAGATACCGGTCCTCGGCCGGGGACACCTTCTTGTGGCTCTTCTGCCACGGCTGCCCGGTCGGCACGAAGATGACCTCGTCGAGGTGGAACTGGCTGGCCACCTCGCTGGCGGCGACCAGGTGTCCGTGGTGGATCGGGTCGAACGTCCCGCCCATCACTCCGAGTCGCCGCTTCACGGGCCCTGTGTGCTCTCCCATGCGTGCAGACCCTACTGGGCGTCGCGCGATGCCGGGGGCCGGGTGCCGGGGCTCAGCGGTCCCGGTTGAAGCGGGTCGTGACCCACAGCAGGAGGAGCAGGACAAACAGGGCACCGCCGCCGGTCAGGAAAGGGCTGAGGCTGGCGTGACCGCCCTCGTGGCCGGGTTCGGCGGCGAGGGAAACCAGGGACTGTGCGGTGGTGTGCAGGCTCATCGTCAGCAGGACCAATCCGGGCTCGGTGCGGGCAGAGACTTCCACCACATCGTATGCGTCGGCTCACCACGGGCTCACGGCGACTCCACCCGGATGCGCCCGGCCGCGCCCTCGCGCCTTACGGGGTGCGGTCCCGGCCGGTCAGTCCTGGCCGTAGCCGCGCAGCAGGAACCACGCGAGCAGGACGGCGCCGAGCACGCCGACGATGATCACGGTGCGCAGGATCCATCCGGGGCCGCCGTCCCTGGCGGTCTGCTCGGCTGCGGCGAGCAGCAGGCTCGGATGCGGCATGGCGGCGCTCCTCGGGTACCGGCCCGTGGGTCTTTTGTACGGGCCTGTGCGGTCATTGGTGCGATCGCCAGCCTACGCCCGAGCATCCATTCGCCTGTCAGTGGCGTCCTCTAGTCTGAAACTCACGCAGTCGAAGAGGGGGAGGCCCCAATGACGGAGAGCCCAGACGGCAGCGCGCGTGTACCGAGCCGGGACCGGCGGCGATTCCCCGGAATCTCCTCGCGGTCGTACGAGCACCCCGCGGACCGCTCGGCGCTGGTCGCCCTGCGCAAGCTCAGCGGGTTCGACACCGTCTTCAAGACGCTCAGCGGCCTGTTGCCGGAGCGCAGTCTCCGGCTGCTGTTCCTGTCGGACTCGGTGCGCGTCAGCGACCAGCAGTTCTCGCACCTGCACGACATGCTGCTGGACGCCTGCTACATCCTGGACCTGGAGAAGGTCCCGCCGATGTACGTCAATCAGGACCCGCAGCCCAACGCCATGTGCATCGGCCTGGACGAGCCGATCATCGTGGTGACGACCGGCCTGGTCGAGCTGCTCGACGAGGAGGAGATGCGCGCGGTCGTCGGCCACGAGGTCGGCCACGCCCTGTCCGGGCACGCGGTCTACCGCACGATCCTGCTGTTCCTGACGAACCTCGCCATGAAGGTCGCCTGGATCCCGCTGGGCAACGTCGCGATCATGGCGATCGTGACGGCGCTGCGCGAGTGGTTCCGCAAGTCCGAGCTGTCCGCGGACCGCGCCGGGCTGCTGGTCGGGCAGGACCTGCAGGCCTCCATGCGCGGTCTGATGAAGCTGGCGGGCGGCAATCACCTGCACGAGATGAACGTCGACGCCTTCCTCAAGCAGGCCGACGAGTACGAGTCGGGCGGCGATCTGCGCGACTCCGTGCTGAAGATCCTCAACCTCCTGCCGCGCAGCCACCCGTTCACGACCGTGCGGGCGGCCGAGCTGAAGAAGTGGGCGGCCAGCCGCGAGTACCAGCGGATCATGGACGGCCACTACCCCCGCCGCGACGAGGACAAGGACACCTCGGTGTCCGACTCGTTCCGGGACTCGGCGGCGCACTACGCCGAGTCGGTGCGCAACAGCAAGGACCCGCTGATGGGCCTGGTCCGCGATATCGCGGGCGGTGCGGGCGACTTGGGCGGCAAGCTGCGGGACACGGTCTTCGGCGGCGGCTCGCGCGGCGGCCAGGGCGGCACCAACGGCACGGACCGGACCAACGGCTCGGAAGCCTGACGGACCGGAGCGCCCGCCGGGCGGACCGGCCGGTCCGCCCGGCGGGTCCTCGGAAGGCCCAACGGACCGGGTGCCCGACGGA